>CAZKCG010000015.1:0-102660 GCA_964551445.1 uncultured bacterium | reverse complement strand
ACGTGGTGCAGAAACTCACGGAACAGTTCTATCAGGTAACTCTCGACTGGAACCCCGTCACCACCAATAAATACGATCAGGTCAAAAAGAACATCGTCGGATACTACATATTCAGAAGACGCGAAGGCGGGGCCGACAAAAAGGTCGCCACGACCACCGACGACAACTACGTAGATAAGAGCGCCGAACTCATCGACGGCGAAAAGTTCATATACACCGTGGTCGCCTTCGACAACCTTTTAAGACAGAGCGCACCCTCGGCCCCTCAGATAATAAGGCTTCAGCCGACGACCGGAAGCGTCCCCAAACCGCCGATGAATGTTTTCTTCGCGCCTTCAAGACAAACCGTTTTCGGATCGGACCGCGGCGCCATAATAGTTTCATGGGACCCGCCCAAGCAGAACACCGACGGCTCCACACTCGACGATCTCAAAGAATTCGAGATCGAAAGACATTCAGGCAACGTTAACGTATGGCAGTCGATAGCGAAAGTCCCTTGCGGAATAAACGTTTTTTCCGATTCCAACCTCGTAATGGGCACATATTATTACAGGGTCAGAGCGATCGACAAAATGGGCAACTACAGCCAGTACGTCGACGGTTCATACACGCTCATGGGCAAAATGGACAATATTCCGCCCGGAACGCCGACAAATCTTATAGCGTCAGGCGACGCCCAGGTAATTCTCACATGGGTTAAACCCGAAAAAGACGCCGACGGAAAGTCTCTCGATCTGGCCGGTTTTAAAGTTTACAGAAAACGCCTCGACGTCGACGAAACCTATCAGCTCGTAAAAGTTCTTCCGCCGGACACCACCTGGACCGATACGGAAGTCAACATGGACAGCTATTATCAATACTCGATAGCGTCATTTGATAATTCGGGCAACGAATCGAGAATGTCGAAACCCGCCACGAACAAGGTCGGAATAGATTTCCCGGACACTCCCGCCGGACTCACGGTCAGAATGCAGGCTCTGGGCCAGGTCAGAATAGTCTGGCAGCCTGTCGTCGGCGCTGTCTCATACAGGATCTACCGCTCTGAATTCAGCGACGGCGTTTACGCCCAGATCGGCCAGCCGCTCTCGACCGAATTCACAAACTCCATAACGGTGGGAAAAACATATTACTACAAGGTCTGCGCGGTTAGTTCTACGGGCCGTGAAGGTTCTTACACTAATTACGTAACCGTTTCAGGCGATGTCGCATATCGCACTATGGAAGCCGAACGCCACATACTCGACGTAGTGCGCGGTTCCACAGCCATAAACGCTCCGTTCAAGCTCGAGGTCAGGACGCTGCAATTCCCTTTCGACGCCGATTCGTATCTTTTCTTCGGCCCGATAGACGACGAGCACGGCGAATCGATAACCGGCACCCCTTTCCCGAACGTTGATTCCGCCGCGTGCGGCACCGGAACCGGCGACGGCGACTGGATCGAGTTCAAGCAGTTCTTCCCAGTAGGCGCTTATAATCTAGACATCTGGGCCCTTCGCACGGGCGATTCCGGCACTTTCAAGATCGTCATCAACGGCCTCGACCGCGGCGATTACGACTTTTTCACTTCCGGAACTATAGAGCTCGCGCCTTTCACGACCAACCTCACCGTTACCAATTTCGTCGGGACCGGGGTGGACGTAGCATTCAGATTCATATGCATGAAAAAGAACGCTTCATCTACGAACTACAATCTGTATCTTGATAAGATCGTAATAAAATAAGTCACAATACTTCCGGAGCCGCGTTTTTATATAATATACGGACGCGGCGCCGGAAAAGCGGACCGCCCAAAGCCGGAAACTCCGGCCGGGCCTTTATAACAAACAATAAACAAAACACGCAAAATCAGACATGGCATTTATTCGCAACAAAATTCATTTATTGATCATATCGGTCCTTTTCCTCGCCGCGCTTCCATACGGGAGCGCTTTCGGCTATCCATTCACCGAAGAGCGCAGGCTCGATCTAAACTCGGCGGACGAGTTCGATTTCATGGACATTTACGAAATGGATTTTCTCAGCGCCGAAAAAGCCGTTAAATTCAGAACCGATAACGGGCCGTTCACGAAGGAAGAGGACCTTTTAAAATTCATTCCTCAGGATTCATTTCTGGACGTTTTTGAAACCGTCGAGGTCGGATCCCTGAAAAGCCCTAATTTTAATTTTTATAACGGAAACTCATATTCGGAATACGGAATGGACCCCAACGGCAGGAACACATCCACTAACCATTCGCGCTATAACATTTATTTCAGCGACGCCGTGGATCTGCGCGTCGCTTTCGGCCAGGACAGCGACGAAAGCCGCGTGAAATTGAAAGAGAAATTCATAAACTTCTATTATTACACTGATTCTTACTTGAAAAAAGGCTACGTTATAGAATCTTCGCCTTCCGCCAAAAAGATAAAAACACCGGTGGCGTCTAACGAAGAGATCCAGAAGAACAATTTCGATTACCTCGACGGGTATTTCTCACAGAAGGTAATGGTCGGAAGGAAAAAGCGCAAAAGGGTCAACGGCCTTTTCGAAACGAATCTGGAAACCCCCGAAAAATATTTTCTCGTCAAGAAAAAGAAGAAAACCGCTGAAGAGATCGAAGCGGCGGAAGAAGAAGCGCAAAAAGAACCCGTAAAAGAGCAGAAAAACGAGGAACTCGTAAAAGACATAAAACTCGACCTTCCGGATTATAAAAGAAACACGGGTTCGCCTTCAGGGGAATCGTCCAATAAACGCACCGACGAAGCAAGGCTTCTGTCTTCGGTCTTAACGCTCGGCGACGTTATGTTCCCGCAGGGAAAATATCCGCTTATCGACCTTCACAGAACCCGGAACGCGGGCCTGAAATATAAAAAATACTTCCAGAATTTCGATTTCTCCGTTATCGGCTCGAAACTTTCCGATCTTAACGAACACAGGATCGGCGGCAACCTCAATTTTCGCCTCCAGGAAAACACCAGCATCGGCGGGCGGGTTGAAAAACTGTGGGACAACGACTATAGTCACAACATCGACTATCTTCATTTTTACGGTTCAGGAAAACTTGACAGCGTTTCCGTATACGGCGAGATGCAGAACGTCTTCAACGGCGCCGAATCGATATTCGCCGAGGCCATGAGCGGATTTCGCGACATAAATCTCACGACCAGGATACTTTCCGTAAAGGAAAATTTCTCGGAAACCAGGATCACGGCGCCGTATTCATTCGACGGCCAGTTCACGACGTTTTTGAGGCTCAACTACAATTTTTCGGATATAGCCTCATTCGCTACATCCTTTCAATCGAGCGACCTTAAAAGATACAACCCCGACGAGGACTGGGGCACGCAGAAAACGAGCAAGTTCCGCTTCCTGCTTTACCCGACCGGCAAGACCAGAATGATGATGACCTACGTCGATGAAAGAACGCCCGACGACATACTCAACAACGCTTTCATGACATCGGTCAGATATAGATACAGGCAGAGCATCTACCTCATAGGCAAATTCGCGATCAAGGATTACGACGTGAACGCGCCGGCCGGAAGAGTTTCTGATACGAGCCTCGAGTGGCAGAGAAGGATAAGAACCAACCTCAAGGTAATATTGAAATACCAGAACCTCTGGGACGAAAGCAAACTGAATACGGATGACGAGTTCACGAATATAATTAAATTCGCATATTTCAGGAATTTTTAGTAAAAGGAATTCCCTAAAGATGAGTATTTTCAAAACAGTTGAAACGGAAAAATATTTTAAATACGAGATCGCGGACAGCCCTGAAGCCCGGATGCTTTTCACCACCAGGCGCGGCGGCGTTTCCGGCGGAAGATACGATTCTCTTAACATGGGCTATTCCACGCGCGATGAAAAAGGCAACATTTACAGGAATCGTCAGATAGTAATGGATGATTTCGGGCTTTCGATAGACCACATGGTTTCTTCGGATCAGGTGCACGGCGTCAAAATAGTCAGCGTGGCCGATCATAAGGCCGACTGCGGCGAATGCGACGGTCTCTTCACCCGGGCCCGGGGAACGGTCCTTTGCATGTATTTCGCCGACTGCGCGCCGATATTTTTTCACGACGGAAAAAAAGGCGTGATAGGTCTCGTACACGCTGGCTGGCGCGGAACATGCAATTCTATCGCCGCTTTATCGGTCGATTTCATGGCGAAAAATTACGGATGCGTTCCTTCGGATATAAGAGCCGTGGTCGGGCCGTCGATATCCAAATGCTGTTTCGAGACGGGCATCGACGCCGCCGGCGAATTCATTCAAAAAATAGACGCCCGGGTGCTTTCGGGCCGGATAAGGGAAACCGGGACCGGAAAATTCTTCATAGACCTCAAGTCGATAAACAGGGCCATCCTTTTAAATTCAGGGCTTAAAGAAGAAAATATATCGGTTCACGACGCATGCACTTCATGCATGAGAGATGTTTTTTATTCATACAGGCGGGACGCCGGCGATACCGGCCGTATGGCTGGTCTGGCGTTCCTCGGTTAATGATCAGAGGTCAAGGCGGCATTAATTTATCACGGAGGATATATGGATATCGAAGTCGAAGTATTGGTCGAAGAATGTATCGAAGCAATAAAAGCCAAGGAAGTCGATAAACTAGACTACGTCGTGCTCAAGCTCAAGGAAATAGGGCCGCCCGCTTATATCCTGCTGTGCCTTTCCATTAAGCAGGCCAACGAGTTCGAAAGCATGTATCTTATGAACGCAGTGATAGCCATAGGATGGGACATCGTGCCTTATCTTTTGAGGCTTCTGCCGGACCTTTCCGGGGTCACCAAAAGCTACGTGATATCCGCGCTCGGCGAAATGAAAAACCCCGACGCGGTGGACCAGATCAAGATAGCATTCGAGGACCCTGACGCGCAGGTTCGCCTGGCGGTGCTCCAGGCAATAGCGGGTTACTATTCGGACAGGACCTTCGCCGGCGTCTTCGACGGCATTCTATTAAAAGCTCTTAACGACAGCGATATTGACATAAGAAGTTATGCGACAGGGATACTCGGCGATTCCAAGAGCGAACTTGCGCTGGATGATCTGATAACCATGACGACCGACGACGAACCTTCGGTGAGAGCGGCGGCCGCGAGAGCGATCGGAAAACAGCGTGACCCTAAAGGCGGAGAATGCCTGACCGGGCTTTTGAACGATCCGATGGCGTTCGTGGTATCGGCGGCGTGCCTTGCGCTCGCCGAGATCGGAGAAAGCCGCTTCATTCCCGGCATAGGCGAAATGCTGGCGCACAGATCCGAACTTGTAAGGGCCAGCGCGGTAAAGGCGCTGGGAAGAATGCGGTCACCGAAATCGATAATCCTTCTCGAGGCGTGCCTTAAAGACGAGAACGATCAGGTGCGCGACCTGGCTTCCCGCGTTATAAAATTTTTGAGCGAAAAAAGAGGTGAATGAAAATGTATTGTCATGACTGCAAAATAAACTATAAAGGCGATTTCAAATATTGCGTGACCTGCAACGAAGAACTTCTGTCCGGAAAAATATGTCCGCAATGCTGCACGGTTAATTCCGAACACTCTAAAGTATGCAACCTCTGCGGCGGATTTCTGGGAGAAGACATAAAAAAGACCGTTTCCGCGGGGCATGAAACCCTTAACAAGACCTTCAAGGAATGCGTAAAATGCCTTTCGCATTTTGACAGTTCAAGAATATACTGCGAAAATTGCGGGTCGGACCTTGTTTTAAAAACGGGCGTCAGCTTCGAAGCTAATTTCGAAAAAACTTCATTTTTAAAAAAGGCTCTTGGATTTTTTAAAATTTATTAATAAAACCCCTTGAAATTTCAAGCGGTTCTATGATAAAATAAAAGTGGTTATAATGGTCTTTTTTCAATCGCGTAAATCATCGAGGTGTTTTTAAATTGCAGGCCGCAGGAAACGCTGGCATAATTTCACAAATTAAAACGGGAGAAACCTATTTCACGGATCTTGGAAGCCGTGCCTTTTCGATGCTCTCATCGTTCGTCGAAAAGGTCTACTCGGATATGGATCTCGAAAAAATAATCTTTCTCGACAGCGTCGATATTTACACCGGTTTTTTAAGAAGCTCCGCCGCCGATTCTTTTCCTGACCGTTTTTATACTATTGAAACTTCCACGGTTCAGAAGAACGTGTCAAGCTCCCGGGAAGCGGTTTTTGAAAAAAATTTCTGCGACATGGGGTTTTTAAAGAGCGGCCCGCTCAGGCTGGCGCTCGACCTGAGCTCCATAGCCGGCTCGTTCCAAAAATTATATTCCAGCCTCAATATCCCTTTTAAAATGATCGTCTATAAAAACGATTGCGGGTCACAGACGGGCGTGCGCGAAACTCTTTTAAGCGTCTTGAAAAGCCTCGATATCCAGGCCGATGAGAAATTTTCTTCAGAACTCGACGAATTCACGGAAGCTAAAGCCTGTTTTGAAGTCTCCCCTGGCGAATTCATAACCGGCGGATTTCTTACAGTCGAGAACGACAGGATAGTTTTTTCACTGACGGGCGGCCTCGAACGCATAATGAAAAAAATATTCATCAATTCCATCCGGGAAACGCCGTTCATCGTAAACCCTTTCCAGCTCGTCGTAATAACGGACCGGGTGAACACTGAAAGCGCGATCTTCGGTGAGATCAAAACTATCGACAAACGAGGATATTCGGTCATCTGGCACGAATGCGGAAACGGAAAAACGACCGAACCTGAACTTTTCAAAATAGCTGCGGATTATCTTAAAGCTTACGCCCATACGGTTCTGGTCATTCCGGAATTCGCCGATTCAGCAAAGGCTTTTTTATTAAGAGGAAACCAGAAGATCAGCGGAATGGGATTTTTTCAGCTTTTAGCCATGTATCTTCAAAAAAGCTTCAAAGGAAATTATTAACAAATGGCCATTAAAAAAAATCTGCCGAAAACAAAAACATTAAAAGGGATCACCGTAAGCCCTGGAATCGAAATGGGGAAAGTATGGAAGATCGTCGAGAATTGCGACGACCTTCATATAAAATCCCGCAGCATCGATGAAACTGAGATCAATGACGAGCTCGACCGGTTTCAGCGGGCGATAAAGACCTCTTTCGACCAGCTCGAGGGCCTGCGTAAGCTTGTCGAAAAAAGGCTCGGTTCAAAAGAGGCCAGCATATTCAAGGCGCATATGCTCATACTCGAAGACCCTCATTTCATAACTACGGTCACCGACCTTATAAACAGCGATAAAAAAAATATCGAATTCGTCATCAGCGAGGTCATAAAAAAGTTCTCGCTCATGTTCTCCATGTTCGAAGATAATCTGATGCGCGAGCGGTCCGCCGACATACGCGACGTCGGGCAGCGGATACTCAAAAACCTTATTTCCGACCGCCAGCAATTCTTAGAACCCGATGAAAAAGTAATAATAGTCGCGAAGGAGCTCATTCCTTCGATAACCGTCAAATCCTCCGACAACATACTCGGTTTCGCGGTCGAACACGGCGAAATGATGTCGCACGCCTCGATCCTTGCGCGCTCGCTCAATATACCCGCCATAATCGGACTCGAAAATATTTGTTCCGAGCTCAACACCGGCGACATGATAATAATCGACGGAACCAATTCACAGGTCATCATAAACCCCAACAACAAGACCATCGCCGAATATAAGCGCGTCCAGGTCGAATACTCGGCCATAAAAGACGACCTCAAGGTGGCTTCGAAACTTCCCTCCGCCACCCGCGACGGATGTCAGATAAATCTGCTCTCAAACATCAACAAGGTTTCGGACATAGAACTCGCCAACGCTTATAACGCATCCGGAATAGGCCTTTTCAGGACGGAATTTTTCTTCATGAGCCGCGACCGCATGCCGACCGAGGACGAACAATACGCCCTTTACAAGAACATCGTCCAGAGCGCGGCCGGAAACGACGTCACCATAAGGGTTTTAGATATCGGAGCCGATAAGACGCTTCCCTACTTCGCGATGCCGCAGGAATGCAATCCCCAGCTCGGATGGCGCGGAATAAGAGTTCTTCTCAGCGAGGCTGAACTTTTTAAAACACAGATCAAAGCCATTTTGAGAGCATCCGCCCACGGACGCGTCAAGATACTTCTTCCAATGATAAGCTCGGTTTCCGAGGTCAGCGACGCGCTGGACATCATTGAAGAAGCTAAGTTCGAACTTAATAACCGCATTCCTTTCACTAACAAGATAGAAATAGGCATAATGATAGAAGTTCCCGCAGTAATGTTCGTTCTCGAGCCCATATCAAAACTTGTCGACTTTTTTTCGATCGGAACCAACGATCTGATCCAATATCTTCTGGCGGTGGACAGAAATAACTCCCGCGTGGCGAATTTTTACGAGCCGCTTCATCCGGCGGTCATGCACGCGCTTAAAATGATAATCGCCGTTGCCGAAAAAAACCATAAAGAAATAACGCTGTGCGGCGAGCTCGCCGGCGACACTCTTTTTACCATGATATTACTCGGAATGGGACTTAAAAATCTTTCGATGAATCCGACCGCCATACCCGGGGTAAGAAAGGTCATCCGTTCCGTCAACTTATCAAAATGCCAGGAAATTTCAAACGATATCCTGAAAATTTCATGTTTGAACGAAGCCAAACGCTACGTTAAAGAAAACATATTTCCTTTCCTGGACTATTCTATCGGGAATTAGTCCTGTCCAAGGTTTTCAACATTTTTTACGGCCGTTCTTTCGCTTTCCTTAAATTAGTGCACGGCTTCAACAATAAATATTGACATTTCTTTACTTTTGATGTATAATAATGCTCAATTAGTTTTTACATCCATCGGAGGTGGTTTTCTATCAGTAACGCCCAGCAGATGCCAAGAGTCAATGAAAAGATCCGCGTTAAAGAAGTAAGGCTGATCGACAGCACAGGAAAACAGTTAGGTATCAAGGCCACAACAGAAGCGCTCCAATTGGCGCGTGAAACCAGCATGGACCTGGTTGAAATATCTCCGAGCGCGGCTCCGCCCGTTTGCAAGATAATGGACTTTGGCAAATACAAATACGAACTCAATAAAAAATCGAAAGAAAACAAAAAGAGACAAAAGACCGTCGTGACCAAAGAAGTCAAGATGAGACCGAAGATCGACGACCACGATTTTGACACTAAATTGAAACACGCTCAGGAATTCTTGAAAGAAGGTTGCAAGGTCAAAGTTTATGTGATGTTCAAAGGGCGCGAGATCGCCTACAAGGATTTCGGTTATAAGCTTATCGAAAGGCTCGCGGCAGGCCTCGTTGAATTGGGGACGCCGGAAAAAAGAGCGAGCGAAGAGGGCAGGAACTTAATAGCCATCTTCACGCCGAAGATCCAGCCGGTTGAAGCGGTTAAAAAATCCGAACCTAAAGCTGAACAGACCGAACCCAAAATCGAACCGAAGGCCGAAACTAAAATCGCTGAACCAGCCGAACCTCAGATAACTCCGGAAGCTGAAACAGCGGTAACACCGGATCAGAAATAAATTATTAAACTTTATATAAAATTTTAAAATTTTAATGTCTACGAAAAGGAGGAAGCCACAATGCCTAAAGTAAAAACTCACAGTGGCGCGAAAAAACGCTTCAATGTTACGGGCGGCGGAAAAATAAAACGCGCTTCGGCTTACATCGGCCACAAACTGACGACTTCGAAATCTCGCAAGCAGAAGAACAATCTGCACGCTCCTGCATACGTTTCGAAAACAGAATTGGCGTCCGTAAAAAGACTCCTCGGTATATAATGGAGTTTCGCGTATATTATAATTTCACACTTTCTTAGGAGGAACTCGACGTGAGAATCAAATGCGGTAAAACCACACACAAATATCATAAAAAAATACTTCATATGGCGAAAGGCTTTTTCGGCTCAAGGCGCCGCACCTACAAACAGGCGCACATGGCCGTTATTAAAGCCCACGTATATTCATATCGCGACAGAAAGGTCAGAAGAAGAGAATTCAGATCTCTCTGGATCACCAGGATCAACGCTGCGACGCGCGTTCACGGGCTCTCTTACACAAAGTTCGTATGCGGACTGAAGAGGTCAAACATAGCTCTCGACAGAAAAATACTCGCCGAGATAGCTCTCACTGACCAGGGAACTTTCCAGACGATCGTTGAAAAAGCAAAAACTGCGCTTTCAAAATAAAATACGGACCACAGAATTAATGGGCACAGCGAGCTGTGTCCTTTAATTTATATGGCGCTTTCGTTTAACTTTAGTAGATCAGTATAATTGAATTTAGTTCAACGGGAACGCTTTCTTATATATAGATTTAAAACTTAAAAGTAAAGGCGTATCGAGTATAGTTACCCAAACTTTTTAAGACTCCAAGGAGTTGTTACTGGTATGGCAACAAAGAAATATGTTTACCTGTTCTCGAAAGATAAATGCGATGGAAACGGTTTAATGAAAGAACTTCTCGGCGGCAAGGGCGCGAATCTCGCTGAAATGGCGAACATCGGTCTTCCCGTTCCCGCTGGAATCACGATAACCACCGAAGCATGCACCGAATATTACAAAAACAATAAGAAGCTCCCCGAAGACGTAGACACCCAGATGGTAGCCGGCTTAAAAGAACTCGAAAAGATAAACGGCAAAAAACTTGGCGACGCTAACGATCCTCTCCTCGTATCCGTACGCTCCGGCGCGAAAATGTCGATGCCCGGCATGATGGATACCATATTAAACCTCGGTCTCAACGACAAATCGGTCGAAGGCATCGCTAAGAAAACCGGAAACGAAAGATTCGCGTGGGATTCATACCGCCGCTTCATCGCCATGTTCGGCGACGTCGTTATGAACGTTGAAAAATCGAAATTCGAACACATGATCCGCGAAATGAAAAAGAACAGAAAAGTCGACGACGACACGAAGCTCACAATAAGCGACCTTAAAGAACTCGTCGCCCAGTACAAAGCCCTCTACAAAAAAGAGACGGGCCATGATTTCCCGCAGGATCCGCTTGTTCAGCTCCGCGGCTCGCGCGACGCCGTTTTCACTTCATGGAACAATCCCCGCGCTATCACATACAGAAGAATGTACAAAATCCCCGATGAAATAGGTACGGCGGTAAGCATTCAGTCGATGGTATTCGGAAACAAAGGCAATTCGTCCGCTACGGGCGTCGCCTTCACGAGAAACCCTTCGACGGGCGAAAACGAATTCTTCGGAGAATACCTCTTGAACGCACAGGGCGAAGACGTCGTCGCCGGTATCAGAACGGGCAAAAAGATATCCGACATGGGTAAGGAACTTCCCAAGACGCATAAAGAACTTCTCATGGTCCGCGCAAAACTCGAAGAACATTTTAAAGATGTTCAGGATTTCGAATTCACGGTAGAAGAAGGAACGCTTTATATGCTCCAGACCCGTAACGGAAAACGCACGGGCCCGGCAGCGGTCAGAATAGCGGTTGAAATGGAAAAAGAAGGCCTCATCGATAAGAAAACGGCTCTCAAAATGGTTGACCCTGTCCTGCTCGAACAGCTCCTTCACCCGATGTTCGACCCTAAAGCTAAATACGAAGTTCTCACCAAAGGCACCGTCGGAACTCCCGGCGCCGGAACCGGCGTAGTAGTTTTCGACGCTGACGAAGCGGTCGAGATCCACGAATCAAAAGGCCTTCCCGTAATACTCGTACGCGAAGAAACCTGCCCGGACGACATCCACGGCATGGCAGTTTCAAACGGCGTCGTAACCTGCGTCGGCGGAGCCACGGCTCACGCTATCGTCGTCGGCCGCCAGATGGGAAAAGCCTGCGTCTGCGGATGCAAAGAGATCCACATCGACTTTAAATCCAGGACCATGACCGTACACGGCAAAACCGTAAAAGCCGGCGAATGGATATCAGTTGACGGATCGAAATGCGAAATAGTAATGGGAAAAGTTCCCCTTATAATTCCCGAAAACAATAAATTTTACGATACACTCATGAAATGGGTCGACGAGTTCCGCACAATGGAAGTATGGGCTAACGCCGATACGCCCAAGGACGCTACGTTAGCACGTCAGTTCGGCGCACAGGGCATAGGCCTCTGCCGTACGGAACACATGTTCTTCGCGGAAGACCGTATCCCCGTCGTTCAGGAAATGATCATGGCCACCGAAAAATACTACGATAAAGACGAACGCGTCAGAAAAGAAGCTCATGCTAAACTTCAGGGCGCTCTCGACCAGCTTCTCGTTATGCAGCGCGACGATTTCTACGGCATCCTCAAAGCCATGCATGACCTCCCGGTCACCATCCGCCTTTTGGATCCGCCCCTTCACGAGTTTCTTCCCTCGCGCGAAAAGATCATGGACGAACTCCGTGAACTCAGCATGAACGAAGAGAACCTGAAGGTCATCGACGCCAAGATAAAGTTATACGAGATCGTAAAACAGCTCCACGAGATCAATCCGATGCTCGGACACCGCGGCTGCCGTCTCGCCCTCACATATCCCGAGATCGCCGAGATGCAGATCCGCGCGATATTCGAAGCCGCCTGCCAGCTCGAAAAAGAAAAATGCCACGTAAAACCCGAGATCATGATCCCCGTCGTCTGTCACGTCAACGAATTCAATCCGTTGAAAGATCTCACGCACAAGATCGCAAAAGAGATCATGGACAAGACCGGCGTAAAAGTTCACTATATGGTCGGAACGATGATCGAGCTTCCTCGCGCCTGCGTCACCGCTGACGAAATAGCTAAAGACGCCGAATTCTTCTCGTTCGGAACCAACGATCTCACTCAGACGACGCTCGGTTTCTCACGCGACGACGCTGAAAGAAAATTCATCGGCACATATATCGATAAAAAGATATTAAGCGTAAATCCTTTCGAAGTCCTCGACAGAAACGGCGTTGGCGAACTCATGAAAATAGCCGTAGCCAAAGGCAAAAGCGCCCGCCCGAACATCCAGCTCGGAATATGCGGAGAACACGGCGGAGAACCGAATTCGGTTGAATTCTGCTACAGCATAGGCTTAGACTACGTTTCATGCTCGCCGAAGCGCGTGCCGGTCGCAAGACTCGCCGCCGCTCTCGCCAGGATCAAAAGCGACAAGGAAGAAACGGCTCCCAAGGCTGAAAAAAAAAGTAAATCAGCCTCAAAATAATTGACAATGTAAAACGCTAAAACTATAATGAACAGGGGTGTTGTCTATGAAAATACGCAACGCCCCTGCCTCATTTTAGCGCGAATTTTTAAAATTAAATCCCGCTTAAATTCAATTAACAAGAAGTAAAATGTGGTGAAAATGTTAAACGGCAACGGTAATATCAATAAACAAACCGGCTGGGATTTTAATCCCACTCAGATACTTGTTTTAAGCTTCGCATCAGTTATATTTTTAGGGGCGTTCCTGCTCACGATGCCTTTTTCCGCGCGCCCCGGCGTCAGCGTCAGCTTCGTCGACGCGCTCTTCACTTCGACCTCGGCCGTATGCGTCACGGGCCTGACCTGTATCGACACCGTAACGAGTTATTCGGTAGCGGGCCAGATAATCATAATGCTTCTGATACAATTCGGCGGCCTGGGAATAATAACGATCGTCACTTTCGCGATGGCCAACGTCGGGCAGAGAGTATCTCTTAAATTCCGGATGTTCGCGCGCGAGGACAGGCCCTCACATTCATCCATCGACCTGGTCGAACTCGTTAAATATGTTTTGAAAATAACTTTTACGATAGAATTGATAGGCGCGATATTTCTATTCATAGCTTTCAGATATCAAAAAGACCTGCCCGCGCTGAAAGCCGCTTATTACGCTATATTTCATGCTGTCTCGGCGTTCTGCAACGCCGGTTTCGCCCTTTTCGAAGATAACCTGATGGGCTTCGACAACAATATAATCATGAACCTCGTTATCACTTCACTCATCATAATCGGCGGAATAGGCTTTAACACGATAGTCGATCTGCTCTATTACGTTCGGCGGAAATCGAATTATCACCTGTCGCTGAATACCCGGATCGTTTTATACACGACGGCAATTTTACTCATAGCCGGAACCGTGATAATATTCGCCATTGAATATAATAACCCCAATACGATCGGAAAAATGTCCTTTTTCGATAAGGTGCTGGCTTCATACTTTCAGTCGGTCACAACGCGAACCGCCGGATTCAACACCATCGACAACGCGAAAATGACTCTGCCTACGGTTCTTATCTGCATAATGCTCATGTTCATGGGAGCGTCTCCGGGCGGAACGGGCGGAGGCATAAAAACGACCACCGTCGCGGTCCTTTTCAAGTCAATGTTAAGGCCTGTTTATGACGATTCTCAAATAGTCATATTCAGAAAATCCGTTCCCAAGGAAAGCATAAGTAAAGCCCTCGCGGTTTTTACCGTTTCAGTGATCGTGGTGGTAGCCGGAGTTTTTGCTCTTTCCTTCACGGAAAAGGCGCCTTTCATCAAAATGCTCTTCGAGGTCGTTTCGGCGTTCGGAACGGTCGGTCTTTCTCTTGGATTTACGACGAAACTTACGACTATCGGAAAACTGGTCATAACATGGATAATGTTTCTCGGCCGCGTCGGATCGCTCACCGTCATAGTCGCGCTCGCGAAACAAAAACCGAAGATAGATATACGCTACCCTGAAGAAACCGTACTCATAGGATAAATTAAAATTATGGAATATATTAAAATTTTAATACAGCGGGTGAATTACATATGAAACAATGTGTCGTGGTCGGCGTAGGCCGTTTTGGAAGCGCCCTTCTCGAAAATCTTTCGAAAATGAACCAGCAGGTGCTCGTCATTGACAGCGATGAAAAAACGATCCAGATGGTCAACGATAATCATCTGGCCACTTACGCCGTGGTCGCGGACGCCATGGACGAACAGGTCATGCGTTCTCTTCTGGGAGTTAAAGAAGGCAAAAAGTGCGATTACGAGGTCGGCATCGTATGCATCGGCGAAAACATAGAAGCCAGCATTTTAGTCAGCGTCATATTGAAAGAACTCGGCGTCGAAAAGGTTATCGCCAAAGTAACGAACGACCTTCACGGAAAGGTTCTTGAAAAGATACTCAATACCGCTCCGAAAGGACCTGGTTCGCATCCGGGCGCCGCCGACAAGGTTTACGACGAGGTCATCTATCCCTATAAGGACATCGCAGAACTCGTAGCCGTAAAACTCGTGCGCCCCAATATCCAGGAAGAGATAAACCTTTCTGCCGATTATAAATTCATGCGCCTTTCACCGCCGAAGAACGTGGTCGGAAGATCCATAATCCAGCTCGACCTGAGAAGAAAATACGACATCAACATTATCGGAATAAAACCTGCCAGAAGCGAAAAAGTCGATTTCAGCGTAAAGCCCGACACTACGATAAAAGCCGACGACACGCTATTAGCGATAGTCCCTAACAAGGTCGTCGACCAGTTCCTTAAGGAGGATTAATCATTCCACCGGTACCAGCGCTCATAAAACTCGGCAGGGATTCTCAGAGAGCTTCCGAAATAAGATCCCTTCACACAAAAAAATACTCCGTCGAACTTAACAGGTTCGTGGCCGAGGGCAAAAAAGCCGTGCTCGAAACGTTATGCGACACCATGTTTTCAGCATACCTGAAATATGTCGTTTTCGCGGAAAGTTTCGGAGCCGAAGACATAAATAAATTCGTTGCGGCTTCGCTCAATAAAAGCATCGAATTTTATACCGCAAGTGACGCCGAGTTTAAAAAACTCTGCGATACAAAATCGCCGGAAGGCGTTCTCGCGGTCTGCGATATTCCATCCTACAGCTTCGGCGATATCTTCGAAAAGCCCGGAAAAAAACTCTTTCTGCTCCTGGATTCGGTAAGCGACCCGGGAAATCTCGGGACCGTGATCCGGACGGCGGATAATTTCGGCGTGTCCGCCATATTTCTTACGCCCGATTCGGTTTATGAATACGGCGGAAAAGTCGTCCGTTCGACCATGGGTTCTTTTAAGAACGTGCCGGTATTAAGGATCGGCGCCAGCGGATACCCCGCTTTCGCTGAAAAGCTCCGCGAAAGCGGAACGCTCATCATTTCATCGGAATTGACCGCGGCTTCGCCCGTAAGCGACATAGGAAAACACCTCGCCGGAAGAAATTTCAAAAACCTTCTGATTGTGGCCGGCTCTGAAAGTCACGGCATTAAAACGCTGGAGATTATTGAACTTTTAAAAAACTCGGAAAGCGCCATCCAGACGAAGATACCCTGCCGCGGCAAAAACGAATCGCTTAATTTAAGCGTGGCGGTGGCTATTTACTGTTATGAACTCGACAAATTTATCAAACATCAGACCCGGTGAATATCAAAATTCGCTGAACCGCCGGATCGCATGAGAGAAAAACGCGTCAGCCGAAGCGAAGGAGATTATCGTAATATGAAAAAAACTTTGTTCGCAATAACCGCCGTCGTCATATTATTTTTATCATTTCCATGTGAAAGCGCAGACCTGTACAAACTCGCGGGAACGATCCGCGGGCTGTCCGGCCATTATAAAGCCTACCTTTTCCTTTATAACGCCGAAACCGATAACTGGTTCGCGGACGGGGCATATAAAAAATTAATAATATTCCCGTCGAATATAAAGGACGGAAAAGCGGATTATTCCTTTATGCTCTCCGAAGGCAGATACGCCATCGCGGTCTTCGAAGACACGAACGAGAACCAGAAATTCGACACCGGAGGCTTATTCGGCGTTCCTCGCGAACCGTACGGATTCTACAGGCGTTACCGGCCGTTCTGGCGCCTGCCTTCATTTTCAGACTGCGCCCTTGATCTATCCGGAAATTATTTGAACGCAAATATTCCGCTTAATAAAAAATAGGCGCCGCACGATGATCCATAAAAAATATCTACTAAAACTTACCGGAATATGATATAATAATCTCCGTTAAAAGTGAAATAATACCATTTGCATTTCGAGGCTGAATTTATATCTTGAAATGCTTGTTTGGCATAGATCTATAAATAAAACAAGTTACAGAGGGAAGTGTTTTAAATGGACGAAACCAGATTGAACCAGATACTGGCCGACTTCGATGAACGGATACGAAAAGTTACCACAATAGCCGAACTCGATCCTGTCAAAGTCGATTTTCTCGGCAAAAAAGGGCATGTTACGTCGCTTTTTAAAGAGATGGGCAAACTCACGCCTGAAGAACGGCCCATCTTTGGCGAAAAAATAAACAGGGTCAAAGAGACCGTCGAAAAAGGCATCAACGGCTGTGAAAAAATTCTCTCCGAAAAAATAATCGGGGAAAAAATGAACTCCGCCTACTGCGATGTTACGCTCCCCGGAAAATTCCACGAATTAGGCCATATCCATCCGATAGCGAAGACGATGTCGGATATCGTTAAAATATTCGAAAGACTTGGTTTCTCGGCAGCCGAAGGCCCCGACATAGAGACCGACTATATAAACTTCGAGGCGCTCAACGTTTACGAATGGCATCCCGCGCGCGACATGCAGGACTCGTTCTATATATCGAACAAGGCGGTCCTTCGCACGCACACTTCGGGCGTTCAGATCAGAACTATGCTCTCGAACGAACCGCCTATAAAGATCGTCGCCCCCGGCCGCGTTTACCGCTTCGACGAGGTCGACGCCTCGCACTCTCCCGTTTTCCATCAGATCGAAGGCCTTTTAGTCGATAAAACGACCAACTTCGCCGCTTTCAAGGCCGTCATAGTTTCCTTCTGCCGCGAATTGTTCGGCGCGGAAAAGAAGGTCATTTTCAGGCCTTCTTATTTCCCGTTCACCGAACCGTCGGCCGAGGTCGACGTGGAATGCATCAACTGCAGCGGCCGCGGCTGCAACGTCTGCAAGGGCAGCGGGTTCCTCGAAATAATGGGCGCAGGGATGGTACATCCAAACGTTTTAAGGAACGGAAATATCGACCCCGAAATATACAGGGGCTTCGCGTTCGGCATGGGCGTCGAAAGAATAGCCATGCTCAAATACGGAGTGGACGACATACGCCGATTTTACGAGAACGATTTCAGATTCGTTTCACAATTTTAAGTCCGGGAGAGGTTGAATAATAATGAAGATTTTATTGAGCTCATTGAATATATTCGTAGACCTTTCGGGCCTTGACCCGAAAAAAATAGCCGCCGATCTTACCATGGGCGGCCTTAAAGTGGACGCGGTCGAATATCTCGGCCAGGGCCTTGAAAACGTAGTTACCGGTAAAATAGAAAAGATAGAAAAACATCCTAACGCCGAAAAACTTACCGTATGCACACTCGACGTGGCCGCGGAAAAACTCACTATCGTGTGCGGCGCTAAAAACATGGCCGAAGGCGATACCGTTCCCGTAGCCAGGATCGGTGCAAAACTTCCGTGCGGCCTCGAGATCAAGGAAGCGGCGCTTCGCGGCGTCACGTCCCTCGGAATGCTCTGCTCCGAAAAAGAACTCGGTTTCGCCAAAGAATCATCAGGACTTCTGATACTTCCAAAAGACACTCCAGTTGGAACCTCTTTCGCGAAATACATGGATATGGACGACTGGCTCTTCGACGTGGACGTTACCGCCCAGCGCGGCGACGCCATGAGCGTTCTCGGCGTCGCGAGAGACCTTTCAGCGATATACGAAAGGCCTCTTAAAATGCCTTCATATAAACTTTCCGAGGACTGCTCGAAAAAAACGGCCGCGGCTGTCAATATAAAGATCGGGGACGCCGCGCTCTGCCAGCGCTACTTAGGACGCGTTATAGATAACGTCAAAATAGCGCCTTCACCGGCATGGCTTTCGCGCACCATCGAAAAAACGGGCATGAGGACCGTCAATAACGTCGTCGATATAACCAATTACATAACTTATCTTTTCGGCCATCCCTCTCACGCTTTCGATATGGATAAACTGGCGTCCAACGATATCACCGTAAGGCGCGCGGCGGCAGGCGAAAAAATTAAAGCCATAGATAACAAAGAATACGAGCTTTCGCCGGATATGCTCACGATATGCGACGCGTCCGGGCCTCAGGCCATCGCGGGCGTAATGGGCGGGCTTCTAACAGAGGTCGGAGAATCCACGAAAAAGCTTCTTCTCGAAGTGGCCGTATTCGATCCGATCTCCGTCAGAAAAACCTCTAAAAAATTAAACCTCGCGTCAGAATCGTCCACGCGTTTCGCGCGCGGGATCAATATCACCGACAGCGAATATATCATCAGCGCCATCGCGTCCCTGATATCCGAACTTTCCCCCGGCGCGGCCGTTTACGAAGGAATATGCGACTCCGGCGAAAAGAGCTCCCCGAAAAAACATGTGAAAATAAAGGTCGACGCGCTCAACGCGTTCGTCGGCCAGACCTTTTCGGAAAACGAAGTGGTCTCGATCCTTAAAAGGCTTAATTTCGAAATTTCCTCATCAGCCGGCGAATTGACCGTCGGCGTTCCGCCATACAGGCACGATATAAACGACCCGTGCGATCTATACGAGGAATTTTTAAGGATCTACGGTTACAACAACGTGGCTGACGCGGAGATGCTCACGCCGTACGCGAAACCCATCGCGAGTTCCTTCGGGGCCGTCGAAAAATTATCGGATTTCTTCGTCGACTCGGGGTTTTTACAGTGCATGAACTACTCCTTCATTGGAAAAAGCGATCTGGAAAAAATAAACTTCAAAGAGTTCGGAGAGGATCTGCTGGTAAAAATTATGAACCCGCTCGGCGCAGAATTTTCAATAATGCGCCCGACCATGCTGTTCGGCCTTTTAAACTCCATGGCGTATAACCGTAATCAGAAGATAGACAACATCAGAATGTTCGAAACGGGTTCGGTATACCGCTTAGACGATAAAATTTCCGACGCCGCTAATCTTGCTAAAAGTCACACGACCAATATAGAAACGCCGGAAGGCGCCAGGGCCATAATCGAAGAGCCGCGCGCCGCCGGCCTCATGTTCGGAAAAGCCTCAGAAAATCAATGGAACTCAGGCGCCGCGGATTTCGATTTCTACAGGCTGAAAGGCGTGCTTGAAAATCTCTTCTCGCTTTTCAGGCTCCAGGTCTCGTTCACGCCCGGCGAATGCCCGGATACCATGCACCCTAAAAAATCCGCCGCGATCAAAACAAGATCCGGGGAGAAGATCGGCTACCTGGGCGTCGTAAATCCCGCCATAGCCAAAGCGTTCGATATAGATTACAGCCGTGAGGTCATATTTTTCGAATTCGCCGTGAAACACCTGGCCGCCTCCATAACGAAGCCCTTCAAAATGAAGGCGATCTCTAAATTCCCGTCGAGCGTTTATGACCTGGCCGTGATGATATCCAAGGAAACCCCCTACGCCGAGATCGAAAAGGTATGCTTCAAACACGGCGGCAAAAACCTGAAAAGCGTCGTACCTTTTGACGAATACACCGGTGAAAAGGTCGCCGCGGATAAAAAAAGCGTCGCTTTCACGCTGACTTTCCAGAGCAGCGACGCGACCTTGAACGACGCGGAAACGAAAAAAGCCTTCGAAGAAGTGATCGCGGCCATCGGCGAAAAACTCGGCGGCCAGCTTCGTTCATAAAACAAGTTCAATGACGCGCCATCGCCTCGAGGCGAATGGCGCGAAACGGAGAAAAAATTGGAAACGGAAGGCGTTTTTAAAAAGATCGCGGAAGGGATAAAAAGCCCTGACCCCGAAGTACGCAAAAAATGGGTGCTTTATCTTACCCGCATAGACGATCCTAAAGTTATCGGCATACTGGAGCCCGTCGCTTCGGCGGATCCTTCGGCCGAGATCCGTGAGATCGCGGCCAGGATAATCAACTATTTCTCCAAAAAATACAATCAGGCGTCGGCATTCGTTTCAGCCGACCAGAAACAGAAAGTAAAAAAAGAGATCGAAAAGGCCGAATTCGACCCCAAAAAGCTTCTCGAACTAATACTCGGCGAGGATGTAAGGGTCAAAGTATCGGCCATTCAATCTTTTTACGGCGTAAAAAACGCCCAGATACTCAAGATCTTTAAAAAGTTCCTGCCGGGCGAAACCAACGAAATGGTCATCGCCACTTACATAAAAGGCATTGGTTCGATAGGCGGCAGGGACGAGATAAGCTTTCTTAGAAAATATCTCTCCCACTCCGACGACCGCATAAAATCCAACACCATAGAAGCCCTCTGCGACCTGGGCGCCGGCATCGAGATATTATCGGATATCCTCCCGCTCATCGCAAACGACAACGAGAGGGTCAGGATAACCGTATCTCAGTATTTAAGCCGTATAGATAACGGAGAGGCTCTCGCGGAACTCAAAAAGATCATTAAAAAAGAGCGGGACGGCGTAAAAAACCTGGCATTGCGCGTAACGTTCCTCTACCCCGTCGAGGACACCATCGCCATTTACCGCGAAATCTTCCCCGCTCTCGGCAATTCCTCGCAGCAGATGATCTTAAAACATCTCAAAGACGCTATGCACCCTTCGGCCGAAGAATTCCTCAAAGAATTCGACACCGTCAAATTCGACATAGCGGTCGACCTCTCGTCCGAACCGGATCTCGGCTTCAGCTTCGAAAAAGACATATTCGCGTTCGAGGACAGGCTTAAGAACGACGAGATCTTTTTCTACGGAAGCGGCCTTAACAGGCTCGATCTCGGCGATCATGAAAAGGCGATAGCCGAATTTTCCAAAGCGGTCAGGATCAATCCCGACTACATAAACGCATGGAAAGAAATGGGCATAGCCTATACGCGCCTCGAAAAATTTGAAAAAGCCCTCGAATGTTTCGACAGGGTCCTTGAAAAACACGACGACGAGGACAGCTATTACAACAAGGCTATTACGCTTCAGAAACTCGGCCGTTCGCGCGAAGCTAACATCTGTTTCGACAGGGCTTTAGAGCTTAATTCCAGATATTCGGAGATAGAGAATCCCCCCGCGCAAAGCGTCGTAAACAGCGCTATAGACAAACTTATAAACGAAATGGCGGCCGCCGAAACCGTAAAACCGGCGCGCAGCGAGGAACCGCCCGCGAAACCCGGACCAGTTCACAAAGCCGAAACGCCGCCGCCTGAAATAAAAAAAGGCGTAACGCCGGAAAAAAACATCGTTAAAACGCCCACGGAAAAAGAAAAGACGGTCAACCCCTCTCTGGAAGAAATAGTTACGCCCGACCCCGAAAAAACCGTCAAAATGAAGAAATGCCTCAAATGCAAAAAGCTCAATTCGATAACGGTCGAAAAATGCACGACCTGCGGACATGTTTTCGCGTGCGTGAAAAAATAAATCACGGGAGTGTTAATAAGCGGGACCGCGAGGACCGCCGCAAATTATGGATCCTAAATTGATAGACGCGATGTTCCTGCTATATCTTATTTTTTCCGTCGCCTGGGGCTACTTCGTAGGCGGAGTGTCCGAAATTTTCAGCCTGGCGGGGCTTTTCATAGTCTTCGCGATCTCGATGAAGACCTTCAACTTCGTAGCCGTCATACTCGTCAAAAATTTCGGAATGGCGAACATCCCGGCCTACATCACCGCGTTTTTCATGGTCTTCATGGCCGTATATATCACTCTGCGAATATTAAAGTCCATGCTCGAAAAAAAGATAGCGGGCTCGCAATTCATGTCAAGCGCCAACAAAAATCTCGGAATGGCCGTCGGATTCGTCAAAGGTTCCATAATATGCCTCGTCATAGGGATCACGGTCCTTCTTATGCCTTTCGGAAAAGAAACCAAGGAAAGCCTCGGCGGTTCTATATTTCTGGCGGCATCTAAAATATTCGAACCGGCCGTAATGAGCCTTTTCGCAGACAAGGAACTTTTCGCGGCGGCCTCAAAAATGAACGAGAACCCTCAGAAAACTTCGGAAAAATTGATACAGTCCAAGGAATTTCAAAAGATCATCATGCACCCTAAAATACAGGCGATGGCCGAAGACCCGGGCATAAAAAAAGCCGTCGAGAAAAACGACTTCATGGCCCTGATGTCCAACAAAAAATTTCTCGAAATGATGAACGACCCTGAAGTTATGGACCTGATAAGGACCGTCGACATCCAGAAACTTTTAAGCGACTCCACGAAAAAAGGCCCGGGAAGCGGCCCTCAGCAGGGATTCGACCCGGCCCAGCTGTTGAAACAGCTCCCGCAGCAGCAGAACCAGGGCCAGGATAATAAAACTTCAGAAACCGGCTCCATTCCGGCGCCGCCGGCGAATTAAGAAAGAAGAAGGCTGACATGGCAGTAAAAATAACCGCTGCGGCGGCAAAAGCCAGTTTAACGGAATTTATCTACCCGAAAGAATCGCCCCGAATAGACGAAAAGATCACTCACCTTTCGAATATGCTCGTCTATGGCGACGAGGCCTTTTCGATCGAGGATTTCGTCAGCACGGCCTGCGTAAAAATTAAAAAACTGGCCCAGAAACACTATAATTCCGTCACCACCAAGCACATAAACACCTCCGACGGCGACTTCGACTTCCGCAATTTCGTCTCCAGTGAGGACACGCTCGGGCTTTTCGGCAACGAGGATTTCAACATAGAGGTCATTCGGGGCATGGAGGAATTCGGCGCATCATCCTCCGAAACCAAGGCTTTCGCGTCGCTTTTATCTTCGCACGGCTCCGGCGGCTCCGAACAGTCCAAAACGCTCATCGTCGTCTACGCTCAAAAAAGCCTTCCGGCCGAAATAGTAAAAGCCATTAAAAATTTCACCGTCGTAAACTGCAAAAAGCTCTACGAGGGCGACATAGTGCTTTTAACCAAAACGCTCGCCGCCAGAAGCGGAAAGAACTTTACCGACGACGCCCTCAACGAACTCATGGACCGCTCGCGCATGAACCTTTTCCAGATAAGCTCCGAAATAAAAAGGCTCGCCGTCTTAAACCACGAGCACGCCGAGATAGACCATGAAATGGTCGAAGAGACGGTCGAACACTTTTTCGACCCCAACTCTTTCCAGGCCACGAACGAGCTTGATTTCGCCATCTACAGAAAAGACGTCAAAACCGCCGTCGCAATAATATCGGAACTCATCGACAAGGGCTTTTATTACTCGCTCATCGTCATGCGCCTGATGTCGATCTTCCGCGCCATGCTCTCCGCCCATCTCATGAAGGACGCTTCCGAGAAATTCGCGAGCGGGGCCGCCAAGATTTCCGCCGAGTTCGCCGACGGCATGCAGCGCAGAAAAGGATTTGAAAAATTCCGCTTTTCCGGCGAGATAACGGCGAAATTCGAGGCGTTCTGCTCCGCGCTCGTGAACGCGACCGGGATCTATCATTCATATTCCAAATACGATATATTCAACAATATTAAAAACCCCATGACGCTTTATTCGATACACTATTCGAAGAACTACACCGAAGAAAAACTCTTCGAGCTCATGGAAAGCCTCTACATGATCGACGTAAAGGTCAGGACGGGCCAGCTTCGAATGGACCAGCGGCCCGAATCGGTCAAGGAAGAAATATACCGCATACTCATCGCCGGCTGCTTATAAAAGAAGGATACTGGTTTCGACTTTTCAATATTCTTCTTTTCAGGCCTGACATCGTCTTACAAAATCTCTAAAATTAGCGGGACCGGGCTTTGTGCAGCGGACGATTGCGTTTTTTTTCATGTTTATGCTATACTTAAAAAAGAACGCGGCACGCGCGCTCTGAATTTTTTCACTTTCCGGAGGATAAGATGACCGTTACCGAGCCGTTCGAGCTCGCTATGATGATATTAAAGAGCCCACTCGAATCGTTCGCGAAGTTTCGCGAAAAGCCGCCCTTCTGGATGGCTGTTTCGCTTTGCGTCATAATCTGGGCAGGGACCGCTTCATACATTTTTTCATACCTGAGCGCCGAAAACGACGCCGAAAAAATAAAACAGTATCTCACTTTCGCTTTTACCGGCCTCGGCGGACTGTTAGCCGCCTTTTTCTTTTTCTCTCTGATTTTATATATGAACGCCCGCATGTTCTTCGGCCGCGGCGGATTCCGGGCCATTTTCACCGCGTGTTTTTATTCGTTCCTCGCGGTGGCGCTCTATCTGGCCCTTCCCGCGCAGCTTTTATCGTTTTTATTCATCCCTCCCGAAATGGAATACTGGTTCTCCATAATAACAAGAAGCGTCATAATCTCATACTATCTGCTTCTTTTGATAATGGCGACCGGAAAAATTTTCGAACTTTCAATCGTAAGAAGCGTTTTATCGGTCCTGGCCGTATTCGCTTACGCCGTGTTTTTCGTGGTTTCAGCCGTATATATAGCCCGAACTTATAATATCCCTCTATTTTAATAGAAACCGTCAAGGAGTTTTAGATGAAACTTAAGATCGCCATCTGTCAGTCGTTCCCGAGGCTCGGGGATTTTTCCCACAACATGGCCGCGCACGCCGCCATGATAAAAAAATACGAGGACTGCGACGTAGTATGCTTTCCTGAACTTTCCGCCACCGGATATTTCGTGAAGGACCTGGCATACGATCTCGCGCTTACAAGAGAAGAATTCTCGAACGAACTCAACGCTCTCACGTCTTACAAGACAATGAAGCCTTCAGTTATCGCAGGATTTTCAGAAAGAGCAAGCGGCCTTATCTATAATTCTCTGTTCGTCGGAAGCGGCGGCGAGAGCTATTCGCACCGCAAGATCTATCCTCCGACCTACGGGATATTCGACGAATACAGATATTTTTCATGCGGCGAACAGATAAACCCGTTCATGCTGAAAAATAACGTCTCCATAGGCGTTTTAAACTGCGAAGACGCCTGGCACCAGGCCCTTCCCTACATTTATTCCATGTACGGCATCGACCTTCTCTTCATCTGCGCGGCGTCCCCGGCCCGCGGCGTTTCCGGAAATTCAGAAGGGTCGCCGTGGAACGTGAAGCTCTGGCAGAGGCTGATATCGGCGTACGCCCATCTTTACGGGCTCTACATCGTTTACGTGAACCGCGCCGGCATCGAGGACGGAATAAATTTCTCCGGTTATTCCTGCGTCGTGACCCCGCTCGGCGAGATAATCGAAACGCTCGCGCCCTTCGACGCCGATGAACGGGTCGTCGAGATCGACATAAAGAAGGCGCGCCTTGAAAAAGCCCAGAACTGTTACTTGAAGGAAGACGATCCGTTTTTAACTTTGCGCGAACTCAAAAGAGCGCTCGATATAAGAAGGGAGAATTTCAGATAAATGAAAAAGCACGATTTGAATATGTTGAACATCGACTGCAAACTGGTAATAGATATTTTAACGCGCTTCATAAGGAACGAGGTCACCAAAACAGGCATGTCTAAAGTGATACTCGGGCTCTCGGGCGGGATCGACTCCTCGCTCGTCGCGTTCTTATGCGCCGAGGCTCTCGGCGGCAAAAACGTCCTGGGCGTGCGCATGCCATACAAAAGCTCGTCTTCAGAAAGCCTGACGCACGCCGAAGATGTGGCGAAAAAAGCCGGCATCGAATATATGAGCTTCGACATAAGCCGCACCTGCGATTCTTTCATGGATTCGTCTCTCGCGGCCGATACTATGGCGCCTAACTTTTCCGGCGCCAGGTTCAAGGCCGAAGGCGGAAAGGTCCCGATGGAAAAAACGATGGATGCGACGAGCAGAGGAAATATAATGGCGCGCGCCAGAATGCTCACGCTGTATCATCTTTCGTCCGCGACGGGCGCAATGGTCGTCGGAACGTCAAATAAAACCGAACTTCTGCTCGGATACGGAACGCTTTGGGGCGATCTCGCCTATGGCATAAATCCAGTAGGCGACCTCTATAAATATCAGGTCCGCCTTCTGAGTAAACACATGGGCGTTCCGGACGCTGTCATCTCGAAAAAACCGTCGGCCGACCTTTTTCCAGGCCAGACGGACGAGGGCGATCTGGGTTTTTCATACGACGAAATGGACAAGGCGCTTTTCAGGATAGTCGACTGCCGCGAAGACCCGAGGGAACTTGCCGGATCCGGCGAGATGGCTCCGGAACTCGTCAATTTCTGCATCAAAAAAATAACCGCGATGCAGTTTAAAAGACAGATGCCGCTCATAGCCATGGTATCGTTCAGAACTATAAACCAGAGCTTCAATTATCCGCGCGACTGGGCCTTATAAATCCCCGGCTCTTATTATTTTTTGCCCGGGCAGCATATTTTAGTGAAGAGTGTAAAGAGAAGAGAGAAGAGTTGTGGCCGCGGCCTTCGGGCCGCCATTTTAAATGAGCGCGGTGAAACCGCGCCTGCCATATCTTTTCTCTCTTCTCTTTTATCTGATAAGTTTTACTCGTTGTCCGGTTTTAGATGGTATATAGGAAAAGTGCCGTGCCCTTTCGCGAGCGGGATCTGGCCGACGTATTCGCATTTGAATTCGCGGATCCCTTCCGCCGTGGCCATGGCGGCGAACGCCTGGCTCGAATATACGTGACCGACGGGGGTTATCGGCTCGATCCGCGCGGCGTAGACGACGTGCGTCCCTATATAATTCAAATGATCCGTGACGGGATCGATGTATGAATAAACCGGCCCGGCATGCAAAGCCATACGGAAATTAATGCCTTCCGGAAGATTTTTTTCCGCCCACTTCGTCTTATTGACCATCTCGCATAATTCCAGCGAAAAAAGGCCCGCGTCGCGGACGCTGCTGAAAACGAAATAAAGGCCGTCGCCCCATGTTTTTTTCAGGACCGGGGCATGTTTCGAAACCGATGTCAGTTTTCCTATGGCGCCGAGGAATTCACTTATAAAAAAAGGTATCTGCGTTTCAGTAAGCTGCCTGAAACGATAAAGATCCGCGAATAAAAGCGCCATTATTCTGGTGTCAAGTTTCCCGGACGCGGGAGCGGGCCTGGAAGCGGCCGGCGCTTCAGCCGATTCCATCTTTTCATAAATGCTTGGCGCGGCGATCTTCATAAGCTCGTTTATATCGATAAGTTCGAAATTCAGTCCGAGGGATTTGAGTTTATCGACAAAACTCGAAGTTCCGCCGGGGCCGTCGCCCGTTTTTTTATCCCATACCGCCATCGAAACCGTATTTGTGCCGATCTGAGCCGCTTTCATCCTGGCCATGCCTATAAGAAGATGGTTGGAATATTCATACGATATGCCTTCTTCCTCGAACATGTTCTCGGACGCTGTGAATACCTGGGCCGCCTTTTTGAGCGCGGCGTTGAAGCGCGCGTCCCATGCCGATCCGGCGACGACGTCGACGCTGTTTTTCATGAACTGATATTTATCGTAGGGAAGAACGATGTGAGATTCGGCGCCTTTTTTCAAAATGGCTTCAATAAAAAGGAGGTCGGACCCGCACGCGGCGGATGAAAAACCGAACCCGGCGTTCACCTCGAAAAGCCTCTGACTGATGGAATTATAAACCGCCTGTTCCAGTTCGGGAGGAAATCTGGGTATCTGCCTCCCCGGCCGGTCTATCATGTGGCCGCTGAAAACAACGACTGACGGGATCTTAAAACATTTATTTATTTCGCTTATAATGTCGGCGGAAACTTTCAGATGTTCCATAATGAAGGCCGCGTTCCGCCTGGTGGAATTGAGATTTCCGTAATGTCCCGCGCCGCATTCGCCTGCTTTTTCATACCATTCGCGGGCCTGGTCGAATTTTTCGGTTATAAGGGACGCTTCTCCGAGCGTCGCAAGGACCCAGTAGGCGTTCTCGCCGTATGAACCGTCAACGCGATCCTTTCTATAATTTTCACATTCGATTACGCACTTCGGGTAAATGTCGGCGGCTATCTCGCGGGCGATGCGCTTCAACCCCATCATAAGCGCGACCGTCGCGGCGTTTATTCCGGGCCAGTAACCGCCGGTGCTCTTATACGCCGAATCATACAGCAAAAAAGCCATTTTAAGATGCTCCTGCCGCGCGCGAAAAACTTTTTCACATGCCGCGAGATCTTTGTGCGTTCTGGCTAAAAGACCTGTTGTTTCCTGATCTTCATGGCCTTTTTCGCGCAGGCCGGTCAGGATGATATTGGCGCTTTCCGAAGCGCCGCTTCTGGCGAGGGCGAGCGCGGTAAGCTGAAGCATGCGGATATCGTCCATGAAATATTTAATGCCTTCTCTCAAAACGTCATAGGCGAGGATCGGTTCCGAAAGCTTCAAAAAAACGTTTCCAAGTTCATAATAAAGTTCGGCGCTGCCGCTCCAGAGGATATGATCGTGTTTTTGCCACATCAATATAAGGGCGGGCATATCTCTTTTCTTGGAGTGTTTTTTTATATTTTCAAGATTTCTCGATATTTCCCGGGGGTTAGAAATGGTCAGTTCGCTTATTTTAGGATCGTTTCCCTGCTTCGGAGTTATGAGTATAGGCATTTGATCACTATCCAATCAAAGATTTTTCGGTAGTATTCTACTAAAATTTAAAAAATGTTTCAAGCTATTCGGTCAAACTTTTATTTATCACCCTTGACACGGTCGAAATATTTCAGTATAATTATTAAAAAGACGAATTAAACAACTTTTTAAATAATAGATTTTTACGGAGGTATCACTCATGAAAAAAATATCCATATTATCGCTCGCGCTTCTCGCAGTATTCGCCTTTACGGCTATCGCCTTTGCCTTCGGCGAAACCAACGCGCCCAACGCAAACTCCAACGCCCATGTTTCAAGAGGCTTCACGCCGGAACGCAACGCCGTCAATAACGTAACCAACATGGTCAGAAATGACATCAGAAACGCTAAAAATTATATCGGCGAAAAAACCGCCGCCGTTGAAAGGGCCGTTGATTATGTCCAGGAAACCGCGACCAACGTCACGACCCGCGTCAACGATCAGAACGCGATCGAAAGAACCGCCAGCGAAATTTCCGGCAACGCAAGACACGAATATGACAGCTTCCGCGAAAACTTCGACGGCGTCATTGAAGACAAGGTTGTAACGCTGAAACAGAACTTCAAAACATCCATCAGCAACGTTTCGAAACGCATCAACGAAAGAGTCATCAATCCTATCGGAAACACGGTCGGAAACACCGTTCAAAACAGCGGCGGCGCCATCAGCACAACCGTTAACTCAATATTCCGCAGATATTAAATAACTGATATAAAATTTTCACGATAAATAAAAAGCCGGCGCGATCCGGCTTTTTTTATTTCCCGATTATCCGACAGACTATTGTCATTTATGGTTAAATATGGTAGAATTTCACCGATGATCCTATTCAACTTTCAGAGAAGATACAAAAGATTTCAGCGGTATAAAGCCATAGCCAATGTTCTCATAAAACACGGGCTCGGTTTTGTCATCGAAAAGATCGGCCTTACGAGTTTCGGCCGCATCAAGAACCGCTTTTCGAAAATGATGGGCGCCGACGAAAGCCTCCACCGCAAAGCCACGCTCGCCGAAAGGCTAAAATCGGCGCTCGAGGAACTCGGACCGTCTTTCATAAAATTCGGCCAGCTGCTGTCTCTCCGTCCGGATATGATCCCGGAAAATTTCATCGTCGAGCTTTCAAAACTCCAGGACGAAGTCGAGCCGTTTCCCTTCGAAGAAGCGGTTAAAATACTCGAGAACGAATATCAGAAACCCACGACGGCAGTTTTTTCAAGGCTCGATCCGGTGCCCATAGGTTCCGCCTCGATCTCGCAGGTCCACCGTGCGAGCCTTTTGAACGGCGAAGAGGTCATCGTCAAGATCAGAAGGCCCGGAATAGACAAAACCATCGACTACGACATCGAAATACTCTTTAACATCGCCAGGATGCTGTCCAGCCGCATTCCTGAAATAAATCTTTACGAACCCGTCCGCATGGTCGAGGAATTCGCCAAACACATATATAAAGAACTCGATTTCACCAACGAAGCGCAAAGCTGCGAGCGCTTCGCGACCAATTTCCGCGACGAGGAAGCCATTCACATCCCCAATGTCCACTGGGAATATTCGACGCCGTGCGTGCTTGTTCTCGAATATATCGGCGGAATTAAGGCCGATCATGTGAGCGAACTTACCGCGGCCGGCTTCGACCTGAAAAAAATAGCGTATGAAGGCGCGAGAGCGTTCTTCAAAATGATCCTCATAGACGGGCTTTTTCATGGCGACCCGCATCCGGGGAATGTTTTTATAATGCCCGATGGCAAAATCGCGTTCATAGACTTCGGCATAACCGGTAAACTGAGCGAAGATTCACAGGCCCGCATCATAAACATGTTCATCGGCTTTATGACGAAAGACCCCAACAAGATCGTCAAAAACATGCTCATAATGGGCGTTCTTCCCGACAACATCGACATGAGCGTCCTCAAATACGAGATCGAGGAATTCATCGACGAAAATTACGGCACGCCGCTCAAACGCCTCGAGATCGGCAAGATCATGATGCAGACCATCAAGATCGCCGTAAAACACAAGATCCGGGTGCCCGCCGAATATTCGCTTTTAAGCAAGGCCACGATCGAGATAGAATCGATAGGGCGCATGCTCGACCCGGATTTTGAAGCCAACAAGATCGCGGAGCCGTTCCTCATCGAAATGACGAAAAAAATACTCTGGCCGAAAAACATAATCCGCTCGGCGATGGAGCTCATGGAAGATCTGAAGGAATTCGCCTCCGAAACGCCGCGCACCTTCAACTCGATAATAAAAAAGATCGATAAAGGCAAGCTCGCCATCGAGTTCCAGCATATCGGCCTTGAAAATCTCATCAACAAGCTCGATACCATAACCAACCGCATATCCGTCGCGCTCATAATATCCGCTATCGTCGTAGCTTCGGCCTTTCTGACCATGTCGGCAAAAGGGCCTACGATATACGGCATACCTACTCTGGGTTTTATAGGTTTCATGACCGCCGGTGTTTTCGGCGTAGCTCTTATAATATCCGTTTTCAGGTCGGGAAAGCTCTGATATGAGGAAAAACCTCGAATTGAGCCTTTCGCTCCTGTTCTTCAAACGGTCTGGAAGCATCGGCAAATACCCGGTTTTAATGATCGCTTTCGCCACCTGCTTCATAATAGTCATCATTTCCCTGGCCGAGGGGTTCGACGGCGAACTCGTAGCCAAGCTCATTGGCGTATCCTCGCATATAGAGCTCACTACCGACGACGGATACGGATTTTCCGACTACGAAAAATTCATCGCGCGGATGAAAAAAGAAAAGGGAAGCCAGATCAAGGGCATATCACCCCATTTCATGACCGACGCGATACTATCCAAAGACGGATCGTCAACCGGCGTCCGTATAATCGGGGTCGACCCCGAAAGCGAAAGGTCCGTATCGCCTTTTTTCCCGGCCATGATAAAACATGAAACTCCGAATTTTCTGGCCGTCGGATCCGCTCTTTTCAAAAAAATGAACCTTAAAACAGGCGACGAAATTAAAGTCACGACGCTCTCGCGCGAGAACGTCTTTGAGGCCGCGGCGACCTTCGAGATCGGCATCTACGATTACGACATGAGTTTCGTCTATTGCGACATAAAAACGCTCCAGAAAGTGCTTGGGTTCGAAAACATAGCCACTTCGGTCCTTATAAGGCTTGAAAATTCCTCTCTGGCCGATCCCTTCGCGGAGGACCTCAACCGCGAATTCGCCGGCAAAAATATCGTGGCGCGCACATGGAAGGACGCCAATAAAAGCCTTTTCGCGACGATCCGGATCGAGCGCGCCGTGCTTTACTTCATAATATTTTTAACGATCGTTCTGGCAAATATCGGCATAGCTTTCATACTCGCGCTCAACGTCTTCAGACGGGCCAGAAGCATGGCTATAATGGAGGCGCTCGGAACGCCTTCCGAAAAAATAGCCCGCGTTTTTTTATATGAAGGCCTTTTCTTCGGAATAAGCGGCCTTTTGATCGGGCTCGCCTGCGGCGTCGCCGCCTGCTCCCTGCTCGGATGGCTTTCTCCCGCAGTCCCGAAGGAGATAACAATGTATTACAGCGTCACGCGCCTTCCGATAAAATTAAATCATATGAACGTATTTATCATATCCGCTATAGAGATCGCGGTCCTTTTCGCGTCGGCGCTCCTTTCGGCGCGCAGCATATCGCGCGGGGAGCTTTTAAACACTCTTCGAAACAATTAGGTGAGCGGTCTCCATAGATAAGCGGTCTAAATTGAAATTCCAAGCTTTTTCTGTTATAATATATTAACGCATAAGATCGAATTAAATTTTATAATTAAATAAATCACCATCCGGAGGATGTTACATGAAGGGTTTTAACCGTTTGCTTATTATCTCCCTCGCTCTTGTACTTTCGACCGCCGGCATAGCCGCGGCGGCTAAATTTGATCATCCATCCGGAGACGCGCGGCACGGCTCGCGTCAAAGCGCGCCATGGATAAACGCGGCGCTCGCGAATATATCTCAAAGTTACGCCCGAAGCCTCACCGTAAATTTTCCCCCAACCCACAACATATCGGAAGTTCCATCTAAAATATCCGGCTGCGTGCTTACGGCCCGCGGGACCGCAAACATCCTCATCGCCCCTTTCATAGAACACCTGCCTGAAACGCCCGCACTTATAGAAAAATTCATGGTCTTTTCTCAAAAACCCGGAAGCGTATTATGGGGCGTGAACGGCTGGCAGGCCCCGGACAAAGCATATATCCCGCGCGGATCGGCCAGGGCCGGAACGCTTGTCGAAACGCCGCTTTCAGGCCCCGATAAAGCCGGCCGCTATTACGCCGAATTCGGCCCTTTCAACGGTTCGGGATCCGTCGAAGATTTTAATTTCCGCTTTAAACACGGCGGCGCTGCAGCGTCAAAAAACCACACAATAAAAATTATCGGACCGGCCGGAAGCGGCATAAACGGATATCGCGAGAATTCAGAAAAGACCTTTCTCTCTATAAATTTCTCGGTCGATAAAACTTCGCCTTCCGATAAGAACGGCGCGTTCCGCCTTTTACAGATCGTAGAGGATATTTCAGGGAATTTAGCCGCAGGATCCGTTCCGATTCTCGAAAACAAAGCTCAAATACTGGTTCCCGCCTATGGAAGATCGGTCGCGAAGGTTTATTTTCTCGTCTGCTCAACTTCCGGTGAAAACGCCAGGTTCGATATGGCCGTAAACCTTTTAACCGCAGGCGAAGCCGCTGAAATTTCAAATGGCTCTTTCACTTTAAAACCGCGCTGGATCGCTTCGAACGCGCAAACTCAAAACTCCGGCGGATCATCCGGCATGAAAAATGAAACGGCCGCGCAAAAAAACACCGGGCGGGGAGCGCTCACAGGATCCCGAAGATACGGCGCCAGGCCCGATGACATAGGTTATCTCGTCGCAAGACTTAAGGATGACGCCCGCTTATTGACTAACTTAAACATAGATCCGGCTTATTCGCAGGACCAGATGCTTGAAATGTTTAGGGCGCTTGAAATAACGATGAATCTGCCTTCGCTTTCCCTCCCGGAAGGATTCGCCATAAAAAATTACGGCTGCGAAAGCATGATAAGGTGGGCCGAAGGCATAACCCCCGAAAGCGGAACCGAACTTCACGGACAGGCTTTAAAAAAACTCATACATTTATCGCCGCGGCTGGCTCATATTTACGATGTCTCTCTTTTTTACTGCGACGATATAGCGGCGTCAGTTTATGAACTGGTCAATTTCACGTACCGCTCGATCTCGATCGTCAATAATATAGCCGGCGGGCTCTCGAGCGTTCCGATGGTCGGGACCGCGGCTCAGAAAGCCAAATTTAAGATACAATCGAAAATGATCGAATTATTAAGCGGCGGCGCCACGCTTATGGCCCCTCATCTTCCGCCGAAGATCGGAAAGTTTCTTCCAACGTTTATCTGGGCCATATCGACGGTCCACTGCGGCGCGGAGCATGTCCAGACCCCGGGACACGGTTCGGGAGCTCCGGCCGAACCCGGCGTCAGAACGCTCGGAAAATATCTCGCCGCCTCCCTTTCAGGTATCGGTTTCATCGATCGCACCCAGAAAGCCGTCGACTCGGCGGCGTCCGCCGCGGAGGGCCTTTCATTCGAAGGCGGGTTCGAGCAATGCGATAAAATGGTCGAGGACAAAATAGCCGCGGTAGATTCGGCTTATCAAAAAGCCCACTCCATATCGTCTAACGATCGCCAGACCGCAGACCTCGCCGGCGCCGTCCGCCAGCTTTCGGCATACGCCTCGGTTATCGATCCGGCCGTCATTTCAAAGATATCCGACATCGCTTCGCAGTCCGCCGCCGGCGGCCTTTATATCCGTTCGATATACGCGCCGATGAAGGAATATCTGACGCTGGACGATAAAATGATGGGCGCCGTGTCGCTTCAGATGAACGGCCGCGATCACATACCCGCGGCGGTCGACAACAAGCCGAGACAGATCTCCACCAAGGTCTTGAACGCAGCAAAGACCATCAGCGCCATCGATTCCTACCGCAAGGCCTGCGACCTGCTCGCTAAAGACATCGCCAGCAACGCCCAGACGAATATGATCGCCATTAAATTCGAGAGCATACTCACCCAGGACGAAAACCTCTCCGCCGGGCTTTCAAACGCCCGCGCTCAGATGGCCGCCGTCTCAAAGATCTCCGGAGACGACGAGATATTCGCCGCGATCGAAGGGTTCGACCGGTTCGCCTTCTCGCAGATCTCTTTTTACGGCGAGGTCATCTCATATCTCGCGGGAAAATCCTCGAACGCGAAAGCAAGCGTAATATCGATGCGCGGCGCAGCCGATTCACTTTCAGCGATCTTATCGTCCTATAACGGCAGAACTCTCTATAAGACCTGTTCTATCGAATCGGTCAATTACCCTCACGAGATAAAGGCCGGCGACAGAACGAACATAAAATTAAAAGTGAAGAACGTCTCGGCCGGAACTACCTACTTCACTCTGACCGCGCATCTGCCCAAACCCCTTTCGTCTTCCGAGCCGGTTAAAAACTTCATGCTCGCATCGAACGAGGAGCTGGAGGTCGCGTTCTCCGTCAAAGCTCTCGCGCCTAACTATAAATCGCAGGACACCGCCGTTTTATTCACGCTTGAAACGGATGAAGAAGAAGGCGTCATTCCCAACAGCCGCATCTGCTATATCCAGATAAATAAATAGGGCCGGCCCGCCGGCGGGACCGGACATCATTTTTCAGTAATTAATAAAATTCAATAAAAAACCGGACGGTTATATAAGCCGCCCGGTTTTTTTATTTTTTAAATCCTTTTTTATTAGAGGCCGTTAACGATCCATGAAGATCGGGGCTTTTAATCCGGCTCAAATATAGGCCAGGACCTCCAAAAAGACCGTGCTGCCTTTCCCGGACTCGCTTTCAGCCCATATGCGGCCGTTGTTCCGCTCGATAAATTCCCTGCAAATTACAAGTCCGAGGCCGGTCCCGCGTTCTCCCGCGGTTCCGGGAGAGCTGGCGTTCTTACTAAGTTTAAAAAGCCCCTCGAGCGTTTTCGGAGACATTCCAATGCCGTTGTCCGTGACGCGCACCTCGACGAGCATTGAATTTATTGGCGCCGCCATGACGGTTATCTCGCCGCCGGGCCGGCTGTATTTTATCGCGTTTGAAATGATATTTCTTATAACCGTCTTTATCATGCGCCCTTCGGCGCATATATATAAGCCCGGTTCGGGATCGAATTTTATCCTGATATCCTTCGCGGCCGCCATGCCTTTTAAAAGGCCGGCCGTTTCAATAATAAGACTTTTCACGTCAACCTTTTCAGGATGCGCCCGGACGTCATCTCTTACGGAAAGCGACCAGTCGAGAAGATTTTCCAGAAGAGCCGAAACGTTCCCGGAAGATCCCAGCAGATCATAAAGCGCCTCGCGCAGATCGTCAGGGCCGAAAGGATTATTGGCGTCGCAGATGATCTCGAGCATAGACTGGATGTTGCCGACCGGGCCGCGCAGATCGTGGGCTATTATCGAAAACAATTTATCGCGCATGTCGTTAAGCTCTTTAAGCCGGATAGTGGTTTTTTTCAGTTCCGATATGTCCTCAAATATTATTACCGCCTGAAAACTCCCTTTAAGATTATAGCGGTTGACGGACACGCGGTACCACGCGCCGGAATTTTTTTCAAAGACCTCGTCAAGAAAACCGTCCTGCCCCCCGGTTAAAACGCCGTTGATCCCGTTGAGCAGCAGATTTATCTGAGGCTCTTCGGCAAGATATGGAAAACTCAGATACTCGAAATAATTAGCGCCGGGGCATAGATCTTTTCCGAAAAAAAGATTCTGCTGCCTGCGCCATATTTCATTGGTATAAACAATCATTCCGGATTCATCGACGATGGATATGCCCGCGTTCAAAACGTTAAGGATGGTTTTGAAAAAATTATGGGACTGGTTGAAAGCCTCTTCGATCCTGCGCCTGCCGGATATGTCGGATATCGTAAGCGCGAAATGGCCCGCCTTCAGGCAATAGATCGTAAGCTCGAACCAGCGCTCCGACATTTCAGAGTACTTTTCGTCCGTTATCCGCTCTCCGCCGCCGCATTCGGCAATAAGCCCTCCGAGGTTGAATTCAAGGTCGCCGATCGCGGGAACCCTGGAGCATAAAATGATCCCGGGCTTATTTCCATCGATAATAAAAGCCTCTTCGAACGCCGCGTTCATATCTACGAAAACCGCCGACCGTCCAGGGCCTTCACCGGATATCCGGCAATAAGCGAAGCAGTCGTCGCGCCATTGATGCTCGTTTATTAAATTATCGTTATTTTTTTTATGCATTGCTTCCCTGAAAGTTTTTAATCGTTACCCATTTACGATCTTAAAGGCCACGGTTTAATATACGCCTGAATAAAAAAAGCGGGATCTTTCGATACCGCTTTTTTATCTAATTATTGGATTTTCGCGTTATTATTTGTTCCAGTTGTAGTTAGCAGCGTGTTTTATCGTATCATATGAGAACTGGTTGTGATAAAGCGTAACGTTCTTGCCTTTGCCGTTCATGTTGAGAGCGAGCATTTCTATCGTTATCAAAGGATTGAACAATATTTTGCGTTTTTTGCCAAGGCCGAGATATTCTTTTTCTTTTACCGAAACTTTGTCGAGGAGGCCGGGGAACGATTTAGCTATCGTTTTGAACATCGTGCATCCGCCGCCATAAGGGGTTTTCAGCATTTTCGCGAGTATCTCGTCGCATCCGCCGAAATCGCCGGCCACGAAATCTTCTTTTGTTATGTTAACGCCGTAAAGAGGCGAGTTAATGTTGATCTTAACGCGGAGTGAAACGTCTTTCAGAGGTTTCGCGTTGAAGTTCTTTCTGAGTTTTGAGATGAAATATTTGTCTTTCGGGTTTACCGTAACGACTACGCCGACCCTTTTTAAAACCACGAGCTGGTTGAACGAGCGGTAAACAAGTATCGGAGCCTGGTATTTATTGCAGAATGCTTCGAGGTTCGTAGCCTGGTCCTTAGCTATAACGCAGTAGAAAAGCTTTATGTTATCAGGAATGGGCGCGTCGCCGCTGTCCGGAGCCGGAATGGAAGGAGCGGACGGAGAGCCGGGAGCAGGAACGTCGGCGGGCGGAGCGGGAGCGGGTTCATCGGCTTCTTCGCCGGCTTTATCACCCATTAACGCCTGTGATCTCATGAAATCAGCTTTGTCGTCTTTAGCTTTCGCGAACGAAGGGCTTACCGAAAAGATCAGAACGAATACCACGAGGCATAATACCATTAAATTATTTTTTCTCATTATTAATGAAACCCCCTTTAATTTTTTATATTAAAATTATACCAGAAAAATTTGTTTTTTTCAACCCCCGCGTTATTTTTTTATATGATTTTTGTATAAAACCACTTATAGCGCATAGAAAAAGCGGCTGCATTACCTGAATGAATAAAATCCAAAATGAAAGATGCAAAAAAGCTTATTCACGACATGAAAAAACGGCCGAATTTTTTATATATATAAATGAAATGGCCGGTATGAAAAAATACTGATACCGGACGCAAAAAAGCCGCATCATTTTATTAATTAACGCGAAATGGACAAAATGAAAGCTGATACAAGGCCCAAAACAGCCGCGTTAATTTATTGATAAACCGTATAAAAGAGAGTGTTCATTCCTATTAAACTTTTTTGACCGTTTCGGAAGCCGGCCCAAAAGCAAAACAATATACGGCCTGCCATACTCCCCCGGCAAAAACAACATTGGCAGCCTTTTTCATTTCAAGGAGCGCGACGCCCGAAATTTCTCTTCAATGATCAAAGACCCGCGATCATTTTTTGACCGGTTGACCGGACCGCCCTAATTTTCCACAGTCCATAATTTTCGTTTTCGTTACTTTTTTACCCACTTCAATTATGCAGATATATTCTTCAATTTTCAAAAACATCTGTCATTGCTACGGTTTGCTTGTCAGACCTTTTTTGGCATACATTTTGCTTCTTAATTTAGCGTTTACATTGTCAACGGCTTTATAAAAATTTTAATATAGAGTTTCTTACACATTTTAAGGAGGAATTATCATGGCAAAAGTTTTAGGAATCGATCTTGGAACCACCAATTCATGCATGTGCGTAATAGAGGGCGGCGAACCCGTCGTTATCCCCAATTCTGAAGGCGGCCGCACGACCCCTTCCGTCGTAGGCTTCACTAAAGATAAACAGCGCATAGTAGGCGTTTCGGCTAAAAGACAGGCCGTTATCAACACCGACCGCACCATCCGTTCGATAAAAAGAAAGATGGGCCAGAACTTCAAAGTTAAAATAGACGATAAAGAATATACCCCGCCCGAAATATCCGCAATGATCCTTCAGAAAATGAAAACCGACGCTGAAGCTTATCTCGGCGAAAAAATAACGCAGGCCGTAGTAACGGTTCCCGCTTATTTCGACGACGCTCAGAGACAGGCCACCAAGGACGCCGGAAATATCGCCGGCCTCGAAGTTCTCCGTATAATAAACGAACCGACCGCCTCAGCTCTCGCTTACGGCTTCGACAAACAGAAGAACCAGACCATCCTCGTTTACGATCTCGGCGGCGGAACATTCGACGTATCCGTACTTGAAATAGGCGACGGCGTTTTCCAGGTCAAATCGACGAGCGGCGATACGTTCCTCGGCGGCGACGACTGGGACCAGAGAATAATGGACTATCTCATAGACATATTCAAAAAAGAGAACGGCATAGACCTTAAAAACGATCCCAAGGCGCTCCAGCGTCTCCGCGACGAAGCTGAAAAAGCCAAGATCGAGCTCTCGGGCGTTCTCCAGACAAGCATAAACATCCCCTACATAACGGCTGACGCTTCGGGCCCGAAACATCTCGACACGACCCTCACGCGCGCTAAATTCGACGATCTCACGCGCGACCTCCTCGACAAAACAGTTAAACCTATGGAACGCGCGCTCGAAGACGCGAAACTTAAAATAGGCGACATCGACCAGGTCCTCCTCGTCGGAGGTTCCACAAGAATGCCTCAGGTAGTAGAATTAACCAAGAAATTTTTTGCGAAAGACCCCTGCAAGAACATCAACCCCGACGAATGCGTCGCTATCGGCGCGGCCATCCAGGGCGGCGTTTTAAAAGGCGAAGTTAAAGAAGTTCTTCTTCTCGACGTAACGCCTCTTTCACTCGGCATCGAAACCCTCGGCGGAGTTTTCACGAAACTCATACCAAGAAATACGACCATTCCGAATAAAAAATCAGAGATATTCTCGACGGCTGCCGATAACCAGACCGCGGTCTCGATACATGTCCTCCAGGGCGAACGCGAACTCGCCAGATACAACAAAACTCTCGGCAAATTCGATCTCGTCGGCATCCCTTCGGCGCCCCGCGGCATACCGCAGGTAGAAGTAACCTTCGACATCGACGCCAACGGCATAGTCCATGTTTCCGCTAAAGACAAGGCGACGGGCAAGGAACAGAGCATACGCATTCAGGTTTCATCAGGCCTTACGGACGAAGAGATCAAGAACATGCGCGACGACGCCGAAAAATTCGCCGACGAGGACAAAAAGGCGAAAGAACTTATCGAAGCCAGAAACCACGCCGACTCGCTCGTTTACCAGACCGAAAAATCTATGAAGGAATTCGGCGACAAGGTTGACGCGGCCTCGAAAGAAAACATAAACAAGGCCATCGAAGAACTCAAAAAGGTCAAAGACGGCGAAGACGTTGAAAAAATAAAAGCGGCCACCGAAACTTTAATGACCGCTTCCCACAAGCTCGCCGAAACGATGTACGCCAACACCCAGCAGCAGGGCGGAGCGCAGGAAGGCGGAGCCGAAGGCCACCAGCACCACCAGCAGCAGGGCGGAGCCGACGCGGGCGGCCACAAGAAAGACGATAACGTCGTCGACGCCGAATTCGAATCGATGGACGATAAAAAGTAATCTTTAGACCAGAGAAAACATCATAACGGGTCAACTAAAAGAGAAAGGGACGGTTTGAACGCCGTCTCTTTCTTTTTAATTTATTTGATTTATTTTCCGATATATAGACCGGCAGCATTAATTTCAATGCCGCCGGAATTTCCCGCGGCGGAAGCGGGCGGCACGGGCGCAAGGCATTCACGCGCGCACCGCTTTGGTCCGGCATCAGGCGAAGCGGGACTGCAAACGTCTCCCATTCCGCCCGCGAGGATCACGATCCCGCATCCGGGCGGAACGGCTGCAGTTAAAACCAACACTGTCCGTTAGTTTTAACGGTCATTTAAAAACTTGACAAAAACAGGAGTCCTGATATTTTGAATAAGATATATTACTTGATCACCGCGTTGAGACCGAAGCACTGGGTTAAAAATTTCTTCATATTCCTGCCGCTTCTTTTCTCGAAGAAGATACTCAATTTTAACGATTCGCTGATAGCCGCGCTGACCTTTTTCACGTTCTCACTCTTTTCTGGAGCGGTCTATCTTTTAAACGACATAGTGGACTGCGAAAAGGACAAGCTGCACCCGAAAAAACAGAAGAGGCCCATTCCGGCCGGAAATCTTCCGGTAAGCCTTGCCTGGGCGTGGTTCGCGGCCGTGGTCTTAATGGCTCTCACCATGGCGTGGGTCGTAAGCCGTGAAAGCAACAACAACGGCATATTTTATATAGTGCTTGGATATCTGGCCCTCAATATTTTCTATACGCTCAAGATCAAGAACGTGGTGATACTCGACGTGATATTCATCGCGATAGGTTTCGTTCTGAGGGTCATCGCCGGAGCGGTCGTCATAAACGTGACGCCTTCCCACTGGCTTTTGATGTGCGCGTTTCTGATCTCGCTTTTTCTGGGGTTCTGCAAGCGCAGGGCCGAAATAACCACGCTCAACGGACAGGCGAGCCTTCACCGGGAGGTCCTGGCCCATTATAACACGACCTTCCTAGATCAGATGATCGTTATATCGACCTCGACGACGGTAATATCTTACGCGCTCTATACGGTCTCTCCGGAAACAGTCAAAAAGTTTAACACCGAAAACCTTATATTCACGGTGCCGTTCGTCCTTTATGGAATATTCAGATATCTTTATTTAGTTTATAAGAAGGAACTCGGCTCCTCGCCGACGGAGATAGTCCTGACCGATATTCCGCTTATTCTGTGCGTATTGCTGTGGTTCACGCTTTCAGGCGTGATCATCTTCATGCAGTAGCGCCGGAATGGCCGGCCATGAACTTCTAATTCCGGAAAAACGAAACGCCAGCCTCCGAAGCTTAAAAGGATTCGTTAACAGGGTATTTCAATAGTTTTTCCGGATATATGGAGCAAGCAGGACGGGCATTTTAGCAAGGACGGGCAGGATATCTTTTTCTAAATTCACACGGGCAATGACCGGTTTCGCGATGCCGGATAACAGCGGCATGTCGATCCCGGTTCCGTCGCTTTTTTTATCATGGGCGATAAAAGGCGCCATCTTTTCGAACGCGCGCTGCGAGAAAAGGACCTTTTTGACGGTCCCGAACGACGCCGAGTTTTCAAGGAAGCCCGCGATGAATTTCAAAACCGCTTCAGCCCTTTTTAAAACCCCGAGTTCGCGAGCGATAACGGCCTCGATAAGAAGGCCCGCTCCGACGGCGCTTCCGTGACTTGTTTTATTGCCGCTTACGCTTTCTATCGCGTGGCCGGTCGTATGGCCGAGATTTAAAAGCTTGCGGACGCCTTTATCGAAAGGATCGGACCCCGTGATATCCGTTTTATATGAAACGCATGTTTTAATTATCTTTTCAAAAAGCGGAGCGCTTTCTCCGTCATAATTTTTCAGTGAATTTCGTTTGGAAACTATTTCGCGCGCGAGCCTTTCCGAAAAAAGAAGGCCGTATTTGAATGCCTCGAAAAGCCCGTTCTCGATCTCGCGGGCGGGAAGCGTTTTTAAAAAAGAGGGAACTATGATTATCTTTCCGGCCGGATAAAAAGTGCCGATCGCGTTTTTAACGCCGTTCGCATTCGCGGCCGTTTTTCCTCCGACCGCGGCGTCTATCATCGCAAGAAGCGTGGTCGGGACGAGCGTAAGCCTCATGCCGCGCTTATAGACCGAAGCGGCGAAAGATGATATGTCGCATATCGTTCCTCCGCCTATGGCGCACAGATGGTCGCCGCCTGAAAACCCCAGTTCTATAAGCCTGGCCGTTATTTTTTCCACCGAGCCGAGGGACTTGACGGTCTCGCCGTCACGGGGAAAATTGAAAAAATTCACTCTTTCAGCTGGGCCTTCCAGCAGTTTTCCGGCGCCGGTCAACGACAATATCCGGCCGGTGGAAGCGGCCATGACGCGGGCGGCGCCGGAGGTTATTATATCCGGGACCGCCGATACGGGAACCTTCGAATTCAAAAAATATATCACGCTCATATCGCAGTTATTTTAACACATTCAGTTTTTTTTTGCAAAAGCATTACATTTAAATGTGTTTCACGGAGGCGGGCCGCGACGCGGAAAAGCAAGCGGCTGCGAAAATGCGAACGGAGAAGATCCTGCCTTTTTCAATGCGCCGCAATGAACGCAGGCCGTATAGAGCCGATAAAGACGGACCGGGCGTCAACGGCATCCGCTTGCGCACCTCGCGGTGGAACTTCGGGCCGGCAGTATATGAGATCGCTCAAATTAACATTTGACTATAAAAATTATTTTTAGTATATTAATGAATAAATAAAGAACGGCTCGATCCGTTAATTAAATATCCGCGCAAGAAAACGCGGCTGAAATATAAAAGGATGGTATATGAAAAATCTCATTCTATCGTTACTGCTGGTCCTCATCAACTTTAATATCGCCGCGGCCGCTTCAGATTTCGAGTTCGACAAAGTAAAAAAAGAAGGCGATATCTTCGAAGAAAAGTTATGCGACATCGACGGCGATAAAACGCCTGAAAAAATAGCGCTTAAGGCTTACGGCGTTTATTCGGAGAATAACGAGATCATAAGATATTGCGGCCAGCTTGTCGTCATGAAGAAAAAAGGCGATAAATACGAGACCATCTGGGAAGGGCCGAAATTCAAAGACGAAGAGATCTTTGAAAAGAACGAGTTCAGGTTCGTTTTCGCCGATTTCGGACTCGAACCGATAGAAGCCGTCGCGGATATCTTCGGGGACGGAAAAATATATCTTTTATCGCCAGTCGCCCAGTCGGACGTAAGCCCGGCGTCTTACAGAGTTTACTCATGGAACAAAAATAAATTCGAATTCGTTAAATTCGAATCTCTCCTCTGCCGCGCGGAAACCGCCGATAAATTCAAATGGGAAAAGAACGCCGGAGACGCGAAAAACCTTGCGTGGGTAGGCCGGATAAAAAGCGTGACCGCTCCCGGCGAGATCGAAGCCGACATCTGGGCGGTATCGGGCGAGACGACCAGGCTCGGAAAAGCCGCTTTAAAGGTTTCCAAAGACGGATTCGACGCCGCTAAGTGGATAGAACCTCTCAAAAAACTGGAATATTAATTTTTTGTAATATGAAAGGATGAAATAAATGAAAAAACTATATTGGGTTTCGATCCTGACGTTTATATTTCTCGCGTCAGCCGGTTTTCAGACGCGGACCGCGGTCGCCGAAACCGGAAAGGTCGTCATAGGCGCCGACGAGGAAACTAAAGAAGAAGCAAAGTCCGCCGATGAGATTAAAAAAAGTGATGACAAAAAAAACGAACTCGAAAAAAAACCGGAAGAAATCAAACCGGCCGGCGTAAAAACAGATGAGTCAAAGGCGGCCGTAGAAAATAAGACCGCCGCGGGAAATGAAAACAAAGAAATAAAAAAAGAAGAGCAGGATAAAAAGAACGACGGGATCCAGAACGGCTCAGAAACCAAAACAGCTGATGCCGCGCCGAAAGAAGAAGTGAAAAAACCTGAAACGGATAAAAAAACGGAACCTCCCGTAATAACTGTCGCTCCTCCGGCGGGCGTCGTCGCGAAATACTCGGGCGCGCCTTCCGCTTCGGCTGAATTGAGCTGGCAGGAGGTCGAAGGGGCCGCTTATTATCTCGTTTACAGATGCGAAAAAGAAGAATTCGCGGCCGATCCGGGATATAAAAACTATACTTTCCAGGTTTCGGGAAAGGCTTCTCTGACGGATTCCGAGATATCCGAAGATAAAACGTATTATTACTACATCGTCACGGCCGTCCGGGATAAGGCGGATGCCAAAAACAAGATTTATTCGAAGCCTTCGCAGGCAATAAAGATCGAAACGGCCGACCGGACGCCGCCTGAAATGCCGCAAGGATTCATGGCCGATGTAAAGGATGAAAAAATAGTTTTGAAATGGAATAAAAATTCCGAACCGGACGCTGCCGGTTATATAGTGAAAAAAGGCTTTTCCAGGGACGGTCTTTCCGTTCTGAAAAAAATTGACGGCGCGGCTTCCTGCGAATATTCCGACGGCGATATAGAAGACGGAAAAGAATATTTTTACGCCGTTTTGGCGTTCGATAAAAAAGGGAACGAGTCGAAACCTTCAGCCCCGACGTCCGTGAAACCCGAAAACAAAGCGCCTATAGCGGCGCCTGATGGCATAAGGATCGAAACGGCAGAAAATGGAAAAATTCAGATAGCGTGGAACGAAACAAAGCGCGCGGGTTTTAAAAATTACGCGGTCCTTCGCGGAGACACAAACGACGCGGGAAAACTTCAGCCTGCAGGAGAAAGCGCCGCTGCGTCCTTCAGGGATGAAGGCCTTGAAAACGGAAAAACTTACTACTATGCCGTTATCGCCGTTAATAAATACGGGGTCAGAGGCGGCCCGTCCAATGTCCTGAAAGTGACCGTAAAAGACACGATCGCGCCAGCCGCGCCTCAAAATTTAATGGCGTCGCCCGCCGCCGGAAAAGTTACGCTCAGCTGGGAGCGCTCAAAAGAGAACGACGTTAAATTTTATACCGTCTTTAGAAGCGAAAATAAAGAGAGCGGCTTTGAAAAAATAAAAGACGCCTCGGAATTGACGGAAAACGGCTTCGCCGATAAAAGCGTGCGGCCGCGGACCGAATATTATTACAAAGTAACGGCGGCTGACGGCTCGTCTAACGAGTCGGAAAGATCGGCCGCGATAATGGTTAAAACCCCTTCGGCCGTTTCCATAAGCTTCGGAAGGACCGGCTCCTCTTACTACGGTTTTTCATTCAACATGGAAAATCATTCGGTCGAATATTCGGAATCGGGCGACGGCAAAAGCTGGAAATGGTGGAGCGTTATCCAGTCGAACATGCCTCTGCCGGAGGAATTCGCGGCCAGTTCGAAAATAGCGTTCGCTAAGGACGCCAAAAAGATAGCCGCTTTTATCTATGACAGCGAAAAAACTTTTATAAAGATAGCCGTTTCGGGCGACAACGGCAAAAGCTGGAAATGGTGGAGCGATTATTCATCCAGCCTTCCGCTTCCCGATGAATTCAATGATAACACCATCGTAAGTTTTTCGATCAAAGGCGATCTGGTGACCTGCCTCTGCTTCGATCCGGCGAAAAAATGGCTTACGGTCGCGAGCACGACGAACGGCAAGGCCTGGAAATGGTGGAAAAAAGCCGGCGAAAATCTTGGCGACCTTCCGAATTCATCGGAAATGAGCGTTTATTCAGCGGCGGCCGCGGGCGACGAGTACGAGGTTTATTCATATAACCTCAAAGATCTCACGCTTTACAAAGGACTGATAAATAAAGCCGCGCCTAAATTTTCAACATGGGTCGAAGTTTGCGCGAAATTCCCGAAACCTTCGAATATAGAAAAATAAAAGTTAAAGAAAATGTTGCGGCCGCCGGAGATGTAAAAAAAGAATTAAGAAAAAATATCTGGCAAAGCGGGCATAATTTTGATAGAATACAGCTCACACACGGGATTTTTATAAAGCCGTTAATTTTAAAGAAACTTCCCGGAGATCAAACCGCGGGAAGACAAAGGCGGAACACTAATGAATATCGGGTTTTTCCTGAAAAAGATCAGAAAAGAAAAACATATAACTTTGAACGAAGTGGCTAAAAGCACTAACCTTACGGCAAGCCTGCTCTCGCAGATAGAAAACGGCAAAACCTCGCCTTCGCTCAACTCGCTCGAAGTCCTCTTAAGATATTACCGCGTCAACATATCCGACTTTTTCAGACAGGTCGAGCGCAAAGAATATATCTTCGTTAAAAATACCGAGGTCGAATCCATTTATAATGAAGATACGGGCGTAAATATGACTCTTTTAGCGTCCAAGCTCGAAGAGAACGTCCTTGAAACCTATATAGTCGAGATAGACCCGCTTAAACAGCTCTCCGCCGAGATCATCAACCGTGAGATCCCCGGCGAACGCTTTATTTATATCATGTCAGGCGCCGTCGAAGCGGCCCTTCCCGATACGACCCTCACGCTCGAAACCGGCGACTCGCTCAATTTCAAATCATATGTTTCCTGCAAGCTGAACAACTTATCGGCGGCCGATAAATGCAAGTTCATAATCTCGGGAAATCCTCCGATATTCTGCAATTTCAAATAAATTTTCAAAAGCGAAAAAGCCCCGGACCCATAAAACGATCCGGGGCTTTTTTATATTTTGCGGCGTTTTTTAACGGCTGACGAAGCCGGCCGCATAAGCCGTTATCTTTTCGGCGTCCCTGGTTCTATTCGTTCCGCCTGCAGCGAGCTTCTTCACTATACCAAACAGGAACATAAGTTAGACGCAATACATCAGACGATAAAACGGCCGTCTTTATAGATCAGCTCGTCATCGGCGTATATCTCGCCGCCTTTTTTCATGTCCGCCAGAAGGTCCCAGTGGATCGAGGATTCGTTCTTTCCACCGGTGTGCGGGTACGCGGCGCCTATGGCCATGTGTATCGTGCCGCCTATTTTTTCATCGAAAAGCATGTTCTTTATGAAGCGGGTTATGCCGTAATTCGTCCCTATCGCCGCCTCGCCGAATCTGCGCGAACCGGGTATATCAAAAACGCTGTCTAAAAGCTCACGCCCTTTTTGAGCGTCCCATCTGACGACCTCGCCGTCTTTGACCTCGAGGGAAATATCTTCGATCTCCTGGCCCATAAAAATACCAGGGTATGAAAACCGGATCTTTCCGTTCACCGAATCTTCTACCGGGGTCGTGAAGACCTCGCCCGACGGCATATTCGCGTCGCCGCTGCTGTTGATCCATTTACGGCCCCGCACGCTGAATGAGATGTCGGTATCCGGCCCCAGAAAGCGGATCTTATCTTTTTTATTGAGCATATCCACCCATTTCTGCTGATTCTTTTTCAATTCGTCCCAGCGCGCTATAGGATCGGCGTCATATAAAAAGCATGCCGAATAAACGAACGCCGCGTATTCGTCCCGCGACATGCCGCATTCCTGGGCCGCGGCGTCGGTCGGAAATTCGCATACGCTCCAGTTCATGACGCCCTCGAACGAGCGGCGCATGAAGGTTTTATTCACGCCGGCCAGAGCCATATTGACGGCTTTTTTCTTTTCGGCCGGAACCGTTTGAAGCTCCTTTAAATTGAACGGGGCGCCGACGCGCAATATCGCGTGATAATTTTCGACGGCGTGCCGGTACAGGGGAGAAACGAATTTGAGCGTTTCGTCATCGGCCTGATCGTAGAATATCTTCGAGATACCGCTGAGTTCGATCATAAATTCGGGGAATGCCCCCAGGCCGACCGCTTCTTTATATATTTCCTTCAGAAGCGGCTCGGCGAGGCCCGTCGAACGGATCAAAAGATTCTGCCCTTTTTTCAGTTTGAGCGAGTAATGCACTATCAGTTTCGCGTATTTTTCTAAAATGTTTTCCATAATTCCTCCGCCGGATCTATTCTTCCTCGACCGCTATTATGGCGCCGTGCTTGAGAAGAAGCGTGGCGATCTCCTTTTTGTCCTCGGACGCGCTCAGAAACAAAGGCGTTTCGCCGTCGGCGTCCTTCACGTTTATTCCGGCCCTGCGCGCGATAAGCAGTTTAACGACCTCTAAAAGTCCATGTTCGCAGGCGTCATGAAGCGGCGTACGCTCGAAATTGTCTCGCGTGTTTATCTCCGCGCCGCGGTTGATAAGAAACGCCGCTATTTCTTCGTTCCCGTAGGTTATCGAATGCTGAAGCGGGGTGGTTTTATAGCGGTTGCGGGCGTTGATGTCGGCGCCTTTGGCCAGAAGCAGCTCCACGATCTCGCAATTGCCGAACTTGGCCGCGATGTGAAGCGGCAGCTCTTCGAGGTTTTCACGAATATTAACGTCGGCTCCGCGATCGATGAGAAGGCGCACGAGTTCAGCGCCTCCAAGTTCTATCGCCTGGTGAAGCGGCGTTTCGCCGTCGGTGTTCTGAGGGTTTATTTCAGCGCCCGAATATATTATAAGTTTCGCCAGATCCCGGTTATTCTGGCTTATCGCCCAGTGAAGAGCGGTCGATCCGTCGTCGCCGGCGGCGTTGATATCGGCTCCGCGGGCGAGCAGAAATTCTATGATGTCGCGGCGGTCGAATATGACCGCCCAGTGAAGCGGGACCATGCCATCCTCATCGCGCTCTTCGATCACCGACTCGGTTTTTTTTATCATTTCGGTTATTTCCAGGCTCGCGCCTTCTTTTATCAGCGCATGTATCTCCGACGCGTGCGCCGGCGCGCAGAAAAACCTTAGTATATTCTCAATTAAAACCCAAAAAAAGTTTTTAATGTTCAAGTACTCTCCTCCGAAAAAACTAAAATTTGTCAAGGTCTTCGATCACCGGGGTCCCGTCATCGTATTTAGAATGATTCGCGGGATTGAGCCTGCTTTTTCTTATGCCATACGCAAAGTAGAAGATAAGACCGATAGCGAGCCAGATGAAAAATCTTTTCCATGTCGTAGGCGTGAGGCCTGAAGTCAGCATAAGGCACGAAGCCACGCCGAGCATCGGGACCGCGGTCTCATATATCCAGATGAAACTTATAACGGCGACGAGCAGCATGACGAAAAATATATTTAAAAATCCCCACGGCAGAGTCGGCCAGTAGACCGGCATATATAATGCCGCAAAACCCATGGCTACGCATAGAACGACGGACGCGAACACGTTCATCAGAAAGCCCGAAGGAACTTTGAACGGCCTGTGCCTGTCGGGATCTTTTATCTTGAGTATCATTATTCCGATGCAGACGAGAACGAAGGCGAAAAGGGTTCCTATGTTGCAAAGGTCGACCATTTCATCTATGTTCATGAAAGCCGCGAAAACGGCGACGAGAACGCCCGTGATAACGGTAGCGAAATAAGGGGTTTTATATTTCGGATGTATCGACATGAAAATAGGGGGAAGAAGGCCGTCGCGTGACATCGAAAAGAATATGCGGGGCTGGCCTATCTGGAAAACGAGAAGAACGGCCGTATGGGCGACGACGGAACCGAAAGCGACGATCGCGGCGGCGTAATTCATGAACGATTTGGCGAAGCCGCCCGCTTCCGGAAGCGTTCCGATATATTTCAACGCCATGGTAAGCGGTTCGGCTTTTTCGGAGGCGAGCATATTCTTAAGCGTGGCGAAAGGCATTATGCCGACGAAAACGAATGTAACAAGAACGTATATTATGGTGCATACGATAAGCGAACCGACGATGCCGATCGGAAGGTCGCGGCCGGGGTTGCGCGTTTCTTCAGCGAGCGTCGAAACGGCGTCGAATCCGATATAGGCGAAAAAGACTATCGCGGCGCCGCTTAAGATCCCGGAAAAACCGTTAGGCGCAAAAGGAGTAAAATTCGTGGGTTTTATATAATAAAAACCGACGAAACAGAAAAAAGCCAGGACCAGGATCTTGGTCATGACCATCAAAGCGTTGAATTTAGCGCTTTCTTTTATGCCTATAAGTATTATTATGGTCAGTAACGCGACGATCGCGACCGCCGGAAGATTGAATACGATGGGTATCCCGAAAAAATGTGGTGCGTTCTCGATTATGGTCGGAAACGCATTTGTTTTCAACGTAGCCGGTATGCCGACCAGGTGCAGACTGTTCTCGACCATATTCTGGCAGAATAAAGTAATCTTATCACGAGCGAACGCGGTGCGATAATCAATGGTCATCCAGGTCGGCATATGGACCCCGAACCCGGTCAGAAGCTCGTTGAAATAACCGCTCCAGCTTATCGCCACGGCGACGTTTCCTATGGCATATTCAATGATAAGGTCCCATCCGATTATCCAGGCGACGACCTCGCCGAGCGTCGCGTAAGAATAGGTGTAGGCGCTTCCGGCTATCGGAACCATGGCGGCGAATTCGGCATAGCAAAGAGCTGAAAATCCGCACCCTATGGCGGTTAAAACGAAAGAAAGCATCAGTGCGGGGCCCGCGCCGGGCCTTGTGGCGTCGCCGGCTGCCGCGGTGCCGATGGTCGCGAAAATACCCGCGCCGACTATTGCGCCGATCCCGAGAAAAATAAGATCGAATCCGGTAAGAGAACGCTTGAGATGGTCCTTGGCGTGGGCGGATTCGGACATGATCCCGTCAACGGATTTTATTCTGAAGATTTTGGATAAAATTTTAACCACTCTCCTATTTTTTAATATTTATTGATATCCGTAAATTTTCGTGTCAAATATATATTAAAGAAATGAATTTGTCAATCGGCTATTTTTTTTGGTTTTTTTTCGCATTATTTTGTATCATTAATGATTTGCATTTTAAAAAAACTTATGTTATAATCGGTTTCACTTATGTAGTAATTATTGAGATATATGATAAAGAAAAGGCGGTATCAGTTAAATGAAGTTAACTACCAGGTGCAATGAATTAATAAAGGCGGTCCAGAGCTGTTCGCGCGTTATCGTCTCGGCTTCGCCGTCGCCTGTACTCACCAACATACTCATCGACTGTAATTCGAAAAAAGACGAAGGTATGGTCCGACTGTTCGCCACCGACCTTGAAATGTATTATGAAGTATTCGTTCCGGCTTCGATCGAGGAACCGGGCGAGGTCATGGTATCGTCCAAAACGTTCACCGAAACTCTCGGAAGTTTTTCCGACGAAGGCGAAATAACGATCTCATGCAACACGGAAAACTTCAACATCGAGATACGCGGCAGCAATATCACAAGCAAAGCTGAATGTACAATATTCGGGCTCGCTCCTGACGATTTCCCGAGCCTTCCGACCTTCGATAAAGGCGAAAATTTTTCCTTTAAATATTCGCTTTCAAAACTGCAGTCCATGATCCGCGACACAATATATGCGGCCTCGACCGACCAGGTAAAACCGGCTTATTGCGGCATGTGCCTGAAGATACTCACCACCGGACTCAGAGCGGTCTCGACCGACGGAAAAAGACTCGCTTTCTGCGAACATACGATAACCGGAACGGAACTTCGGGAACATAACGAACTCATAATAATGTCGAAAGTGCTCAACGAGATAGCCAAGTGCCACTACGACGAAAATAATGACGAGATCGAGATAGTGATTTTTTCAAACCAGATCGCTTTTAAATCAAAGACCTATTCATATTACGCCCGTCTCATCGAAGGCAAGTTCCCCGACTACAATCAGGTCATTCCAAAAGACTGCAAAATAAAGGTCTCCGGAAACATCTCCGAAATGTCCAACCGCCTCCGCAAAACTTTGAGCATCGCGAAAGAGAACAGCAACACCATAAAATTGAACGTGGGTTCCTCAAGCATAATCTATACCGCTAAATCAACGCGAGTGGGCTCAATGAAAATAGAATCACCCATAACCATGATCTCCGGAAGCGACATCGAAATAAATTTCAACGCCAAATTTCTTCTCGACCTGCTCGCTACCATAAAATCCGAGGAATGCATACTCGAATTCACCAATCCCCAGGCTCCCGTTAAAGTTTATCCCAAGCAGGAAATAACGGACGAGACCCATGTCCATATACTCATGCCGGTGCGTCCGGGCTTTGGCGCATAACAAACGCAATAGTTGCGAAAACATGCCCGAAAATTAAGTTTTGAAAGAAGGTGGCGCGTTGAAAAAAAAGTTAAAACTTTTATTTTTTATTGCAATTTTTTTGTGGATATGCTATATTATAAAAACTAAGGTTTTTGATCTTTTAATAGATAATTTCCGCATGGGCCGCAAGATAGAAAAATTTGAAAAAAAATTGCGCGAGACGTCCGAAACATCGAAGGACACTCCGATAAATCTGCTGACCCTCGCGAGCATGTTCCACGATAAGCTCCATGATTACGAAAAAGCTTTAGTTCAATATCAGAAAATACTCGCTGAATTTCCGAACTGTGATTTTATGGAACTGGTCCAATACATGGTCGGCGAATGTTACGAAAAAATGGGAAGGATAGAACTCGCCGTTCAGGAATACAAAAAATACCTCGAATTATACCCCGAAGGCAAGCATTGCATAAGCCTTAAAGAGAAATTGAACGGTTTCGAAACAAGCGGCGAAGAAAAAAACGCGTAGGACTTTAAATAATTGCTTAATAAATTAAAATTAAAATCTTAAGGGGGTTTTCACAATGTGGTTTAGAATTTTAGTGGTTGGTTTCGTAGCGTTTTTAGTTGGAAAATTTTATGGTCAGAGAGAGCGCGAGGAAGAATTATTTGAAGAAAAATCTTCAGTGCCTAAAAAAAGCGTTGTATTCGAATACCAGAACAAAAACGCGAAAAAAATAGTCCTTACCGGCGATTTCAACAACTGGGATATCAATTCAGACCAGATGTTCGATCTCGGCGACGGAAACTGGAGCATCACCATGTTCCTGGAACCCGGCCGCTATGAATATAAATTCGTCGTCGACGACACAGAATGGATAGCCGACCCGATCGCGAAAGAATCAATTGACGATGGTTATGGCGGAAAAAGATCAGTGGTCGTGGTTCAGTAATAAACCGCGCTGAGAACGTTGGTTTTTAGCCCGTTAGAAAATCAACTTGAAAAATATATAAAAAAGGGAGATTTTCAAAAATCTCTCTTTTTTAATTTTATCGGGCGGACATTATTTTTTTACTTTCGCGACAGGCAGTGTTGATCCAAATTGGTTTTTGAACTTAAAATAATAGACAGATACATATTGCGCGAGGTCATAAGCTCATTTCTTTTCGGAGCTTTCACCTTTCTTTCGATCTTTCTGGTCGACATTTTAATGGAACTTATCGACTATATCATTTCCAAGGGCATTCCGGTCGATACAACCATTAAACTTTTTCTTTACGCCCTGCCGGCCGTGCTGGTGCTCGTAATCCCCATGGCGCTTCTTTTTTCAGTGCTCATAGCCCTGAGCCGCTTAACTTCCGACAATGAGATCATAGCCATGAAAGCGGGCGGGATCCATTTTTACCGCATCGTGGTCTCCCTCATCTGGGTAAGCCTTATAATGACCGGTTTAACGGTGCTTTTAAACGAGGTCCTTGTGCCGAACTCGAATTTTCTGAGACGGGAATTATACAGAAAGGTAATATTGAAAAGACCTCTTCCGAAGATCGCCGAAAACGTCTTTTTCGAAGGCGGAAAGAACAGGATGTTCTACGTCAGGAAATATGAAAAAAGCACTGACAGAATGAAAAATATAACCGTTTTTGAGCAGGCGGGAAGAAACAAGTACCCCAACATCATCGAAGCGACCTACGGAAACTGGGAAAATTACAGCTGGTGTTTTTATAACGGCGTTATCCGCGAATTCACAAGCTCCGGGCTCGAAAAATATTTCGGGCGGTATAAAAAAATGGTCATGCCGACGGACACTTCATACGACGGCGATTCCGGCTCATATACCACTCCGCGCGAGATGAGCTTCCGGCAGCTCCTTCAAAAGATCGACGAGAACAGGCGCGCGGGAATAGACGTCATTAATATGCAGATAGAACTCTGGAACAAGTCCGCCATTCCTTTCGCCTCATGCATTTTCGTTTTAATAGGCGCGCCTCTCGCCGTCACCTCCAAACGCTCGTCGGGCGGTTCGGTGGGAATGGGGATCTCCATTATAATAATTTTCGTATATTACATAATCATGTCGGCGGGAAGAGCCTTAGGCGAGGGCCGCATGATCAACCCGTTCCTGGCCGCGTGGCTGCCCAATATAATAATGGGAGCACTGGGCATTCTGCTCATCTACATAAGAAGAAAATAGCTCAATATTAATAACCATGAAATTAATATCATTTATAAAAAACCGGAGGATTTAAATGTCTGAACAAACTGTTTTAAACGAGGTCAAAAAAGCGATCTTCGACGCGGTAAAAAAATGCGCCTGCGCCGGCTTGATCAAAATATGCGATGGCGCAGAAACGGCGGGCGATATCCCGGCCGGCTTCGAAGCCGCGAAAATAATTTTAGAACCGCCGCGCGATAAAGCTTTCGGAGATTTTGCCACGAACGTGGCTCTGAAGATCGCGAAAGCCTACGGTAAAAAACCCGTCGAATTTGCCGATATACTGGCCGCCAATATCGAAAGCGGGCTCTTTTCGAAGATAGAAGTGAAAGCTCCGGGATTTATAAATTTTTACCTCAGCTATGACACCATATACGCCAACGCTATGAACGTGATAAAACTCAACGAAAATTTCGGACGCGTAAATATCGGCGGCGGCGCAATGGTCAACGTTGAATTCGGCTCCATCAATCCCACGGGTCCCATATCCGTAAGTCACGGCCGTCAGGTCGTTCTCGGCGATATTTTTTCATCTTTCCTCGAATTCACCAACCATAAGGTCACGCGCGAATATTACTGCAACGACACCGGGAACCAGATAAGGAACCTCGGCCGTTCGGTGGTCGCCAGGTACCGCCAGGCGCTTGGCGTGAGCGTGGAATTTCCCGAGGACGGATACCACGGCGAATACGTGGCGGAAATAGCTCAGGAAGTTATAAAGATATACGGAGAAAAATATAAAAATATTGTTTCCGCCGAAGAAGACGAAAAAGCCATAGAAGAATTCGGCGAATACTCACAGAAAAAAATGATAAAAGAAATACTTGACGATTGCGCGAAGCTTGGCGTAAAATATGATATGGTTTACTCGGAGCGCTCGCTTTATACCGACGGAATAGTCGGAAGGACGCTCGAGTTTTTGAAAAGCAATGGTTTGACTTACGAAAAAGACGGCGCCACATGGTTTTTATCGACCAAATTCGAGGACGAAAAAGACCGCGTTCTGATCAAATCCGACGGCCGCAACACTTATGCGTTAAGCGACATAGCCTACCATAAGACCAAGCACGACAGAGGTTTCACCAAAATGATAACCTTTCTCGGCGCGGACCACCATGGATACACCAGAAGGCTTCACGCGGCGGTCGAATCGCTCGGCGTTCCGAAAGACACGCTTCGCATACTGATACACCAGTTCGTCACGATGCTCCGCGACGGGCAGGTCGTGCGCATGTCGAAGCGGGCGGCTAATTTCGTCGAACTCGCGGAACTTATATCCGAAGCCGGAAAAGACGCGACCAGATACTTTTTCATCATGCGCAAGATGGACGCGCACCTGGAGTTCGATATAAACCTCGCCAAGTCGCAGACCACGGATAACCCGGTCTACTACCTGCAGTATTGCCACGCGCGCTGCCACGGATTGATCAACGAAGCTAAAAGCCGCGGCTACGACACGGATCTCGCGGCCATAGCGGCGCTTCCGGTTGAAACTCTGAAAAGGCTTTCATCCGAGGAGGAAACGAATATATTAAAAAAAGCCGGGGAATTCCCGAAGATCGTCGAAGAGATCGTTAAAAACTACGCGCCTCATCTGATCTGCCATTACGCGGAAGATTTCGTAAAGCTCTTCCAGAGTTTCTACACCAAGGGCAAGATCGACAAAAATTTCAGGATAGTGACCGATGACGCCGAACTCACGAAAGCCAGACTCTTTTTAATGTCGGTCGTTCTTATCGTGATCCGAAATATTCTGAACATAATGAAGATAAACGCGCCCGAAAAAATGTAATTTAAGCCTGCTATCTAAATAAATTTGCGAGGAATGCCAAAATGGGAAGAAATCATCAATACAGCGGATGGTTCATAACTTTCGAGGGGCCGGAAGGATCCGGTAAATCGACACAGAGCCAGATGCTTTGCGAATACCTGAAAAAAAACGGCCATGACGTCGTTATGACCTTCGAACCGGGCGGAACGCCCATAGCCAACCAGATCCGAAGCGTTCTCCTGTCCCGGGAAAACGTTAAAATGGTCCCGCGCTGCGAAATGTTTTTATACGCGGCCAGCCGCGCCCAGCACGTGAGCGAGGTCGTGATCCCTCACATTCAGAAGGGCGGCATAGTCATATGCGACAGGTTCACGGATTCATCCATCGCCTATCAGGCCTACGGGCGCGAGATAGGCTACGATATAGTAAACTCGATCCAGGAGACAGCGACCTATGGCGTCAAACCGGATATAACCATAATGCTCGATATAGAAACCGATATAGGTCTGGACCGCACCTTCAGAAAGCGCAATCCGAATAAGATCGAACAGTCCGCCGACCGCATCGAACTTGAAAACATCGAATTTCACACGAAGGTCAGGGATGGATATTTGAAACTAGCCGCAAAGGAACCTGGGCGCATAAGAGTTTTCGACGCCAACGCCACGACGGATGCGATATTTGAAGCCATTAAAAATTACATTCAAAAAGAGATCGGGACGAATGCCGCCGCGTCCGGCGCCCGCGGAGAGTAATATAATATGGCCATAAAAGTCCCTGGTTCTTCATCTTCGACCGGCGGGATATCCGAAAAGAACCGTCAGGCTGCCGGAACGGGCTCCAAAAGCGGAGCCGGCGGCTCAAACGATTCCGGAGTGTCCGGGGTCGGCCAGAGTTTTTCATCGGCGTTCGACAGCGCCGCCAGGACCTTTACAGTCCAGGAGATCAGGCGGATGATAAACGATCTGGACACCCACATCCAGACGCTTAAGAAGAACCCGACCTACAAGGAATTCGAGGCGTACCGGAATAAAATAAAAGCCATTTTAAACGAAATAAGCACGAAACTCTACAAGAAGGAGACTCGCGAGGTCCCTCTTCCGGGAGGAAAACAAAAAAAATTATATTCACTGATAACCCGCGTCGACGAAGCGCTCAAAGATATCGAAGAAGATTTCAACAAAAAGGTCGATATCGACCTTCTGGCCAGGCATTATGAAATAAAGGGTATCCTGCTCGACATAGCGTCATAGAGGTAACATATGGAAAACGAAATTATCCAGCCCGAAATAAAATTCATCATAGTCACCGGGATCTCCGGCGCCGGCCGCACCACGGTATCGCGCGCCTTCGAGGACCTCGATTTTTTCGTGGTCGATAACCTGCCGCCCGAACTGATACCGAAATTCGGCGAGATATGCATCAAATCGCAGGGTAAAATTAACAAGGTGCTTCTCGTACTTGACGTCCGCGGCGGTTTTACCTTCGATGAACTGTTTTTCGCCCTCAACGAACTGCGCAAAATGAATATATGCTATCAGATACTCTATCTTGACGCTTCCGATGACGTTCTTGTAAAGCGTTTCTCGGAGACGCGCCGCAAACACCCGCTTGGCGACCGGCTCCTTCTCAAAGACGCCATACAGGAAGAAAAGAAACTGCTCATTCCCATAAAAGATAAAGCCACCATAGTCATCAACACCTCGAAAATGACCATTTGGAAGCTCAAGGAAGCCATCGCCAAACAGTTCGCCGACAGAAATCCGAATTCCCACCTTATAGTGAATCTTATCTCTTTCGGCTACAAAAACGGCATCCCTGAGGACGCGGATATCGTTTTCGATCTTCGTTTTCTGCCAAACCCCCACTACGAAGATCATTTACGCGAACTCACGGGGCGTGACAAGGGAGTCGTCGATTACATCATGCTGCATCAGGTGTCTCACGGGTTCCGCGAAAAGCTCTGGGACTTCATCGATTTCCTGCTTCCTGAATTCGTGCGCGAAGGCAAATCGCACATCGAGATAGCGCTCGGATGCACCGGTGGCCGCCACCGGTCGGTCGCGTTCGTTGAAATGCTCAACGCTTACCTTATCTCAAAAGATTTCAGGGTCATAACAAAACACCGGGAACTGTCATAAGCGGTTTTTAATTTTCAAGAATGAATATGTTATCCGGATTCATGCTTATCTTAATGCGCGCGCCCTCTATCAGTCCGACCTTTCTGGCCGCCGCGTCATGTATGTCTATTTCAAGCACCGCGGCGCCCGCCGCTTCGACTATCGCCGTATGCATCTTTCCGCGCGTATAAAGCTTTTTAACGGTTACTTCAAACGCGTTGGGCTTTTCATTAGAGTTATTGTGGTGCCTCAAAATGTAAACAGCCTCCGAGCGGATCCCCCAGGATATGTTCCCGCCGGCCCTGAATTTACTTTGCGCGCATCCGCAGGTGATATTAACGGCGCCGCCCGCGCCGGGCCATTCGACGGTCACCTTTTTTTCCTCAACGGCGCAAACGACGCCCGAAAATATATTTTTCACGCCAAGAAACGCCGCCACCCGGCTTTTTTTCGGATAATTATAAATATCGAAACTCGGCCCGCTCTGAATTATGGCGCCGCCGATCAGGACGGAAATGGCGTCGCCTAAAAAATAAGCCTCGTCGAAGTCGTGCGTGACCATTAGTGATGTGATCTTAAATTCCTCGTGGATGCGTTTTATCAGCCGCCTCGTCTCTTCGCGCATGGCGGTGTCGATGGCCGAGAACGGCTCGTCGAGCACGAGCAGGTCCGGCCTGTAAGCGAGGGCGCGGACTATCGCGGCCCGCTGTTTTTCGCCGCCGCTGAGATTTTTAGGATAGCGCGAAAGAAGATGGCCGATATTTAAAAATTCTATGAGTTTTTCGGCGAACGCGCGGTCGCCGGCGGATGATAATTTTCTTATATCAAGCGCGTACATGACGTTTTCAAGAACCGTCATATGCGGAAAAAGGCATATATCCTGCGGAACGTAGGAAAAGTTCCGTTCGTGCGGCAGAAGGTTCGAAATATCGCGCCCCTCTACCATTATTTTGCCTTTGAAATGCCTCTTGGAACCTATTATGGTTTCAAGCAGAAGCGTCTTGCCTGAACCGGTCGGCCCCACTATGGCGTGGCATTCGCCGCGCCGTATCGCGAGGCTTATATTTTCAAGCGAAAACTCGCCCGCTTTGAGGCACACGCCGCTTAGTTCAATCATATTTCACCGAACCCAGGGACCTCGACAGCATGTTTATCACAAGGCCCAGAAACAGAAGTATCAGGATAAAAACCACCGTGCCTTCTATATCGGCGCCGGAAAGTCTCAGGTATATAGAGATCGGAAGCGTCTCGGTCTTCATCGGCATCGATCCCGCCAGGGTCACCGTCGCGCCGAACTCTCCGACGCATTTTGCGAAAGTTATCACGGCCGACGCCAGAATTCCTTTGCGGGCGAGAGGAAGCGTGACCGTCATAAAAGATCTGAACGGGGTCGCCCCTAAAGACCTGGCGACCATTTCATATCTGGGCGATATCTCATCCAGCGACGATTTTATCATACGCGTCGCGACACCGGCGCTGGTGACGAACTGGGCCAGTATTATTCCGCGGATCTCAAAAACAAAAGACATGAAATTATTTTGTATAAGTTCGCCCGCTCGCGTATTGAAAAAGATCAAAAGCGCCGCGCCGAGAGCGACGGGCGATATTATGAGCGGCAGTTCGAGAAGCGCGTCCACAAATGCCTTTCCGCGAAATTCATAACGCGAAAGGGCGTAAGCGGCAGGGATAGCCACGACGACCGAAAGAAAAGCGGCGGCCGCGGCGGTGAAAAAACTCAGCTTTATGGAGTACCAGACGCGCTCCGATGATATGGCGGCAAAAAAAGTCGCCCGGTCCATAAAACCGAAAAGCGAGGCGATGAGTATAAAATAAAACAGGAACAACCCCACCGCTATAGATATAGATACGCCTTTAAAATTAATAGCGTTCCCTCCGCATGATTTAGCATATTGCAAGGCTTTGTGCTAAAATATTTAACGGAGTGTATTTTAACACATCGATGATTTCATAGTCAACTCCCAAGACATTAAAAAATTGACTTTAAATTCAATGTTTGATATAATTTTCAAAAAGTACAAAAGGATCGTGCCCGATGTTTTTAAATATCCCAAAAACTCAAAATAAAGGGTTTTCACTCATAGAAATGGTCATAGTCGTTATGATCATAGGTATTCTGACGCTTTTTGCCGCGATGTGGCTTCCGGGCTCGGTAGATCAGGCCAAGGTAGATAAAACACGCCTTCTTATGGATCAGGTCATAAAAAGCTGCCGCTCTTACGCGTTCGACAACGGCGGCAATTATCCCGAAAAGGTTAAAAATCTCTGGCCTAAATATATCAAGGAAATTCCGAAATCTCCATGGGGAGATCCCATAGAGATATCGTTCGGAAAAAGGACCGAGGTTTTCTGTATCATAAAATGGGGAAATTCCACCCGAAGGCTTTCACTGCCGATGGACACGCTCGGTTTCAGCAACGACAACAAGGTCAATCTGGGCGCTATAGGGAAATCGGCTTTTTCCATTGCCAAGACCTCATCGACAGCCGTATCCGGAGAGGTCAATCTCTTTTTCGTCACTATGGATATCGATTTTTTTACCGTAAGCACGGCGAAATATCCCGAACTCGGGTCCGACTTCAGATTTTTCATAGACAACGCCGAAATAATCAGCGCAACTTCACAGGCTGGAACGGCAATAGCGCTCGCGGCCCTGGGCGGACAGCCGAACACCGGATTCGAATATACTTCAAGCCACGGCTCCGACAGGATCACCATCAACATGAAAAACTGCAAGCGGTCCACGAATTTCACTATGCAGATATACAGGCCCGGCGATGACGGCATCCCGATATTCTACGGCGAAAAAAAGATCATTGAAGTCGCGCCCGGATCATCGATACCGATAACTCTGACACGGCTCGTGGCCGAATCAACCAACGCCAAATAATTTTTTAAAAGTGCATGTGACATGATCTTACAATCAGACTACTCATCCAACCTGCCCCAGAAAAAAGTGATGCCCGAAACCCTGAAAGGGCTTCCAAAACAGCTTTTGATTTGCGAATTTTTAAAGACATTCGCGACCCCCATGGACCTTTTTTCATTCAATCGGGCGCTTATGAACGAAACCATGAAGCTCGCCGGCGGCGACCTCGCGGCCGTGGTCTATTTCAACGACGCCGCGGACGGGGTCAAATACGTTCAGAAAAGCAACGGCGCGTTTGAAAAAAAACAGATAAGGCCGCCGTTCTACTTCGTCCAGAAGGAAGCCGCCCTTATCGAAATAGACCGGACCGGAAGCGAAGACGGAACCGACGTTATGCGCCATCGCTGGATGCTTCTGGTGCCTATGGCGTCGTCGAGGTATCCGTTAGGCGCCATCGAGGTATATTTCTCTGAAAAACCGGCCGGCCGGGTCATGGCCGAAACCATGAAATGCATGACGGTGCTTTCCAGATGCGCCGTGCTCGCCGTGATCAATAACGTCATCCGCTCCGAAAGCTTCGAAATATCCAAAATGTCATACACGTCGCCCGCCGACGTGGAAAAGAAACTATCCGAGAACAGGATCTATCTCACGCGCGACACTTTCGCCGCCTACATCGACGCGATAATCGAACTTCTCGCGATGTCCTGCCCTGCGCGATACACCGCGGTCCTTCTATGGGACCGGAAGAACCCCGCTTACAGGGTCGTCGGAGAAAACTTTTTCAACGAAACCCAAAACGAAGGCTCCGCAGGCATCTTCCGCGAAATGTCCATAAAAGCGATCGATGCCGCCGTCAACAAGATGCAGACCATCACGATATCCGGCCGGAAAGGATTCAAGGCTCCGGGCCACCCGGAAAGCGAAGAGAACAGGGACCTTCTGGCCGTCCCAATAATCAACTTCAACCAGGGGCGTGGCGGAATAGTCATCATAAACCCCTTCGAAAAAAAAGACGCCACGGCCGGTTTCGGATACGATGAGAATATGGCCGTGCTTCTGCTGGCCAATTATCTCGGCGCCTTCTACGATAATTTTTTGAGCACTTCGACGCTCGAGAACAAGATCAGAAGCCTTTCCATCATATACACCATATCCAGCATAAGCGATAATTTCTTCGACTCCATGGATTTTGATTCCGCGATAAACCGAGCCCTCATGGAAATATCGCTTTTCATGCGAGTTTACTGCTGCGCGCTCGCTCTCTACGACGACGGCGACGAAGAACTCAAAACCTACTCGTCCCTGACCGAAGATATTTCCACCCCCCTTTCTGAGCTCATATCCTCTCTCAACATGGATTTCTGGAAGAACAACCGGCCCGGCGGAAGAGCTGAAACGGAAAATAATTCCAGCATAATAAATCTAAGCCAGGTGAGCATTTTCCGCGAGCAGCTCCACGCCTTTCACGAAAAACTCAATAAAATAAGCGGATCTGAAACCGGCTTCGAGATCAACGCCCGCCCGATACATTATAATCATAAACCTATCGGATACATGTTTTTCATAAATACCGCCACGGCGGCCGACGAAGGGTGCCAGTCCCTCTGCCGCGGAAATGAGGCGGAAACGATAGATTTCATGATAGCGGCGTCGACCATTCTCACCTCGATGATCGTGGCTCAGAAAAACTATCAGACCCTCGCCCGGCTCGAAAAATACGCCGCGCGAATGGAAAGGCTGGCGTCGATAGGCGAAGTGGCCGCGGGCGTCGCGCATGAGATAAGAAATCCACTCGGCGGCATATCGCTTTTCGCTACTTCTCTTTCCGGCTCCTTTGAAGACGGCGACAGGCGTAAGAACTGGATAAGCCAGATAATAGAAGCGGTTGGCAGAATAAACGGAATGGTCTCAAACCTTTTGAATTTCTCGCGCGACGAAATAATAAATAAAAAGGTCGTAACCGTCCATCAGATCGTGAAGGAAGTTTTATTTTTCATGCAGAAAGAGATCGCGGAAAAAGAAGCGCTGATAGAAATTTTGCCCAAGTCCTCAGCAAATACCGGCACTTTCAATATTTATTGCGACCCCGAAAAAATAAAACAGGTCATCGCGAACCTTATATCGAATTCACTCAACGCCTTTGAAAAAAGAACCGCCGGGCCGGCAGAGGTCAATAAAATAAAGATAATTATGAGCCGCGACGGCGAACGCGACTTTTCATCGATCTATTTATGCGATAACGGCCCCGGCATTCCTGCCGAACTTTCCGAAAAAATATTCAGGCCCTTTTTTACCACCCGTTCAAAGGGAACCGGACTCGGCCTCTCGATAACGCAGAAGATCATCGAGGCGCACGGCGGTTCCATAAACCTCGCCAGCCCCGGCGAAAAACCTGAAACCACTGATTGTAAAACAGTATTCGAGATAAAATTACCGAACGAGAACAAAGTTTAGTATATATATCATCATAAAATTAAATTTATATCAGAAGAAAGGCCAGAAAACAAAAAATTATGAGCTCAAAAATATCGAATTATACAATCTTAATAGTCGACGACGAAGACATCATGAGAAACGGCCTTGTCGAACCGCTCGGCGCACTCGGTTACGAGATCGCGGGAGTGGCTTCGGCCGAGGACGCCATACGCGTGATGACGGAACGAAAGATAAACATTCTCATTACCGATATGCGGCTTCCAAAAATGTCCGGCATGGAGCTTCTTACGAGTGTGCTCGAAAAATATCCGGATACGGCGGTAATGGTCATGACGGCCTACGGAACCGTCGATACGGCCGTCGAAGCGATGAAAAAGGGCGCCTTTGATTATATCACCAAACCATTCACTCTCGACGAGATACAGGTCGCCATCGAAAAAATGAGCGAAAGGCTCGATCTTCTTTTCGAGAACGAAAAGCTCAAGACAGAGCTGCGCGGAAGGCACGGCGTCAATAATATCATCGGGAAATCGTCGAAAATGGGAGTGATCTTCGATCTCATCGAAAAGGTCGCTCCTTCTAACGCAACCGTCATAATATACGGCGAATCCGGAACCGGAAAAGAACTGGTCGCCGCCGCCATCCATTACGCCGGCAACCGCTCGTCAAAACCGTATGTAAAACTCAACTGCGCCGCCCTTCCCGAAACGCTTCTCGAATCGGAACTTTTCGGTTACGAAAAAGGCGCGTTCACGGGGGCCGTCACGCGAAAACCCGGGAAATTCGAAAGCGCCGACAACGGGACCATATTTTTGGACGAGATAGGCGATATAGTTCCGGAGATACAGGTGAAGCTCCTGCGCGTCCTTCAGGAAAAAGAATTCATGCGCGTCGGCGGAGTAAATCCCGTCAAGGTCGACGTGCGCATAATTTGCGCCACGAACGCCAACCTTCAAAAAAAGGTCGCCGAAGGAAAATTCCGCGAAGACCTTTATTACAGACTTAACGTTATTCCAATATATATTCCGGCGCTTCGCGAAAGAAAAGAAGATATACCCTTGCTAATAAATCACTTTATTGCTAAATTTAATAAGGAGAACGGCCGCGGCTTTAAAAAAATACATGACGACGCGTTAAGGACCTTCTTTAACTACTCGTGGCCCGGAAATGTTCGCCAGCTTGAAAACACGATAGAACGCATAGTCGTACTTAACGACGCGGAAATCATGACGCGCGATATGATCCCGATGGATCTCATGGCCGAATTTAAAAAAGACGGCGAGAGCGCGCAGAGTTTCGAAGCGTCAAAAATTATTGAGGGGCAGTTCGGAAAAACCCCTCCCGCCCCCGCCGCAGTAACAAATACGATGTCAACGGCAAACGGGACGGAAAACGGCGAGCAGCATTTATGCGCGCCGATATTGAGCCGGCTTTCGGAGATAGAGCGCCTTCACATAATAAGGGTGCTCGACAAACTGGAATGGAATCTCTCCAAAACGGCCAGAATTCTCGACATAGACCGAAAGACGCTGTATCTTAAGATCGAAAAATACGGCATAAAAAAAATTGAACCATAAGAGTAGTATAAGGCGCTAAAAGGCGCGCGCGGAGAGTCGAAAGGCAAGATGAAAATGACAGGCGATAACGTAATACAACTGATCTTCCCGCATAATCAGCCGGCCGGCGACGAGACCAATAAACAGGCGTCCGGCGTGAAATCGGCTGAAATAATTCAGATCACCAAACCCGTTAATACGGCGCAGAAGGGTATGCGCAGCATACGCGCCTTCCCGCCCAAAAACCCGAAAGGGCAGGCTAACCCGCCGAAGCTTTCGTGCGAGGACGCGATATTACGGCATAAATCAAAGATCGGCTGGTCTGATAAAAATCCGTCGCATCAGCATTCAGTAGGAATGATATACATCGAATACGAATTTTACGAAAGCGCAGCCTCCGCCTTCAAAAAATGCGTGGAGCTCGACCGCGGCTATATAGACGGCTATATCGGCCTCGGGCTCGCCTACCAGAAACGGAACATGCTCGACACCTCCCTTAAGATGTATCTCGCGGCCGTTAACCTCAATCCGAAACTTCTGCCGCTTCTCGTATCGGTATCGAACGTTTACTCGATGCTCGAGAAGAACGACGCCGCGATAGAATATCTCATCAGGGCCTTGAACGTCGAGCCCAATAACACTAGTATTCTCAATAACCTTGGCGTTTTATACGCGAAAATAAACGATTTTGAAAAAGCGTCCAACTGCTGGAGCGAGGTCGTAAGGCTTAATCCGAACGAGATCGACGCCTACTATAACCTTGGAATAGCTCATTCCGAGCGCGGCTTCGTTGACGCCGCCATACACATGTATGTCAAAGTTATAAAAGCTGGCCGGTTTTCTTCCCAGCTTTACAATAACCTCGGCGTTTTATACGAGAAGAAGAACAATCTTGAAAAAGCGCTCGAAGCTTATCTTAATTCATATAAGCTCGATACCGCATGCTGCGAGGTAATAAATAATATAGGCCTGGTTTACGCCAAACTCAATAACTATAACAAGGCCATCGATTCATACCTTAAAACCCTGGCTATCGAACCGGAAAACAAGAAGGCGCTCAATAACCTCGGCCTCATATACGGCATCGTGGGCAAATTCTATGATTCCATAAGCGCATGGAAAAAAGTGCTCAACATCGAACCTGGCGATTACAGCGTTCATTTCAACCTGGCCGTGGCCTATCTTAACGCCGGAAATAAAACGAACGCCAGGAATTATTTCGAAAGCACGCTGAAACTCAACCCTAAATCAGTGGAAGCCAGAATGAACCTCGGCAGCCTGTGTACGCAGGAATCCAGATATGACGACGCCCTCGATCACTTCAAGAGCGTTCTGAAGGTCGATCCTTCGTTCTACAAGGCGCACTATAACATCGGCACGATCTATTACATGAGAAAACAATACATAGACTGCGAATATATGATGAAACGCGCTATTTCATACTGCCCGGAATTCATAAACGCCTACTACTATCTTGGAAAGATAAACTTCGAACTCGGAAACGTGGACGAAGGGCTCAAGATGTTTAAAAAAATAGTCGAAATATCGCCGGAAAATCCTATAGCTCTGACCGATTACGGCATAATGCTGGCGCTGCAGAAGCGGCATGAAGAAGCTTTAAAGCTTTTTAAAAGCGCCGTAAAGATAGACAAGGCCTATCTCAAGGCATACTTTAACATGGCCTTATCTTATTTTGAACTGAAGGATTTTAAAAACGCCAAAAAATTCTGGAAGAAATGCGCGGAAAAGGGCGTGGACACCGAATGGGCTTCAAAATCTGCGGTTTTCATGAAAAAACTTGAAGCCGTAACAGCTGGAATATAACGCAGAGAATAGAGATGAGAAAATAGAGAATAGTTGTGGATGCGCCTCTGGCGATCAATTTTAAAAATGTTATCCAGACCGGTTAGACATTTCAACAATAACCGGAATGGCCAGGAGACCACCTGGCCCAAAATTGTCTGCTGAAAGCAGCTACATTAACTCTTCTCTCTTCTCTTTTCACTATTATCTAAAAACAGCCTCCATCACCGGAGGCTGTTTTTATTTCTTTTTATAATAGTTATTGCCTGGTATAAAGCCGTTAAAGCATTGCCGTTTTTTAAAACGTTCCAGAGACTCCGAGCGTCACTTGCTGGCGCTTGTATGAATCGCCGTATGTATATCTGTGAAGGATGTCATAGTCTGAATCGCTCGTGTAAGCCACGTTGACGTTATATCCTTCCAGGGTCGGGACCCTGAAGCCTACGCTGAACATATCGCTGTTATATTCCACCGTGAACTGGGCGATCTTGAGATCGAAGTTGGCGCCCGCTAAAAAGTAGAAATTCTGCGGAGCCATCTCGGTGAAATTATACGCGCCGTAATGCGCCATATTCAAAGGATACGCCCTGTGACCGCCGAAGTTGGTGCCGAGGCCGAAATACGCCACGTCCTTGCCGGCTACAATATATGCAGAACTATATGAATTATTGTCGGTTTCGACGACCATGCCGGCCGCGACCTTAAGCGCCTTGGCGTCCGGAAACAAATATTTCAGGTTGAGCGAAAGGCCCGGATCATAAGAACTCTGCATGGTATCGAGTTTTTTAGAGAAACCGACCTCGAGTTCCTTTGAGATACCGTATATGCCGTTAGCCATGAAATTGCTGTTGCTCTGGGAATTCTCGCGCTGAAGCGAATAGCCCTGCCAGTATATGGAACCGCCGAATTTCCCCGGTTTACATACCGACGGAGACGGCGTTAAAAATAAACCCGTAGGGCCGGCGATAGATGAATCCGCGAAAGCGGACGAAACAAACGCCATTTCTGCGGCTGCGGCCAAAAAGATCATAAGGAATAAAAGCGGTTTAACAAACCTTTGGGTGGATCTTTTCATAAAAATTCATCCTTTAAATTATATTAAAATGAAAAATTGCATTATCATTGCAACATAACTTATCGGATGAATTTTACTTTTTATTAAGATATAGTATTATTTCACGGCTGTGAATTTTTATTTATTCTCTCTCTTCACGAAAGCACCGAAAAGCTTCTGTATATTTGAATTAACCGCGTGCGATACTGTTCCCTCGTCGCCGCTGATAAGGCCGAACCACTGATGTTTTTTTCCAACGGAGACGGTCTTCTCGTATGTTACCGCCTGTTCGGAGGCCTTATAAATTCGGGTTGAAAGCCTAACGCGCGCGTGATTATGAACGCTCGTCACTACGAACGGTGCGCCGGCAAGTGAAAATCTTTTGAAACTCTTGAAATAGTTTATGTCGCCCGTTACTATCAGATCGGCACCGTGTTTAGACGCTATTTCATTGAGAGCGGCCTTCCCGAGAGAATTTACGTCGACGTCTTTTTCCGTGAGAACGACGGTTTCATAACCTTTGGCCTGAAAAAATTTCTGCGTATAATGAGAAACGTATTCTACGGCCGGAGTGTGTTCGTCCACGATATTTCTGAAAGGAAGTATGACGACCTTTTTAGCCTCGAGCCTGATCTCGCTTTTATTTTTTTTGTATTCGATGAATTCTTTATATTTCGCCCTCACTTTGTCGTTGTAAGGAGTTTCATCCCGCTCGACGATGATCTGCGAGTGTTTGGGAGGCGCCTGTTCGTGTTCCGCGCGGACGGCGGCGCTTAATGTTTCACCCGTGTTTTTACGGGCCCGGCGGCTTTCCTTGATAAGCTTTCTGGCTTCGCCTCTTGAAATATCAAGGCCGTGATTTATTCTGCAGTAATACATGACGAAACCTTCCAGCGACATATAATTTGCTTCGGCCGAAAAAGGTTTTATAGCCGAAACATCGGGGATCGTAACGGAGTTTTCCTCGCAGAATGACGGCAGGGCGTATAAAAAGCTGAATGTAAGAAAAACCAGCAGGGCGCTTAGCGTGATCGTGATCCTGTATTTTTTGAAAAGTTCACCCGAAAAGTTTTTGTGTTCTGGAAAAGACGGTGCTTGAAATGACATATTTTACCTCCTGTGTTTTATGCTTCACTCTTCCGTGAGCGAAAGAAATCGCGGCGGCGCAAAATCTGATGAGCGCGGCTGCGGAGCGTTGTTTTTGGATAAATATAAATGGCGGGGAGCGTAGCGTGCAAAGTCAGGTGGTACAAATAAAGAGTGCGGCTGTTATTATGGAAGATCTTTCATTAAAAGCGGAGCCGAAAGTTCGAAAAAGCGTGCACCATAAGCGCCCGTTTCAGACGCAAACGACAAAATATTACAGTATACCGAAGTTGAGTATAGCAAAAACGCGTTTTACCTGTCAATACCTGAGGGTTTTTTTTCTCGCAGATCGATAAGTTCTTTTAAAAGGCTTCCCTTATCTTTATCCAGGGCGTTCAATATCTTATATTCTTCTTTCGCCGCCGCCATCTCGCGGAGCATGACGAAATTTAATCCAAGAAACATCCTCGCCTCAGCGTTCTCGGCGTCGGTCAGCGCGTATTTTTTCAATTCAGCGATGGATTCCCGGTAATTTCCAAGTTTGTGATGCGCTACGCCGAGATAGTAACGGGCATCGGTATGATCAGGCTTTATTTTAAGAAGAAAATTGTAATATTCGACCGCTTCGGCGTAATTTCCGCTATATATCGCAAGGCTCGCGCGCGCGCTTTGCATCTCAAATGATTGCGGTATGATGATGACCGTCTGGCGGCAGGTTTCAACCGCGTCATCAAAGAAGCGCGAGTATATCTTTTGTTCCAGCTCATCCGATACGGTGTCGTCTCCGGAAGTTATCTTTAAAAGCGCCAGCCGTTCGAAAGTTTCGGCGGCGTCTTTCGCCCGGCCGAGTTTGAGAAATGCCGTTCCCAGGGCGAGGTGGGATCCGGCGAAATTCTGGCGACGCCCGACCGCTTTTTGAAACAGGGCGCACGCGTCCATCCACGATCCTTCGCGGGCGGCGTTCATTCCTTTATTTAAAAACACTTCATAATTTCCGGAAATATTCTCCCGCGCCGTTTTTATAACAACTGAAACCGTAGCGCTGCCATCCGCCGCTATGGAAATTTGAAGGAGCGTGAAGGAAAGAAACAAAACCGCTGAAAAAAGAAGAACCGCAAACTTGAATAACGGCCGCAGGACAACGCACATGCCTTCAAATAAAAAAACTTTAAGATCGCGCATTTTCATTTTACGCGCGGCCCCTTATAAAACATTTAAGCTCTGAAAAAAACATAAGATCAGCCTTCGATAAGAGTTTTAGGGATGCCCCATTTTTTTAGCACGGCGAGCACCGAGTATTTATATTTTTCGTCGCTGGTGCGCTTCAAAAGTTCTTTGAGCTGCTGGACGGCCTTGTCTTTCTCGCCGCGCTCGAAATATATCTCGGAGAGTTTTATCCTTGCGTAATGAAGGTCGGGGTGTATGTTTATCGCCTGTAAAAAAAGAGAGATGGCGCGGTCAACACGGCCGTTGTCATATAAAAGCTCGCCCAGCTGCACGCGGACCTCCGCGAGGTTCGGATACATGGCGATGCGCCTGTCGAGTTCGTTGAATTTCAGGACGAAAAGAAGCGAACGCATTCCATAATATAGGACCAGCGCGCAAAAAACCGCCGTGAATACGTTGTACGGATATTGTAAAAGAAAAGAATATTCGCGTATGTTCATGTAATTCATCAGCCTTTCTCCTCTTTCTTTTTGAATATCTGATAGCCTATCAGCAGGAAGAGCATAGAATATAATATGTTTACGCCTAGCATGTCAAAGGATATCGGAAGCTTCGTATAATCGTTGGATTTCATGACCTCCATAAGTTTTTCGGTATTTATTATCTCGCACGATTTCAGGTACGCGTATTTATTTAAAAAGTTAGCCAGCTCGATCGGGATTATGTTGAGCTTTCCGAAAAGCATAATGACGGAATCGACCGCCTTCAGCGCGAAGGTCGCGAAGATAGAAAAGGCCATGGTGGTTTCGGAGGATTTCGCGAAAATAGATATGAGAAAGACCATCGATATGTAAGATACGTTCACGACGAAATAAGCGTTGCAGAGTTTTATCAGAAGCGGGTAATCGATGAGTTCGAATAAATTGAGGCCGAATATGCGGTCGAGCGCGACGCCGATGAGCGCCGTCAGCGAAAGGTAGACGAACATATTGAACACGAAAAAGAGCATCGTCGAAACGAGCTTTGCCATATATATGCTCAGCCGGCGAAACGGCATCAGAAGCATCAGTTTAATTGATTTATTCTCGAATTCCTTCGATATGAGCTCCCCCGCGATTATCGTCTGAAAGAACCATGACGCCCATGAAAAGAAGCTGAGCATGACGACAATGGATCCCATAACTCCGGTCCCGAATTCTTCATGGAACATCTGCTGTGAAATGCCGACCCAGCCGTAGAGCATGCCCTTGAAAAAAAGCACCAGAAGCACGAAAAGGATCAGAAGCGGAAGAAAGTTTATCGCGAACGCGCAGAAATAAACCTTTTTCAGGCGCTTCATTTTAAATAATTCGTATCTTACAAGGTCGAACATTTTTTATTTAACTCCATAAAAAGTGCCTATTTAACCGGGGCGCTCTCCGAGCCGTTGGTGACCTCGAGAAAGAACTCCTCGAGACTGCGCTTCTGGCGCATGAAATTATAGATGTCTATATTATTGGCGACGAGATCTTTAGGGACCCTCGACGCCGAGTCTTTTTTTATTTTAAGCGAAAGATAGGCGACATTGCCCCGCAGAGTGTTCTCGACGCCTACTATATAATCCATTTTACTTAAAAGTTCGCCGCATTCCGAAACTTTTTCAGGCGCGACCTCCAGGTCGTATATCTCGTGTTCGGTTTCGAGAAGGTCCGCCACGCGGCCGTATGTGACGACGACGCCGTCCTTTATTATGACCACGAAATCGGCGACCTGTTCAATTTCGTAGAGCAGATGCGACGATACAAGAACGGTCGTATCTCCCTCGCCGGCGAGGCTTTTTATGATGTCTCGCATCTCCGCCTGGCCTTTGGGGTCCATTCCGGATGTCGGCTCGTCGAGTATGATGACCTTCGGCTTCATGAGTAAAATTTTCGCCACGTAGAGTTTCTGGCGCATTCCGGTCGAATACTGGCTGACCTTTTTTTCTTTGTGTTCGAAAAGTCCTACGCGCCTAAGGCTCGCGTCGATAGCTTCCTTCGTTATGTGTTTAAAGATATTCGCGGTTATCAATAAATTGTCGAAGCCGGTCATGAATTCGTAAAAAACCGGTAATTCGACCAGAGCGCCGGTCGATTTGAGGGCCTTGTCATAATCGTATTCGGTGTTGAATCCGAGGATGTGACACTCGCCCGCGTCTTTTCTGATGAGATTGAGCATGACCTTCAGGCTCGTCGATTTGCCGGCGCCGTTCGGGCCAAGAAAGCCTACGACGGAGCCTCTTTCAACTTTAAAGCTGAGGTCTTTCAAAACGCTCTTTTTCTTGTAATTGCCGAAAAGGCGCTGCAGGAGTTCCCACGGCAGCTTTAATATGCGCTTGAAGGAAAATGGTTCTCCGAAGCTTTTGTATAGATTTTTAGCCTCTATGGCCATGTTTTTTTCGCCGTTCATGGTCGTCATCACTTTTTCAGCATTTTACGGGACTTTGATAAATGCAGCGGTTTACTGCTATGGATATTATAAAACAAATCGATGATATTTTCAAGAAATAATTGTCGTAATAATTGGGGCAAATAAAAATTGAAAAAATCACCGGCAAAATTTGACAAGCGCTGTTTCATGTTGTATAATTATTAAAATGTTTAAAATAATCGAGCAGGTGAGTATAATGTATAAAAATAAAACGACCCTGGTTATATGCCTCGCGGCTTTTCTGTTTTTCGGCCTTTTAGGGGCGGCTTTCTCAGACTCCGGCGATGAAGCCCTCAAACTGTACCAGTCGGTACAGACGGCTTATAAAAATTTCGTAGACTCTTCCATCCAGAAGGGTTCCGACTCCGCCGAGGCCCGCCAGTGGCTTCAAAAATATCAGGAACTCGCCGCCGAATACATAAAACTGACCGGCGCCGACACGAATCAACAGGTTTTCCAGGCCCCCGCTCAGCAGACACCGGCTCAGGGCGCAGATACTCAAGCCCCGGCTTATGAAGCGCCTAAAAAACCTGGAATTATAAAACAGATCAGTATTTTTTTCATGGAAAAACTCCGCGGACTTTTAGACAAACTCCCTTCCGAGATCAATAACTTCGCTCTCGGTGAAATGAATTTCGTCGCGGGAAATTATAAAGACGCCCTTTCGTTATACGAAATGGCTGAGCGCCAGGCGGCTCTCGACGGAAAATATTATTACCAGGCCGTTTACTGGCAGGGCAGATGCTACCTCGAAATGGCTAAAAAAGCCGGATCGACCAGCGAAAAAATAGCGCTTTACGAAAAGGCCCAGCAGGAATTTTTAAGCGTCTCGATGAACCTCGCCGTCCAGACCTTCAAAAACGCTCAGCAGCAGTCATATTCCGACGACTCCATGAACCTCGTCGTTCAGATCACCAACTATGTCAAAGAGCTCAAAAAACAAAACAACAATGATACAAATACCAATCCGAACACAAATAACCCGGATTTCAACTCGCACCTCGACGATAATTCATGGGCCACAACGCTCAGATACGACTATCTGATATCGGACAGCGCTTACGTCAACGCCAACGCGATGTCAAGAAACGAGATCCAGTCGTTCCTTTCAAAACAGGGCTCGTGCCTGGCGAAACCCCAGAACGGAAAATATCCCGCCGACATGATATACGAAGCGGCTCAAAAATACGGAATTTCACCAAAAGTCATATTGTCTCGCCTTCAGACGGAACAGAGCCTTATCACGGTCAAGAACCCGACGCAGAAACAGCTCGACTGGGCGACCGGCTGCGGCGCTTACGACTCGGGAAACTGGAACTCGAAATATAAGGGCCTTGAAAACCAGATCAACTACGGCACTCAGACGATGCGTAACCAGTACAACCGCGGCATGGCAAAACTCGCTCAAAATGGAAGCGTGCCCATGAAGATAGACGGCGAGACCATAAACGTAAAAAACGCGGCAACTTACGCCAACTACATGTACACTCCTCACAAGCACGGCGGACAGCTTTTCAGGGGAATTTACCTCAAATATTTCGGCACAAGATAATATAAAACGAAATAATTTCCAAATGTATAAAAAATCGGGAGCGCGAATGTTCGTCTCCCGATTTTTTTATCGCGCTCAAAACAGACAGGCTATCTCAAAAGATGATCTTTGAAACAGCCGCGACGGCTGACGCGGCGCCAGCGTCCTTTGCAACAATCAATTAACCGCCGGGGGCCGGGGGGACCCTTTGAAAGGTTGAAAAACAATGAAACTTCGACCGCAAAAGAAGAAGCGTAACTTTTTCCGCGGCGCGTGTCATTTATAGTCTAAATGATTGACTTTTTGAGACTTTTGTAGTAAATTCATTATGTGATTTTACGGCAGTCCGCAAGGAGAATATTTTAATATGGATTTTATCGTTCCGAGATGGATCAAAGACGTCAAGCGGTTCATCAATATCAAGTCGCAGTTCATTCTTTCCGGCAACATCAGAGACATTTATCCTTTTCACAATCAGGAAAAATTCTTCCCGCTGCAGCTTAAATATTATTTGACCGAAAACCTTCAGACCGAAGGCTTTCAGTATTTCATCAGTTACGATCCGGTGGACGGTTTTTCACTCGCGCAGAATCTGACGCCTGAGAACGAAAAACAGGTCAACGATTTTTTTTACAGGTCGTTCGGATTGACCTTTAAAGACGGGCATTTCGCATGTTCAATAGTCAAGGCTTTCGATTACATAAGAAAAATGGTCGAATATAAGGACGCTTTCATAGCCATTTTCGTCGAATTCGCGTCACGGATCATGGTCAGCCCGAACTCGATGTCGGTCGAGGAAAAAGACTTTTTCGCGTCGTTTTTAAAACTCTCATATACGGCGTTCCCCCACATTACCGAGACCGATAAAAGCCCAAAATATAACGCTATTTTCTGGATATGCGACAAGGAAAATGATTTCCCGTCGTGGTTCTTCATAAATAATCCCAGGATCCGGCCGGTGACAATAGCAAAGCCCGATCTAATGATGAGAAAGCCTTTTATCGGCCTTATCTCAAAAGCTATAAAAGGATTCGGCGAGTGCAGCGAAGAATCGCGCGGGGAACTTGTGAATCTCTTCTCAGAAGCGACGGAGGGAATGTATAATTCAGACATAATGGCCATCACTCAGCTTGCGAGGCGCGAAGGGCTCGAATTCGAAAGCGTTTCAGAGGCGGTCAGGCGCTATAAGATAGGCGTTTCAGAGGATCCGTGGGCGCGGCTTGACATGGAAAAGATAAAGAACGCCAGAACATATATTGAAAAACGAATAAAGGGCCAGCCGCAGGCGATAACAAAGACTCTGGATGTAATAAAAAGATCGGTCACGGGATTAAGCGGAGCGGCGCATTCGAAGAACTCGGGAAAACCGAGAGGCGTGCTTTTCTTAGCGGGGCCCACCGGCACGGGCAAGACCGAGATAGCGAAAGCCGTTACCGAACTGATCTTCGGCGACGAGCGGGCGTATATCAGATTCGACATGAGCGAGTTCTCGGCTGAACATTCGGACCAGAGGCTTCTGGGCGCGCCTCCCGGATACGTGGGATACGACGCGGGCGGCGAACTGACCAACGCCATACGCGAAAAACCATTTTCGGTGGTCCTTTTCGACGAGATTGAAAAAGCGCATTCAAAGATACTCGATAAGTTCCTTCAGATACTCGAGGACGGAAGGCTTACGGACGGTTCCGGAAACACCGTATATTTTTCGGAAAGCATTATCATTTTCACCTCGAACCTTGGAATATACAGCCAGAACGAACATGGAAAAAAGACGCTCAACGTGACGCCCGAAATGCCTTTTGCCGACGTAGAGGCAAAGGTCAGGGAAGAGATAAACAATTATTTCAAGATAAATCTCGGCCGCCCGGAGATCCTGAACAGGATCGGCGACAACATAATCATTTTCGATTTCATAAGGGAGAGCGTCGCTACCGAGATATTCGATAAGGTAATGAACAACATCATCGAGAGGCTTTCCGAGCAGAACCACGTCAAACTTTCGATACCGGGCGAAATACGGGCGGCGATATGCGCCGCGTGCACGAACGATCTGGGAAACGGCGGACGCGGCATTGGAAACAAGATCGAAACGGTTTTTCTGAACCCGCTTTCAAGGGTGCTCTTCGACATAATGACCGGGCGCGGAAAGAGCGACAGCGGCGCGATATCTCTTACGGTGAAATCATTTTCAGGGGAGAACGGCGTTTATAGTATCGAAGTGTGACGCGGCATTTATGGAAATTTATTTAAACAAGATACATTACCCGGTGAAAAACCTCGGCCCGGGCGTAAGGCTCGGGATCTGGTTCCAGGGATGCGATATCCGCTGCAGCGGCTGCATAGATCCTGGCGCCTGGGAATTTTCAGAAGAAAAAAAGATAGATATAGATGAAGTTAAAAAAATGATCGCCGGTTTCGCCGGAAGGGTCGTGGACGGGATCACGATAAGCGGCGGCGAACCTTTCGCCCAGCCTGAAGCGCTGGAAGAGATCGCGTCCTTCTGCGGCGAAATAACGCGCGGCGACATCCTGGTATATTCGGGTTATTCTTACGCGAAGCTCAAAAGGGACTTTCCGGGTATCCTGAAAAAAATAGACGTGATAATTTCCGGGCCTTTCATTGAAAAGAAAACTGACGAACTTATATGGCGCGGCTCGGACAACCAGAAGATATGGCTGATATCGGACAAGGCGCGCGCGAACTATCCGGAGAATATCAACGAAATGAAATATACTGCGCGCAACATACAGATCGCGAACGACGGCGGACGAATATTTATCATCGGGATCCCGGCGAGGAATGATCTGGATAAAATATCCGGGCTTCTGGAAAAGAGAGGAATGAACATTGAACGCTTATAAAAAATGCCCCGTGTGCGGCTCCCGAAACGCCGAATTCGAAGCTATATGCGCCGGCTGTTTCGCCGACATCTCAACCGCCGGAATAAGTTTTGAAAATGACGGCGAAGGTTCGAAGATCTGTTCCGGCTGCGGAAATTCCAATCCGGATTATTCAGCTATCTGCGATAACTGCGGGGCGGATATTTCAGCCATACAAAGCCGCGGCGGGACGGCGGCGGCCGGTGAAAAAAAACGCGTATTCCTGTTCTCGAAAGAGGACAGGATCGTGATCGAAGTTTCAGACGGCTTGATAATAGGACGGTGCGATAGATGCGTCGACCATACGGAGCGTGAAAAAAATAGTTGCGGACCGGACGCAGGCAAAAAAAACTTTATCGACTGCGAAAAATTCGACACAGTTTCAAGAAACCACGCGAAGATAATATTTGAGAACGGCGCATGCTTTATCATGCCGCTTCCCGAGTCCAAAAACCTGACGGGCCTTAACAATGAAAAGCTTGTCAGGGGAATGAAATATAAGCTGTCCGACGGCGACACGCTGGATCTTTCAAAAAAATTAAAACTGACGGTATTTATTAAATAGGCCTTTCGACGGAGCTGCCATTGAAAAAAGACGACAAAACCAGGATCGAAAAAGACGAGAATGTCACGCGGGTCGAAGACGGCGGTTCTTCGGGCGACGGCGGGGCGGATGATAATAGATCCGGCCGTATCAGCGCTAAGACGATAAAACTTGGCGATACGGTTTATGAAGTGATCCGAAGACTCGATGTCGCCTCAGGCGAGGCCGATCTTTATCTTATCAGAGGCGCGTCAGGCGATCTGCTGGTCCTTAAATATTACAGGCCTAAAATAGAACCCAAACCCGAAGTGGTGGAACTGCTCAGATCTTTTTCGGGGCGCGGCGCCGTCCGGATAATCGAGACCGGAAGGGAAGCCGGACGGTTTTACGAGATACAGGAATACGCGGAGCACGGAACGCTTTTTGATTATTTACAGAACAACAAAAAGGTCGCGCGCGAATTCGTGATCGAATTTATAAAAAAGGCCGACGAGTGCCTTTTCGAGATACATTCCAAAAACCTTATTCACAGAGACATCAAGCCGACGAATATCCTCATCAGAAAGATCGATCCGCCAGATATCGCGCTCACCGATTTCGGGATCTCATCGGTATCCGAAATGTCGCTGCATCAGACGAACATGAACCGGACCATTTTATATTCATCGCCCGAATCCATGTCGGGAGTTATCTCCAGAGCCACCGATTACTGGTCGCTCGGGATGATCCTGCTCGAGATGGCCGCCGGAAAGAATCCATTCGACGGCGTCGATGACAGAGTGGTCATGTTCACGCTCGCGACCAAAAATGTTCCCAGGGTCATGGAACTCAAGAGCGAATTTTCAACAATGATCAAGGGTCTTCTTACAAGAAATCCTAAAAAGCGCTGGGGCCATGAAGAGATAGTTTCATGGCTTGGCGGAGAAAAAAACATTCCGGTATTCTTCGGCGAAGCGTCCGACGAGATCGTTCAATCGTCAAGGCAGATGCGCCCATACAGATTCGAGGGCGCCGATTATTTCGCTCTGCATGATCTGGCCATACCCATGGCCAAAAAATGGAACTCGGCGCTTTTGGATTTCGAGTCCGGCGCTATAAGAAACTGGGTGGCCCGCGAACTCGGGGACAAAGAAATGCTCGCGCTGATAGAAGATGTGACCAACGACAAAAAGCTCAGCCTGAGCGAGAAGTTATTTGAATTTTTCTGCAGGGTCGACGGCGATTTTCCTTTTATCTTCCGCGGGATCCTTATTTCAAAAGAATATCTGGTGGAACTTTCATCTAAAATAGTTAAAAAAACGGCGTCACCGGAGGAAGAAAAATTCATAAAAGATATTTTCGAGCTGAACATAATCAAAAAATATTCGGATCTCAATAATGACGGCTCGCTTTACAGAGCGTTCGGCGGCGTTATTGAGACCTGCCATCATTTCAACGATCCGGCCGACTACGCGGCCGCGGTCCTTGCGCATTTCGTCGACGGTTACAAACAAGCGACGGCCGAAAAGATCAGGGATATATTCGAAAACAATTATATATCAGATTCTTTCAGCGGCGATGCCCGCAGGGAATTATTCGACGCCGCCGACAGGATCTGCAAAGACTCACAATACTCCATAACGGAACTTATAAAATTAGCGAAATTAGGCGAACGCGATTATATAAGCAAAGCGGATTTCGACTCCGCCGTGGCCGAATTGAAAAAGAAATTCATCCGGCTCGACGAAGAAAACCAGATCAAGAGCTATAAGGAAATGCTGTCGGATGAAGACTGGAAGCTCATAATGGCGCTCGTGCGGAAGAACAAGGCCGAACATTCTCTTGAGTTTTTTGAAAAGATCAAGGCTATAATAAAATTGTTCGACGGCCAAACGCCCCCTTCCGACGGAAAAATAAACGAAATATATTACCAGCATAATTATACGGAGATCAGCCAGCTTCCCCCTGAACCCGTTGAATCAAAGCCCGACGAGACCGTCGGCCTGGACCGGGCGAAGCCGCGGCTTAGATTTTCCGGCGTGATCTTTGATATGGCCTCGGCCGTATTCGCCATTTATTTTTCACTGATATTTTTTCTGGCGATATCCGCGGGTCCGCTTTCGCTTCCGTTCGTCATTTTTTTTCTAAAGGGATCTTTTTTCGTTTTTTTTCTGGTGTATATTCCATTATTTGAATTTTGTTGTTACGCGTCCCCCGGTAAGATCATGTTCGATATCGCCGTGGCCGGGCCCAAAGGTCTGAGATTACCGTTTTTTTCATGTTTCTTCAGGGCTTTCGCCAGAATGATGACGCTCACGCTATACGGCTATCTGATCTTCGGCCTGTACGGATATTTTTTTAAAAACAGCTTTATGACCGCTTATTTAAATGCCGGCGGCGCCGGATTTTTTGTTTTCTTCTGCGCCGGAGGAATATTCGAATATGTTTTCATGTCCTATGGCGGGAGGAATTCAGCCTCGTATGACGCGTTGACCGGCTGCCACATAGTAGAAAGAAAATATAGCGTGGAGCGGTTCTGGATAAAAATTCTATCCGCGCTCTGCATCATCTCGGCGGCATTTTCTTCGGCTTATTTGCTGGCGCCTCATTTCAACTTCAAAACCATGAGCTTCGGGCAATATACATGGCGTTACTTCATCGATCCGGGAACCGAAAGCGGTTTGAAATACGGCGCTGGAAAACAGGAGATCGTCATCGCGGCAAGCAGCGGGGACTTCGAACTCGTTAAATATTTGATCCACGCTCATCCCGAAAGCGTCAACACCCTGGATCAAAACGGTTATTCAGCGTTGTTTTTCGCCGCCCAGAAAGGGAATGCCGAAGTAGTGAAGCTTCTGCTCGATAATAACGCCGTCGTAGACCAGGCCGGAGCGCGTATGGAAACGCCTCTTATCGCGGCGTGCGCGAACGGCAATTCCAGGATAATCAAAATGCTTTGCGCGAAAAAAGCGGATATTAATTTCAGGAACGCCCTCGGCCAGACGCCGCTTATGATAGCGGTCAGGGCAAAAATGCCCGAAGCCGTCAAAAGGCTTATAGAAGCTTCCGCGCCGATCGAAACGCGGGATAACAACGGATTCACGGCTCTTCTGACCGCCGCGGCCGCGTCCGACGCGCAGATATTCAAATACCTCGTATCAAAAGGCGCGGATGTCAAAGCGGTTGATTCGCGAGGAAACACGGCGCTTATAATCGCTGCGGCGCAAAACAGCCTGGAGATCGCCGAAATACTATTGGGCACGGGCTGCGATGTGAACGCCAGGGGCGAGGAAGGAAACGTTACTCCATTGATCGCGGCCATCCAGAACGGCAATTATAAATTCGCCGAGATGCTTATAGAAAGATCCGCCAACGTTAACCTTTCAGATAATCAGGGCAACAGCCCGCTTATGATAGCCGCGGCCAAAGGCAATCCCTCGATGGTTACAATGCTTATCAATCGCGGAGCGGAGGTCAATCATCAGAGTTATACCGCCAGAAATACAGCTTTAATGGTCGCTACTTCTTCATCGAACGAGGAGATAATAAGCATACTCATGAACGCAGGCGCGGACACGAAATTAAGGAACAGCTCAGGGCGGACCGCTCTGGATATGCTTGGACGCGCCCACGGCGTTACGATCGAAACGCTCAGGCGGGGCGGAAGATAAATTCGAACCCGCGGCAAGCGGGGATCAGCGTCAATAAAGGAGATCTATAATGAGCGGAATGATAGCATTCATAATAGTCAACCCCGGTTTCATACCGGGAAGCGCCGTAAATTACGCCGTCATGGCAAAAGGGTCGTCGTTCGCGGCGGCTTTTCCCTGCATTTCACCCATCGCTCCGGCGGTTTCCGCGACCGGGACCGCGTCCTGCGCATCATCCGCGATATCGGCTGCGGCGGTAGCGTCCGTCCTTCCGATACTCATTCTCGGAGGGAGCGTGGCATTTTCCGCGGCCCTTCTTTCGGACGCGTTCAGATGCCGAGCCGAAGAAAAAAGGCGAGAGAGTTTTCAAAGGGCGTTTGAACGGATCAGAACATCGGTCGGCATAAGAGCAGCGCTATATCGAGCGGCGGCAGGCCAAAAACTACCGGGCATCAATGCCGCCGTATCGAATATCAAAGCGCTGGAGATCGAACTGGCCGCTCTTATCCGCTCCGTCTCCGGCGAGGAAGATATCCTCGCTACGGGCCAAAAATTATGCAGGGCGAAAGAAATAGCGGAAGATGTCAAAAAGAACGAAAGCGAAATAGCTTATTTAACGTACCAAAAAATAGACGAATACGCCGGAAGGATCGCCGCGATCGCAAAAGTTAAAGCCATGATCGTCGAAACAATTTCAAAGATAGCCGTCGAAGACGGCAGGGCCGCCGAAATCATGGCTTCAACTAATAATACCCGGATACCGGACATTTCAACGCTTAAAATAGCGGAAGCGGGCGAACTCGAAGCGCTGGATAATTCGATAACGGCGGCCGGGAATTTAATTAATTCACTGGGCTCGGAAGCGGCGGATCTGCTCGAGGGAAAAAAGATAGATAAATTTACGGCCGGCATATTCAAAAAAGCTTTAACGATAGACGACATATCTACCGGCGGAATCGGCCGCGCCCCGCTCGCGAGAGAAATAAATGTGCTCGAAAAGATAAACCGGACGCTTTCGGAGCTCATGTTTCTCGCCGAAAACAGTGAATATTCGAAGGTCATTAAAAAATTCGACGGAATAAAAGCCGAGGAAGACACTGATCAGAGACTTATGCTATATGACGATTTCGTTATATTCTGCGAAGGGCTTTTGAGAAAGGAAAGACGCCGGATAAGGTCCGCGAACGATCTTCGCGAAATGAAAGACCAGCTTGAATGTCTCGGAACGCCTGAAGCCGCGAAGATAGCCGACGAAATAGGCGCGCTGATGGTTTCCGGCGGGAAATTCGACATGGAAGCGTTAAAGATCGAAATAGTTAAAGCGATCGAAGAAGATTCGGCCCGGGCGAACTCGCTGGAATACGCGAAGGCGTTAAAAAGCGCGTTCGAGGAAATTGGTTATGAAACGGAGACCGATTTCGAGACGGTATTGATAAATGATAAAAGATCTTATATCCACAAACCGTCCATGAAAAATTATCATGTCCAGCTGCTTTCAAACCCTGAAAAAAATATGCTTCAGGTCGAGGTCGTGCGCGAGGCAGAAAGCGAGGGTCAGAGCGAAGAAACTTCGAGTTCGCGGGAAATAAGGGACAAAGAGGTCCAGACGGAATTCTGCGGCGACTACGAGAAAGTAATAAGAGCGCTTGAAGAAAAAGGCGTTGCGGTATCCGAAAAAAACCGCAAAAAGCCCGGAGATATAAAGGTAAAAAAAGTGGCCGGGATCCCCGGGGCCGGAAAAAAAGACCGGAAGAATATCAGGACCGCTCTCGAAAGAAAGATCAAACCCGCGAAGTGAGCGCGGCATTTGAAAATTTAAAACATGAATATTACAGAAGCATTACGCCGGCTATTATAGCGGTGATGCCGAGGCCTTTTGCCAGGGTGAATTTTTCCTTCAAAAACCACCATGAAAAAAGCGTAACGAGCGCGAGGTAGGTCGAAGAAAGCGGAACGACTATGCTGGCCTGATTGCTTTTTAACGCGAAGGTGAACGCCATGCCGCCGCAGTTAAGCATGAACATTCCAATTATCGAATATTTGGAGCGAAGCGGGGCCAGGTCGAAATTCCCTCCTTCAAAGGCCAGTTTAAGAATGAAACCGAGAGTTATCTGAATAACGCCGAAATAGAAAAAATATGTCGCCGGGTTGGTATGATCCAAAACGACCTTGCTCACGGCGTCAGCTGTGCCGATCAATATGGCTGAAATTATGGACAGCAATATCCAGACTCGTGATATCCCCTGTCCTTTGACCCCTTCGGTATCTGTTCCGCCTGAGCTTACCGAAAGCGCGCCCACTCCTCCGATGACCAGAAAGAGCCCGATATACTGTTTTAAAACCAGGACCTCTTTCATGACCATGACGGCGAATAATACCGTGTACATCGGATATGTCCCTAAAATAGCGCTGGCCACGGATAATTCGCCGGCGTTGAGCGCGTAGTAATATGTGAGATAGCAAAGCGCGACCGCGAGCATTATCGGAAGGAACAGATGATAATTATCGAAGACCGGCCGTTCGTAAAAAACAATGTATGGCGCGGCAACCGCGATACCAGCTATACCGCCTATAAAAAAAGAACTTATCGGCGTCGATTTTGCGAAGCCGATCTTAAGAAGCGTCTGCCCGGCGCCCCAGAAAAAAATGGTTAAAGCCAGATAAATAAAGGTCATTGTTTTTTATTCCGTTCTATTAATTATTTTAATACTATGAAGATAACGGCGGCGAGCATTAAAAAGATTTAAACCCATTGCGGAGGGTTTAATTTCAGCCTAACGAAAGCACGGTGACGCCGGTGACGATGACCAGCACCGATATAGCTTTGACCAGCGTGAAGCGTTCTCCGAAGAAAAGCCACGAAGCTATCGCCGGAAGGACTATATAAGACGATGTGAAAGCCTCGACAAGGCTCACCTGATTGGTCGTCATTGAAGTTACGAAGCATATCGCGCCGAGATTCATTATAAACATTCCCGAAAGAAGATATTTATCAAAAATCCCTGAAATGCTGAATTTAGACCTTTCAAGCCCGGCTTTGATGAATATGCCTATCACGATCTGCCCGCCCCAGTAATATATCAGATGAGTGGCCGGACTCTGGTTTATGGCAACGAGCTTTGTCACGGAGTCCGCTATGCCCGTTATAGCCGCCGCGGAGACCGCTATGAAAACTATCATCCACCATTTCCGGCCTGAAACGGCTGCTTTCTTGTCGTTTTGAGCGCCGGAGCGGGCGCACTCATACGAAAGCAGCATTATTCCCGCAACTACCGCAATAATAGCCGACCATTGACGGACGGTAAGCGTCTCGCCGAGAAAAGAAACGGCGAATAAAGCGGTCCAGATGGGGCATGTTCCATAAAGAGCGCTGGCCACGGCTAATTCACCGGCGTCGATGGCGTAATAAAATGTCAGATAACACAGCGCGGCCCATACTGAAATTGCCATATATGGAAAAACCGGGTCGAAAACCGGAACGAAAGCCGGATTAGCCCGCAGCAGGTAAAACAGAGGAAGTCCGGCCGCGAACCCCGCGACGCCGCAGGCAATGAATCCGTCGACAGGCGAGGTCCTTGAAAGACCTGCCTTTAAAAGCGTCTGGCCGATAGCCCAGAAAAGTATCGTAAGTATAAGATAAAAGTGTACCATCAGTAACCTTTCGCGGACCCCGGCCCGCAAAAACCGCCGCGCATTATCGCGAGGCGGTTTTTGACGACTAAAATTTCAAGTTCATGTTCATCTGGCTTACGCCATTTCTTTAAGGCCTGCGCAAAGCTCGACAACCTTTTGTTTTACTTCGGCGAGTTTTTCAACGTTCGTCATGTTGTCCGCGACTTCCTTTATCAGGGAAGCGATCCGGGTCATGTGTTCTTCTTTAGCCCCTCTGGTCGTGACGGCGGGAGTGCCTATCCTTATTCCGGATGTGACCATCGGTTTTTGCTGATCGAAAGGTATTGTATTCTTGTTTACCGTTATGCCTGCCTGATCGAGAGCTTTTTCAAACGCCTTTCCTGTGATGCCAAGTCCCGAAAGATCGACGAGCATGAGGTGATTATCAGTACCGCCAGAGACGAGTTTGAAGTCTTTTTTTACCAGTTCGGCCGCGAGGAAACTCGCGTTTTTAACGACCTGTTCCGAGTATTTTTTAAACGAGGGTTCAAGCGCTTCGCCGAACGCGACCGCTTTGGCCGCTATAACGTGCATGAGAGGGCCTCCCTGGCATCCGGGGAACACGACCCGGTCTATGTCCTTCTCGTATTTTTCCTTGCATAATATCATGCCGCCGCGCGGCCCGCGGAGAGTTTTGTGGGTCGTGGTCGTGACGAAATCGGCATAAGGAACCGGCGAAGGATGCAGTCCTGTAGCGACAAGGCCCGCTATATGGGCCATATCTACCATCATGACCGCTCCGCATTTATCGCATATCTCACGGAACTTTTTAAAATCGATAAAGCGCGGATAGGCCGAAGCACCAACTACGATCATTTTCGGCTTGTTCTCCATCGCGAGTTTTTCCACTTCATCCATATCGATCCTGTGATCTTCCGCACGGACGCCATAGCTGACAATCTTGTACATCATGCCGGAAAAATTAAGCGGATGGCCGTGGGTAAGGTGGCCGCCATGGGACAGATTCATTCCAAGGACCGTATCGCCCGGTTTACAAACGGTGAAGTAAACGGCCATGTTTGCCTGAGCGCCGGAATGAGGCTGAACGTTAACGTGCTCCGCGCCGAAAATTTTCTGAGCGCGCTCTATAGCGAGGCTTTCAGCTTCATCGACGAATTCGCATCCGCCGTAATAGCGTTTCGCCGGATAACCTTCCGCGTATTTATTCGTGAGGCACGAGCCCATGGCCTCTAAAACAGCCGCCGAAACGAAATTTTCAGAAGCGATCAATTCAAGATTGTTCTTCTGACGGTTTTTTTCGCGGTTTATTATTTCAAACATCTGATTATCGTGTGCTTTGAGGTTTTCAAATGACATTTTCCAATCACTCTCGTTCTTTTTATTTTTATAGCCGTTAAAATATCCGGCGCAGGTATATAAAATTTATTATATATTCTATTTTTTTAATTTATCGAGATTTACGCCGTTTATAACTTTATTTTCGGTGAAATAAGCGACTATCTGTTCACATATCTGGCTCGCGCAGAGTTCCTGACCTTCCTTCGTCGAAGCGCCTATGTGCGGCGTCGCGCATACGAGTTCGTGGTTTATGAGCTCCCAGTTCACCGGCGGTTCGCTTTCGAAAACGTCAAGCGCCACTCCGAAGAATTTTTTGGGATTCGTTTTTAAAACTTCGAGCAGGTCCGCCTCGTTTATTATTCCGCCGCGGGCGCAGTTGACGAGGATGACTCCGTCCTTCATTTTATTGAAAACTTCCTTATTGAGCATTCCGGCGCTCTCTTTGGTTTTGGGTATGTGAAGCGATATAACGTCGGATTCGGCAATCAATCTGTCAAAAGAGACAAGTTCGAACCCGTGAGAGCTCATTACCTCGGCTTTCGCGTAAGGATCGCAGCACAAAATTTTCATTCCGAAAGCTTTAAACCGTTTCGCCGTTTCAATGCCGATCCTGCCGACGCCGATGACCCCGGCCGTTTTCCCGTTCAGTTCACGGCCCATGAAGCTTTTTTTGTCCCAGACATTCTGCTTCATCTTCGCGTCGGCCGAATGTATCTTGCGTGATATCGCGAGCGTCATCGCGAGAGCGAGTTCGGCGACGGACACGGTCGTTCCGAACGGAGAATTCATAACGATAACGCCGTTTTCCGAAGCGGAGTCAACGTTTATATTATCGTAACCGACGCCGGCGCGGCCGACTATCTTTAAGCGGGGAACGGCTGCTTTTAATATCTTCGGCGTTATCTTCGTTGCCGAACGCACTATTATAGCGTCATATCCGCCGGCTATCGCGGTTATTTCATCTTCGGTCTTACCCAATAATTCGTCGCATTCAAAACCCTTTTCCTTAAGATAATTTATCCCTTTTTTAGCGACCGCGTCGCAGATCAAAACTTTATGCCCCATAACCCCTACCCCCTGAAATAAATAGTATTTTAAGACACCCATACTTCTTACAGGCGATCATTTAAAATCGATACGGTATTTTTAATCGTTAAAGAAAAAATGAAGTGATATTAAAAAAGCATTATAAATGATAAAAAGAAAAAAATCAATATTTTATTCGACGGCGCCGACCTTTTTAAGCAGCGCTGCGACTTCAGGGAAACCCTTTTCGGCGGCATATTTTATCGCGGTCGCGCCGTTGGCGGTTTTAGCGTTAACGTCAGCGCCCGCTTTAATAAGAAGCGCCGCAGCTTTAGCGCGGCCTTTTCCGGCCGCGAGTATAAGCGGCGTTACGCCGCGCGAATTTTTAGCGTTAACTTCTGCTCCGGCCTTTATGAGCGCTTTCATTATTTCTATATTTCCGACGCTTGCGGCTATCATAAGAGCCGTTACGCCGTTTTTATCGCATGCGTTAGGATCGGCCCTTTTTTCAAGCATTTTAACCGTTTGTTCAAGATTTTCTTCCGACACGGACGCCCTTAATGTTTCGTTGACCCCGGGATCGAAACTCAAGTTCATTTCAGGCATTTGAGCGGCGGGTTCTTCATTTTTTTCAGGGCGCGCGTCGATCGCGCCGGCAGCCCTGAGCAGATTTATTATTTTCGTATTGCCTTTATCGCTCGCAATGGTATAAGCCGAACGGCCGTCGGCGCCGCGGAGATTAACGTCGGCGCCGCTTCCGATAAGAAGCCTTATCGTGTCGTTCTTTCCGGAATAAACGGCGTTCATCAAGGCGGTCCTTCCGTCTTTATCCTGATAATTGAGGCTGGCTTTCCCCTCCACAAGCGCCGCGACTATGTCGTTCAAGCCTTTGCTCGAGGCGTTCATCAAAAGGGTCCATCCCGATTTATCCGTGGTATCGACGTCGCCGCCCTCGCGGATCCCGCGCTTCAGAGCTTCCACGTCGGATGCGATAACCGCTTCCATTAAATTTATCCTGGGTTTTTCAGGAGCCGGTTCAGGCGCGGCTTCGGAAGTCATAGAAGCGACCTGTTCCTCAGCGGCCAATATTTTCGGCGCCGGCTTTTTCATAAGTCTTTTAAAATATATTTTCGCTAAAAGAAAAGCCGCAAGGACTATAAGAGCGTATAAAAGAGGTTTTGTAAGAGGATTCTCATTAGAAGTGTGCCCTGATAAAAATTTTGCCGACTCGCGATTTCCCCTGTTCTCGGCCACCGCCAGCGCGTTATTTCCGCCGGCGTCACGCAGGTTAGCGTCGGCGCCGCTTTCAACGAGCAGCCTGACCATCTCGGCGTCATCGCGGGGATTGAGCGCGGCGATCATAAGAGCTGTAACGCCGGTCGCGTCCTTTGCGTTAACGTCGGCGCCGGAATTTATAAGATGCTTCGCTATCTCTATATATCCGGAAGCCGCCGCGTTCATAAGCGGCGTCATATGATCATTATCGCGGGCATTGATTTCCGATCCGCTGTCAACGAGAAGTTTCACGAGAGGGAGGTTCCCGAGAAAAGCCGCGCGCATGAGCGGCGTTACGCCATCAGCGTCACGGTGATTCACGTCGGCGTCCTTTTCGATGAGGTGCTTGATCTCAATAAATGTCTGGCGGTCGGGATTTATTACAAGACCCGACGCGCCGTGCGAAGGAGTTTTTTTCGTTTTGGCCTGAGCCAAAACCTGCCCCGGCGGCAAAACCGTCAGAAACGCAAAAACAGCCAGAATTATTAAAACAGCCTTTTTCATCAAAAGCACCGGTTCTTTTTAAAGTTTTGAAAGCTCCACCGCGAGCTTTGCCCCGATCTCAGCGTTGCTCTTTATCAGCGCAACGTTAGCCGCCAGTGTTCTCCCCTCGCTGAGTTCGTGAAGTTTCGCGAGTATATACGGCGTATACTTCGGGCCTTCGATAGCTTTCGGATGAGCGTCCTTAACTATCTTATCGACCATTTTGCTGATATATGAAGAGTTTATCTCAAATTTAGACGGTATCGGGTTCGCCACAAGGACCCCGCAATTTGAAAAACCGAAAGCCGCTTTTATGATCCTGGCCGCTTCAACCGGATTTTTAACGGAAGTGTTAACGCGAAACCCGGAGGTCCTGCTGTAGAAGGCTGGAAACTCTTCCGTCTTATAACCTATTATAGGTACGCCGCAGGTTTCGAGATACTCCAGCGTAAGCTTTATGTCGAGTATCGATTTCACGCCTGAAGATACCACGGCGACCTTCGACTTTTCAAATTCCTTAAGATCGGAGGAAATATCAAAAGATTCCGAAGCCCCGCGATGGACCCCGCCGATCCCGCCGGTTACAAATACCGGTATCCCGGCGGCGTCACACGCCATCATAGTAGCCGAAACGGTGGTCGCGCCGTTTTGTCCGAGTCCCAGCACGGAAGCCATATTGTGGCGGGCGACCTTCATTATATCAGTTTTGTTTTTAGGCTCGGCCATAAATTTGAGAACGTCCGGGCCGGCTCCTACGACGACCCGGCCGCCAACTATCGCTATGGTAGCCGCTACGGCTCCGTTTTTAACCGCTATCGCCTCTACTTCCCTGGCCACCTTTAAATTTCCGGGATACGGCAGCCCGAATGTTATTATCGTCGATTCAAAAGCTACCACGGGATTCTTCTTTTTAAGCGCGTCCCTTACTTCTTTTGAAATTATCAAAAAATCTTTCATATGGATTCTCCTTTATTGTTTCGGATTGTCTGCTGCTACCCCGTCAATTTTTTTATCGGCGCCCTGTCCTAAAAGCCGGTGGCTCCGGTTCGCTTTATAAACAAAAGCGAGCACTTTCGCGAGAACCTCATAAAGTTCTTCGGGTATCTGAGTATTTATGTCCATCTGCACCAGAACTTCGCAAAGGTCGGCGTCCTTGTAAAAAGGGACGTCGTACTGCTTCGCGACCTTTATTATCTGTTCGGCAATAAAGCCCTGGCCGCGGGCGGCGACCCGGGGGGCGCCGTCGGTGTCATGATCGTATGTGAGGGCTACGGCCATTTTTTTTTCTTTTTTTTCCAAAATTGACGCTCCATTTTATCGGGCCGATATCGATAGCCCGCGAATTATACGCTTAAATCAAGCCCGCCCGAGTCTTGTTTTTCCTTGACATGCTTTAATATACCGGGATGAAAGTCGCCCGGGGCGCCTTTGACTATCGAAAAATTGTGCGGCACCTTAAAAAGATCATTCCATGAGTTTTTCACTTCATCATAAGCGGACATTAAAAAATCTCGCACGCCGTCGCCGGCAACAAAAAGATAAACCCCGAGAGCATTTTCACCCTTTTTCAAATTTACGCGCAACGGACCCAGGCTCGTCATCGATAAATAAACATCGACGCTTTTGACCTCGCCGCCGCTTTTTTCAAATTCTATAAGCGCCTCTTGTTCTTCGCCATCGAAAGAAAGCGGAAGTTTAGTGAAATGCCTGTTGGAAAGTTCTCCGTAAAGGCTTAACATCGCGTAATTTTCGAGGCTTTCGGCGCATCCTTCTATCAGTTTCGCGGCCTCCGGCGTCCCTCCGCCGGCCTCCACCTCTTTTTCGAGGAATTTTTTAAATTTAATTATATCGCATATCGCCGGCCCTTTTTCATCTTCGGAACCGTCTTTTATATCCCGGCCATCAGGGTCTTTGCGGATCCCTTCGGCCAGTGCCCGGCCGAGATCCTTTAAGAGCCCCGGTCCGTCGGTTTTTTTGATCTTCGAAAATATCGAGGCGATCTTTCTGGCCGTCTTTGCGAGTTCTTTGTTCTTTTTCTCTATATCAGGTATCAGCTTTATAAGTTCATTGGAAAATTGAAGAGGGGCGAGCGCGAAAAGTTTAGTGAAATCGCCGGAAAACCCGTCAAGCGAGGCCAGAAGCATTATGCCTAGCGACGCGGAGTCGGCTGACGGCCTTAAACCTGAATTTCTAAGAAGCGCGGATATGTCTGAAAGACTTGTCGCGGGAGCGTTTTTCATCGCGGCTGCTACCTCGGGTTTGCCGGTCAGTCTTAAAACGTCAGACGCCACGGACTCCATTTTCGTCCGGTCCAAGACCATTCCAAACTTCATGAAAGAATCCAAAACACCTTTCGCTGTGTCGCCTTTCGAGTCCAGGCCCAAGCGTTCGAGTAGATCAGAACGGCTCCTGGCGCCGTCGCCTCCGGCAGTCTTCTTATCAGTCATAAGCTTGAAAAGCAGGCTGCCGTCGGCCTCCTGCCTGACGAATTTAAGCGATACCTGCTCGTCGAGCATAAACCCGGTTTCCTTCGAGGCCATCACGTAATTATCATTGACCGAAATGATAGCCCCGCCGTCGGCGAACCCCGAGACCTTTCCGCGATAGATCTGTCCCTCGTGAAGCCCGGGCGCCTCCCGTCCTGAAGGTTCGATACGGACATCCCGATAACCTTCATCGTGGCGTTCAATGGAAGATTTAACGGGTTCTATTGGATTAATACCTGACATATTGATGTCAACCATCGGCCGCGACCGCCTTTTATATTTTAAGATGCCCGCCGGGATCGAAGCTTATCCGGCTGAAAGACCGGTTCGATCGTTCAGCCTTCGATCCCGATATTGAAAGAGCGCCTGTGAATATCGCAATAACCGTGTTTTTTTATAGCTTCTATATGTCCGGCCGTTCCATACCCCTTGTGTCTGGCGAATCCATAAACGGGGTATTTGCGGTCATATTCATCCATCATGCGGTCTCTTGTGACCTTGGCTATGATCGATGCGGCCGCTATCGACGCTGATTTCGCATCGCCTTTTATTATTTTTCTCTGGCCGGTCTTTATTTCGGGAACTATCATCGCGTCGTTAAGGAGAAACTCCGGTCTTTTTGAAAGTTTCGAATAGGCTTCACGGACCGCCTGATAGGTCGCCGCAAGTATGTTTATCGAATCGATGCGTAAATTATCAACGATCCCTACCGCCCAGTATATATCATCGCGGGAGGTAAGCGTAGAATATATCCTGTCGCGGACCTTTTCCGATATACTCTTCGAATCGTACAGGCCCTCAACGTGAAATCCCTCCGGAAGGATCACGGCCGAAGCCACTACCGGCCCCGCCAGAGGTCCTCTTCCGGCCTCGTCAACTCCGGCTATATCGCGATACCCGGCGGCGCGAAGGCGTGATTCAAAAAAATGCATTACATTGTCGCAATTTTTAATTCTTTTTTTCTTATCGTAGGCCGAATAAAACACCTCTTCTTCATGAGATGAAGGAAAATCCGGCTCGTTTGAGAACAGGTCTAAATTTCTCTGCATCATGACCGCCTTAAAAAATTATTTCTTATCTTCTTCTTTTTTCGGTTCGGGCTTTTTCTCGAACAATTCTTCTATCTCCGACTGTTCCTTCGCCGCTGAATCCTTTTTAGAATTGTCTTTTTCGGTCTGTTTCTTCAACGTTTCATCGGGAGTGGCGTTTGGGTCCATGAACTCCATCCCGACTATTTTTTTCTTTTTTCCGGTATCTTCGGCCGTGAACTTTTCTATGAGTTCGGCAGCCTTTCCGCGGTCATCCCCTATGAAACTTGATTTTCCTCTGTATTTCGTCTCGCCCCGGTCGAACACCTTGTGCCCTTTGCCGTCGACGCCGAAATATTTGTAGATGAGACCGTCAGCGTCGGCCTGTTCGTTCTTTTTATTTTTAAGTATCGAAACGACGTCCCTTGTCCTTGCTATCATCTTGTTTATGGTGGATTTCGGGATATATGCCTCGTCTAAAACCTTCGCGAACTGGCGGAAAAGCCTGGATTCCTCCTCATCGACGACCTTGAGCCTCACCATAAGCTCGGCCAGCTCCTCCGATATCCCCGCTGATTCTACAGGCGTGACCTGACAGTCGGCCACAACGTTTATAAGGTTTTTAAAAAAATTCTTAGCGTGGGCGTCGTTCTCGCTATAGTTAGACGAAATAGATACCATGACGCTCTTCAGCGCGCGGATCTGATATTTAAGGTTATCACTGTTTTTAAAATCCGACGGCACGAGCGCAGGCTGTTCCCGGACTGCGGGCGCCGATACCGCGGCCTCCTCGGTTGCCGCGGCTTCCGCGGAGAAAACCCCGGAAAACGGCCACGGCGTTAAAAAGATAAAAATCACTGCCAGACAGGTTTTTTTTACGATATGCGACATAGACACCTCGATATATTAAAATATTTTAATTTTCTTATTCTTCTTCTTTTTTCGCCGGCGGCGTTTCATAGCGTTTGATATCGCGCTTGGATATCGAGACCCAGAAATTGTCCCCCATAATATTTCTGATCCTGTTGTCATAGGCGATCTTGAACTTTTTAGGCATCAGCACCTTCCCGTCCTCGCCTTCCTGCCGATTAAGATTGGTGACCGTGTAATTGCCGAAAACCGTCACGTCGTCGCCTCCGAATATTGAGTTATATGAATATACGGCCGCCTGTATCTTAAGTTTAGCGTTCTTCGGAATGACTATCTTTCCGTTCTGAGATATAAGCGTGAGAAGAGTCTTATCGTCAATAAGCTCGATGGCCCCTGGCACGCTTATATCTCCGGTCACCATGAGTATGCCGCGACCCTCCATGATCCCGGCTATCTTGAGATCTCCCTTCACTACGGTTATACCGTCGAGTTTATAAGGTTTTTCTCGCGTGCCTATAACTGAAATGGATTTAGGAATGATCTCGGACGCGTATATCTCGGCGTTCTGCAAAATATTTTTGAGGTTCTCCGGATCGTATTCGTTAGGGTACTGTTTGAGGTAGTTAGGGAAAGTGCTCCAGCGCGTATATTGTTCGACCTTCGGCGTCGGTTTCTGATTTTGTATGACGTAGGGAACCAGCTCATAATAATGTTTTTTTATGTCGCCCTCGAACTTGGTCGCCCACGACATGAAACGGTCATGCAGCCTGTTATTGCAGAACGGATAGCCGACCTCCGGCCGCTCATAATAGTTATTCGAAACGAAATAATTGATGACGTCGTCGACGTCGAAGAACGGAAGATAAATGTGGATGACGCCGTTGCTTCTGACGCGCCCGGCGACCTTATATGCCTTGAAAATGTCCTCCATCTTTTTTTCCTGGGGTTTCGTGAATTTCGTTTTAGTGACGAAATCTCGGACGATCGCTATCATATCGTTTATAGAGCCCTTGAGATATGGAAGAAGCCTCTGGAAATCGTCTATGAATCCCTGAGCGATGGTTATAAGGCTTGAAAGGCCGTGTTCTAGTATGAAGTCGCCTTCCTTGAGATATTCGGTCTTTTCTCCGGCTATAAAGAGTGTATATTCCGGCGCGATAGGGGTCAGGTCCATGACCTTGATATCGCGTATAACGACAAGGGTCCTTGAAAGGTCCATCATGGCGCCGGATGAATTGACCATCCGGACCGTCCCGACGGAGGTTATCTTGAGTTTTCCCTGCCATCCGCCAAGTTTTTTCGGGTTGGCGAAAGACGATGTCTCTTTTTTATATTGTTCAAGGCGCGGCGGAACTTCTTTTTCACGCAGGAAAGAACCGAAAGGGGTCTGTTTAAGGTTATAAAATTCGACCTTGACCGAATATTTCGATTTTGAGTCCTCGGTGAACTGAACGTCGGAGAGATTGAATAAAAAATCCTGCGCCGTATGATAATCGAGTATCTTTACAAGGTTTTCATTTACCTCGCCCTTTTCGTTGACGAGCGGAGAACGGAATATGTTTTTCAGTTCGTAAACGGCGCGCTCGATACCCGCTTCAGCCATATAATAAGCGGCCTGGGATTTTCCCTGATGGTTCGCCTGCGAGTAATCGGAAAGGAAGGAAAAAAGGAAGGAAAAACCGAGTATGAAAATAACGGAGATCGTGCCCATGACAAGCACGTAACTCGACGCGGCAACGCGCGTTCTGTTTTTTTCGAACACTATATTTTTAAGCCATTTTAACATGATACCATTTTATCAGATTTTGCTATATAAGTCAACCTTTTCAACGATTTATGCCGTTTTCACCGCACGCAGCGCCGACAAGGTCAAGCAGGCTCCGGACAACGCCGGAAATATCACGGCCATGCGTCAAGACGGAGTTCAGGCCTGGCACGCATGAAAAAAGCGCCGGAAACATTATCCGGCGCTTTTATTTAATATTTATGTGAGCAGTTTTTCGGGGCCTACCTGATAAAACCTATCCTTGAAAGAGGCCAGTAAATGGTAAGGGCCTTGCCCTTAAGGTATGATTTCGGGAGACATCCCCAGAACCTTGAGTCCTGGCTGTTGTTCCTGTTGTCGCCCATCACGAAGATACGCCCTTCCGGCACCTTGAGCCTGGTCTCCGTCGGCACCTGCACCTGCTGGCCCGTAACCGGATCTTTTTCAATGTGCTGATGCATGACGATATCGTCGGCAGCCTTTTCTTTAGTATATTTCTCATCGGTCTTTTTATCGTTTATATATACGTCGCCTTCCTTTATCTCAACGGTATCGCCTGAAAGCGCTACGACCCTTTTGATATAGTCCTTGGTCATGTCGTTGGGATATTTAAAGACCACGATGTCACCGCGTTTGATGTCGGTGAAGTAATATATGAACTTGTTGACCAGTATCATATCGCCCGGAAGAAGCGTGTTTTCCATGGATCCTGAAGGTATGTAAAAAGCCTGCACAACGAAGGTTCTGAGTATGAACGCAAGGATCACTGCCAGTACAATCGTTTCGATCACTTCGCGCATTAGTGATTTTTCACTTTCGCTTTCATTCTCGGTTTTGACTTTTATTTCTTCGGTCGCCATCATTAAACTTTCCGCTTCTTCAGCTATTAGCGACGGTTCTGCCCCGTCTTTAGCCCGTTATTTTTGTTACGCCTGTTTTTTAGCTGCGGGAGCGGCCGTTTTCAGGTTAGGTTTGCGTTCTTCGATCCTCGCTGATTTACCGAACTTGTCTCTGAGATAATAGAGTTTCGCGCGTCTAACTTTACCATGTTTTAAAATGGTGAGCTTCGAGATGATCGGTGAATGAAGGAAGAAAGTCCTTTCGACTCCGATACCGTATGTAACTTTTCTGACCGTGAACGTTTCGCGGACACCGGAGTTTTTTCTGGCGATTACTACGCCTTCGAAAGCCTGTATCCTTTCGCTGTCTTCTTCGATGATGCGAACGTCGACGCGTACCGTGTCGCCCGCGATAAAGTAGGGAACTTCTTTCTTTTCCATACTTTTTTCAACTGCTTTGATTAATTCCATTGTAGCTCCTCCTCAGATTTCTGATCATTGCATATTTAGTTTTTAAGTATATTCTTGTTTCTAAATATTTTCCGCGCCCGGTTTGGGCCCGAAACGGTTCTCTCCGACGATGCGGTCGGTTATAATGGCGGCGGCCGCTCTCACGGAGAGGTGATTATAGCCGTGCTCCGTAAGCGGGCGGATCGGTTCTAAAATATGGTCCGCCTTCTCGATGGCGGCGTTCGCGAGGCCCCACCCCGTTCCAAAAAGCAGGATAAAACTAAAATCGTTTAATTTTAACACATTTTGAAGCGAAATGCAAGATATATTTCTCGGATTATTTTCGTGTATCTTCGCGTCGGTAACGACTGTCCTTACTTCACGGCCGGTTTCTTTCCCGATATGAGACACGGCGTCCGCTATTGACGGCGATATCCGGATGAGTGAAAGCGCCTCCGAGCGGTCGCTGTTATATTCCAATCCGAATCCTTCGGACCAGTGTCCTATTATTTTTTTTAAAAGACCGAGCTGATTTTCCGCCGGCGCGATGAGATAATATCCTGCGAGATCATAAGTGCGGGCGGTGCGGGCGATATCATGAACGTCGAGATTGGTTATCGATGTCTGCGTTATGCGTCCGTCCTTGCTCACTATCGGGTAGTGGACCAGGCCGATATAAAGTTTCGCCCTGAAAAATTCTTTAGCGTCAGACACTTTTATTCCTCGTAACAGTGATACCACCGAAAATATTCCTTGAGCAGCTTATGGTCTTTTTTATCCAGATCGGAAGGCTTCAGAAGGTCCGGGCGCACCCGCATGGTGTTTATGAGCGCCCTGGCCCTGCGGTAAACCTCTATCCTCTTATGGTCGCCCGACATCAAGACCTCGGGCACGCGCTTGCCTTCCCAGACGGGAGGCCTCGTGAAATGCGGACAATCAAAAAGCCTGGCGTCCTGGGCAAACGAATCGGAACCGGCCGAATCGGGATTTCCAAGGGCTCCCGGTATCTTTCGCGTGATCGCGTCTACGAGTATGAGCGCCCCGTACTCGCCGCCCGAAAGCACGTAATCGCCGACGGACAACTCCATGTCGAAAAGATCGCGCGCTCTTTTGTCAATATCTTCGTAATGTCCGCAGAATATGACCAGTTCATCATATTTTAAAAGTTCGTCCACTATGCTTTGCTTCAAAAGCCTTCCCTGAGGGGTCAGATAGATCGAGGCTCTTTTCAGGTCCGATCTATCAGGACCGGACGCGGTCGAATCGAGGGCCAGCTTTATCGGCCCGGGCATCATGACCATTCCGCAGCCGCCGCCATAAGGATAATCGTCGACGGCGCGATGGGGATCGTCGGTGAAATCTCTCAGATTGATGGTATTGGTATCGATAAGAGAATTCTTGCGGGCCCGCCTGATTATGCTCGTGTTGAAAGGACTTTCAAAAAATTCCGGAAAAAGGGTGATTATGGAAAATTTTATATGAGCCCCTCCATAACGTTTATGTAAATGCGTTTCTGTTCGAAATCGATCTTTTTTACGAACTCGCTCACGAAAGGAACGAGCACGGTATTTCTGGCGCCCTTAAAGTCGATCTCGATAGCGTCGTTTCCAACGCCGTTCATCGCTTCAATAACGACGCCCGCCTCTTCGCCGGTGGCGGCGTCGATAACGGTCATCCCGACAAGCTGATACGGATAGAACTGGTTCTCGGAAAGCTTCATCGCGTCTTCTTTCTTTATATAGATGAAACTTCCACGAAGCCTCTCGACGTCGTCTAACGATATTTCGGGCGAACCGAGAATAACGTATTTAGGCGACATTTTGACGGACCTGACGGCGCACTTTTTCGCGTCCGCCGCCGCTGGAACCGCGCCCTCAAATACGCGTGATGCGTCACCTTGCGGTGACGCGTCACTGATATTCGATCTATCATCTTTAAGAAGATAAAATTCCGATAAAGCCGAGAACCGTTCTTCAACGAAATCGGTAAGAGGCAGCAATTTGAACTCGCCGAAAACCCCGTGAGGCTTCACTATCTGACCTATCGCGATAAACGATGAATTAGCAGGCATTGCTGTGTTTTTCACGGCTATTGAAGAACTTCAAGAATGACCTTCTTGCTGTCCTTGGTTGTCGAGGAACGCAGTATCGTTCTGATAGCGTTGATCGTGCGGCCGTGCTTGCCTATAATTTTACCGACGTCTTCGGTCGCGACCTTGACTTCGTACATCAGGGTCTTTTCACCTGAAATTTCTTTTATTTCGATCTGGTCCGTTTTATCAACTAATGATTTAACTATAAGCAAGATCAAGTCTTTCATTTTCTAGTACCTCCGGGTCCTGGAATAACAGGATTAGTATGTATCAAATTTAGAAGAAACCACGCTTGATACTTCAGAGACGCGTCCTGTCAAGGAAATCGCAGCGGCTGAATTTCAGGTGATACGAGCGAAAGCGGCGTTAATTTTAACTACGCTTTCGCTTCTTTTTTTGCTTTCGCGATCGCGACTTTTTCTTCGTGGAAAGCCTTCAGTATTCCGAGAGGCTGCACGAGCGTCCTGACCGTGTCGGACATCTGAGCGCCGTTTTTAAGCCATTTCACTATATTGTCTTTATCGACAACAAGCTGGTGAGGCTTCGTCAACGGATTGTAAAAACCGAGTTCCTCGATGAACTTTCCGTCGCGGCGGCAGCGGGAGTCAGCGGCTACGAGTCTGTAGTTAGGTGTTTTGTGAGCGCCTATTCTTTTAAGCCTTATAACAACTGCCATTAGTTTCACCTCCTTCATCTTTGAATGTTCCAAGGTATTATATATTCGCCTGGTTTTTAAATTCCGTCAAAAAATATTATTTGCCAAATGGCATCTTGCCCGCAAATTTTCCGAACATGCCGGACATCTTGCTCATCTGTTTCATCATTTTTTTCGTCTGTTCGAACTGTTTCAGAAGCTTGTTGACTTCCTGAACCGAGCGGCCCGAGCCTTCGGATATTCTCTTGCGCCGGGAACCGTCTATTATCGCGGGACACTTTCTTTCTTTTATCGTCATGGAGCGGATTATAGCTTTTATGTGTTCAAGGTCTTTTTCGTCTATCTTAACGTCCTTCATTTGAGGCATCGATGAAAAACCGGGGATCATCCCGAGAAGCTGGTCAAGCGGCCCCATTTTCTGGATCTGTTCCATCTGCGCGAGGAACTGCTCGAAATTGAAGGACTCTTCACGCATGCTTTTTTCGAGCTCTTTCATTTTGTCAAGATCCATATTGGACTGAGCTTTTTCAATAAGGGAAAGTATATCGCCCATTCCTAATATTCTCGAGGCCATGCGTTCAGGATGGAAAGGTTCAAGGGCATCCAGCTTTTCGCCGAGGCCTATCAGTTTTATAGGCTTTCCGGTAATATGGCGGATAGAAAGCGCGGCGCCGCCCCGGGCATCGCCGTCTAACTTCGTCATAACAAATCCCGTTATCGGAAGCATATCGTTGAACTGCTTGGACATGTTAACGGCGTCCTGGCCGGTCATCGCATCAACGACCAGAAGCGTTTCTTCGGGCTCGACGGCGGCGACTATGTCCTTTAATTCTTTCATCAGTTCTTCGTCTATATGAAGACGGCCGGCCGTATCGACGATAAGCACGTCACATGCTTCGGCCGTGGCCTTGTCGCGGGCGTTCTTAACGATCTCTACCGGCGAGACCTGATTTCCCATTGAAAAAACGGGGATATTAAGCTGCGCGCCTATCACTTCGAGCTGTTTTATAGCGGCGGGCCTGTAAATATCGCAGGCGGCCATCATCGGACGGTGCCCTTTCTTACGCAGATACGCGGCAAGCTTTCCGCAGGATGTGGTTTTACCGGAACCCTGAAGACCGCAGATCAATATGACGTGAGGCGTTTTACCGCCGAGAATTATTTTTTCTTCCTTGCTGCCGATTATGTTTATCAGTTCGTCGTGGACGATCTTGATGACCTGCTGCGCCGGCGTAAGCGAATTGAGAACTTCCTGACCGACGGCCTTTTCACGGACCGCGTCGATGAAGGATTTGACGACCTTGAAGTTGACGTCGGCCTCTAAAAGCGCGAGTTTTACTTCTTTAAGGGCGTCCTGGATGTTCTGTTCGGAAAGCCTGCCCATTCCGCGCAGGTTCTTAAAAACATTCTGAAGTTTTTCGGTTAAGCTTTGAAACATAATTTCTCCAGAGTAAAAATTTAACAGTTAATTATACCTAATTTCAAGCGCAAAGTCAAGGATTAATTAACGGCAAATTAATAAAATCACCGTCATTCCCTTTTATAAACATAGGACCGGTCAAATTTTTAAATGAAAGTTTTTACGAATCTGAAGATACATTTTAAGTTGATCATAATAAAATGCATCTATAACAGCTCTTGATTTTCATCTTCGAAAAAGCAAACTTTTCAAACTATCATTGACGGCGCATGCCGCATTTTATTTTTTAAAATTTTTTCGCCCGGCGGTTCACTTAGCCCTGTTGCCGGTCAGAACAGCCTTCATATATGTCTCATATTCCGATACCGTCCGTTTGTAGTCGTCAACGGCGCCCTGATATTCGGAAGGAGTGGTTTTATTCGACGAAAGAAGCTGCACGTAGCGCCTGTAAGCGTTGAGAACTTTATCTTTCAATTCTTTCGCGCGCTCGCCGAGCCTTAGATCTTCCGAACCGTATAATAAATAAAGCGATGGGTCGGCGATAGGAACAACGTTAAGCATCGCGCCCGGCTCCACTCCATATCTTATGTTGTCGGGTTTATTGACCTTTCCGGCTTCCTGTTTTTTCTTGAAAAGCCCGGCGACCTTGCTTCCGATGATGCCGCCGAGGAAGCTTCCTATAGCGGTCCCGATCCCTGGCAGAAGCATCGAGCCGATAGCCGCCCCGACCGTAGTTCCGACGACGCGCCCGACGAGGTCCACCTTGTCTATCGCGGCCCACGCCCTTTTAAAAGAAGGCATTTTCCCGTTGTCTATATCCGTTCCCATCTGTCCGGCCATAGCTCCGCCAGTCATTGAAAAAAGCGCAGGCATGAAAGCGCCGAGAACAGGCCCTATTCCGGGAACAGCCGTCGCCATTAAAGTTCCGAGCGCGCTTCCGGCGGCCGAACCAAGCCCCGAACCGATGAAAGAACCTATATATTTACCGGTGGCAAGTTCGCTCGCCGCCTTTCCCAGATCAAGCTTTTCACCATTTTTTACCTGCTGGAATAATTTCATTCCCACGGTCGAAGCCGCTGAAAAGCCTATTTTTGAAGGAGAAAACGCGTTTTTGACCGATATCTTTCCCGCTTCGAGCGCGGCGCCGGCC
>CAZKCG010000014.1:26764-102688 GCA_964551445.1 uncultured bacterium | reverse complement strand
TAATAGATAACTTCATTGGAAAGAATGAATAAATGTTGAGTTGGGATGGGTATAAGTTTTCGATTTTTTATCGGGCATTTTCGTCAGTCATGATACGGTCGTTTTGCGTCAGAGTTTGTTCGGTTATCGAAAGAAGAGGCGCGCAAAGCTTAAGGTTAAGCGAAAAGATCCTTGACGGAGACGATTCTATAAGATCATGTTCCGTTCTGAAAAGTTTGGCATTATAATTAAAGTCGGTGTTCTTATTTTTAAGTTCCTCAAGATTTTCAAGCGGCTGGATCATTGTAGGCGCGTAGATGTTGGCGAGCCTTATCTGATCGATGCCGGTATCGAGAAGTTTTTCTTTTATGTAGCATACGCCGAGGTTGTTTCTGGCTTCGGCGAAATTATTTTTCAGATCGATGGCGCGCCTGTATTGGACGATGGCGTTCGAATATTTTTTCAGCTGAAAATAGGCGATACCCATATTATAATAAACTTCAGGCTGCCGCGGATCTATTCTGAGGGATTTTTCGAAGTTCGTTATAGCGTCTTTGTATTTTCCGAGAAGCAGAAGATCTACCCCGTTCTGTAAAAGATCGAGATAAGTATCGTTGGATAAAAGCTCGATTCTTTCTTTCGATACAGGCATGGGAATATTGGAACTCCAGAGTTTGCTGTCTCTGGCGCCCACGGAAATATCGGTTCCCGAGCCGGCCGCGGCCGGCGAAGTTAAAAGCGTGAATACAAAAACTATAATAAGGATCTTATCGTTTTTCATTACAGGACCTCTCGTTATGAATGTATTATTATATTTTCAAGCCTTATTTACCGGGATCAAAGCCTGACGCTACTGTTTCTTGTATTTTAATATCAGCAGACCAAGCGGCGGAATATTTAAGTTCATCGACGCCGGCCTTCCCTGCCACGCGAGCGGATCGGACTGGAAGCCGCCGAAATTTCCGATGTTTGTGCCCCAGTAATCGGCCGAATCGGAGTTTAAGACCTCGTCGTAATGGCCCTGCCATGGAACGCCGATCCTGTAATTGAGATAGACCATGGGCGTGAAATTGAAAACGAATATAAGTGCGTCATCAGGATTTTTACCTTTTCTGATGAATGATATTATCGAGCGGTCTGCATCCGAGAAATCGATCCATTCGAATCCGTCATTTGAAAAGTCGTTCTGGTAGAAGGCTGGTTCGTTTTTATAAAGGTTATTAAGGTCGGCCACATATCTACTGAGTTTGCTGTGCGAGTCGAAATTCAACAGATGCCAATCAAGGCTCTGGTTGCAGTTCCATTCGTGCCACTGGCCCAGTTCGTTGCCCATGAATGAAAGTTTTTTCCCCGGCATGCCGTACATGTAGCCGAGAAGCAGGCGGACGTTGGCGAATTTTTGCCAGGCGTCGCCCGGCATTTTATCCAGCAGTGATTTTTTGCCATGAACTACTTCGTCATGCGATAATACGAGGACGAAATTTTCCGTGAACGCGTAGATCAGCGGGAAAGTGAGCATATTGTGGTGATAGCGCCTGTGAATGGGATCTTTTTCGAAATATTTCAGCGTGTCGTTCATCCATCCCATGTTCCATTTGAGCCCGAACCCTAGTCCGCCCACGTAAGTCGGGCGGGAAACGGCCGGCCATGCGGTCGATTCTTCGGCTATCATCAATATTCCGGGGAAGTATTGATAGACTATGCCGTTTAAGTATTTTAAAAATTCTATCGCTTCAAGGTTTTCGCGGCCGCCGTATTGGTTCGGCACCCATTCTCCGGCTTTTCTTGAATAATCAAGATAAAGCATCGAGGCTACCGCGTCGACGCGAAGACCGTCGATGTGATATTTGTCGAACCAGAATACCGCGTTCGAAATAAGGAAATTTTTGACCTCGTTCCTGCCGTAGTTGAAAATGAGCGTAGACCAGTCCATGTGTTCGCCTTTTCTGGGGTCTTCGTGCTCATAAAGGCAGGTGCCGTCGAATTTCATGAATCCGTGCCAGTCTTTTGGAAAGTGAGCCGGCACCCAGTCGACAAGGACGCCTATGCCGTTCTGGTGTAGGTAATCGACGAAGTACATGAAGTCCGCAGGCGAGCCGTAGCGGCTGGTAGGCGCAAAATATCCGGTGACCTGATAGCCCCAGGAACCGTCGAACGGGTGTTCCGTGATCGGCAGCAGCTGGATGTGCGTATAATTAAGTTTTTTTACGTATTCCACAAGTTTTTCGGCGAATTCACGATATGTCAGGAAACGGTTATTATCTTCCGGAACGCGCATCCATGAGCCGGGATGGACCTCATAGATCGATATGGGCTCTTCAGCCCATGTGCGTTTTTTCCTGTTTTCCATCCATTCGTTGTCGTTCCATGTGTATTTGTTCACGTCATAAACGATCGATGATGTTTTAGGGCGAACTTCGGACGCGAAAGCATACGGGTCTGATTTTTCGATAAGATTCCCGGCGGCGGCCTTTATTTCAAATTTATAGTTGCTGCCCATTGGAAGGCCGGGAATGAAGATCTCCCACACGCCGACGCCTGTTCTGACGCGCATTACGTGACGCCTGCCGTCCCAGGAGTTGAAATCGCCTATTATGCTGACCCTTTTGGCGTTAGGGGCCCATACGGCGAAACATATTCCGCCGATGCCCTCGAATTCGTGATAGTGGGCGCCGAGTTTTTCATGTATGCGGTGATGGTTGCCTTCTTTAAAGAGGTGAAGGTCGTAATCGGTGAGGATGGCCGGAAAAGCATATGAATCATAAAAAGTCGTGAAATTGCCGTCATAAAAATGTTTCTCGATGTTATATTTGAACCTGTCGTTTCGCGCGATAATAACCTCGAAAAAGCCGCGGTCGTCAACTTTATCCATTTTATAACGGTTTTTGGAGTTTGATACTTCAATAACAAAAGCTTCGCGGGCATCCGGCAGGAAAGCCCTTACGCATAAATTGCGGGCGCCGTTAAAGTCGATATCGTGCATTCCGAGAATGTCATATGGATCGTGGTATCCGGTATTAACGATTTTTTCGACATCCTGTTCACTACATGTCCTTGGCATCATTTCACCTCATGTTTTAAATTAATAAAACTTCCTTAAAATAAATGTTTATGTTTATACTCAATAATAAATCAAAAATTAACCAAAATAAAAGCAATCTTAAAAAATGAATATAACATATTTAATTATTTTTTACAACTTATTTTTAATCGCTTTGGTGGCAGGTACTTTAAAAATTTAATAATATTTAACTCAAACCCTTGACAAAAGTTTTTTTATTATGTAAAATCAATACGTAATTAGCCAGACAGGCGAATACAAATTTGAAAGGTAGGGAGTATTAAAATGGCAAAAAGGGGTATGTTAGCGGTTTTTGTTATGGTAATGATGTTGGTTATGGTGGGCAATGTTTACGCGGCAAAATGCGATCCTAACTGTCCAAGCAACGGCGGCAGCTGTGACTCAACATGCGAGATCAGAGCCGAAAAAGATTGGACCTTTCTGGTATTCCTCAATGCAGACAATAATCTCGACCAGTTCGGCGTTAAAGACGTAAACGAAATGGAAATGATCGGTTCGTCCGACAACGTTAACATAGTAGTCCTTTTAGACCGCGAACGCGGAACAGCTAAAAAACTCTATGTAACAAAAGACAACGACCTCAACACGATGAACTCACAGGTTATCGAAGAGCTCGGCGTTTATGACATGGGCAGCGTAAAAAACCTCGTTGATTTCGTTGCATGGGGCGTAAAAAACTACCCTGCCAAACATTATTCCCTTGACATTTGGAACCACGGTTCGGGCTGGAGCCGCACAAGAAGCATGGCTGTAAAAGGCATTTCCTATGACGACCAGTCAGGAAACCACATCACCACACCTCAGCTCGGCGAAGCTATGGCTTCCATCTACAAACTCCTCGGCAACAAAAAACTCGACATCCTCACAATGGATGCCTGCCTCATGCAGATGATCGAAGTTACATATGAAATAAAAGACTACGTTGAATATTGCGTTGCTTCCGAAGAAACCGAACCTGGCGACGGATACACCTACAACGATTTCCTCGCTCCTCTCGTTGCTACGCCTACAATGAACGCCCGCGATTTCGCAAAAGTTCTCGTACAGGCTTACAAAGCTCACTATCAGGGCATCAACCAGGCTGGAACACAGTCCTCGATCGATCTCGCTCAGATGGATGCTTTCATGGCTAAGTTCGACGTTCTCTGCGCTAAGCTCGCTGACAAAACAAGCGACAAGGCTTTCGTTACAACAATGAAGAAAAACGTTCTTGCTTACGGCCTCCAGGCTTTCTACTACAGAACAAATAAAGATCTCGGCCATTTCCTCGCTCTCCTCCAGAAAAACGTTACAGACGCCGAGATCCAGGCTCTCGTAGCTGAAGTTATCGCTCTCTATGCTAACGGCCAGAACCCTCTCGTTTCAGAGAACGGCGTTACAGGCGCAACAATGAAGAACGCTACAGGCCTTGCAATATACCTTCCTACATCGGTTCCTGGTGCTGACTACGCAGCTCTTAAATTCGGAAAATCAGCATGGATGACATTCTTAAAGAAATATATCCCTGCTGCAGCTCAGGTTCAATAATAAGCCTTCCAATAAATAAATAGTTAAAAAAGGGCCGGACGCAAGTCCGGCTCTTTTTTATTTGATTGTGTTGTGCACCCGTCATAGGCGGCCTTATTTATTTATTATTTTACTCGAAAAGTTGACAGCGCCCTTTATTAGTAGTATAATTGATTATAGAGTTTTTTAAAGGAGTTTTATGAAGGGTCATTTTTCGGGAAAAGGCTTTAAAACACAGCTGCTTATAACAATATCGTTATTTGCTCTGGCTCTTCTTTTCTCGTTCTTTCACTACCATACGGCTCCCGGTTTTGATGAAAAAAACTGCCTTCTCTGTGCTTTTTCCGTTTCAATTAAAACCGCGGCTCTTCTTTTTCTGATTTTTTTAGTCGTTACGATCGGGCGCCTCAAATTTTTCACGGTGTGGTTCGAAAGTTTCAACCTCCGTTTTTACCGTGCCAGTTCCCTTCGCGCTCCTCCGTCGATGATTTTTTAACGAAGCACCGTTCTTTGCAAATGTTCATTGTTTTATAAGTTGATAATTTTTTTAAACATATTATCCGGAGGGTGTATGAAGTATATAAATCTCAGAAAATTTTCTTTATTTCTTTTTTCGCTTTTAATAGTTTTTCTTTTTATCTCATCAATAAACGGAGCTTTGATATTCGCGTCGGACAGGGGCGATAAATTAAAGGTCACCTTTCTTGACATCGGCCAGGGTGACTGTGAAATAATTCGAACGCCTTCAGGAAAGATAATCATGATCGACGCCGGCGACGACCGGGCGAACGCCGCGGACGGAGCTATTCTTCCTTATTTCGCTGCTAACGGCATAAAAAAAATAGATATCCTTATAATGTCTCATGCCCATCGCGACCATATCGGCGGCCTTCTTGCGCTTATTCCAAAGATCGAGATCGGCGCGGTTTACGAGAACCGCGTTTCCAGCACTCAGATGTACGCCGAGATCCTCAAACTGCTCAAGGCTAAAAATATTCCGGTTTACAAAATATGGAAGGATGATAAGATCGATCTTGGCGATGGGATCGAAGCGGCCGTTCTGCATCCGCCGAAAGAATGGAAAACACTCCCTGATATGGGAAAACCCAAAAATTCAAGATCCTCCCTTGATAATATGAAGGTCGGCGACCTCACCTCTTATTCTTTCGTTAAGAGCATGTCGAAAGAAGACACCGGTTCCGTCGTTATCGAATCGGCCGGCGATAATAATCTCAATGATTTTTCGATAGTTTTAAGAATGCAGTATAAAAATATGGTCTATCAGTTCGGCGGCGACGCGGAAGCGCCGGCCGAAGACGAAATATTGGCGACGGTCCCTGAAAAGATGATAAAAACATATGTTTATAAAGTATGCCATCACGGTTCCGCTACGTCCTCCACGCCCGCGTACCTGGCGAAACTTCGCCCCGAGGTCAGCGTCATATCCTGCGGCGTCAACAACCAGTTCAAACACCCGGTTCCGTCAACGCTTAAAAATCTCGAATATTTCAGCAAGGTGATTTACCGCACCGATATCGACAAGACCATCGAAAGCTGGTCGGACGGCACCGCGATAAATTTCTCGACCGGCAGCACTCCTAACTCCATGCCGATATCACCCAAAACCACCGATATAACGCCTTATTCAGCGACGATCGAATGGGAGACCACTCAGCTTTCGACGGCGCGCGTAAAATACTGGGCAGACGGCGATACCGCAAAAATGGAAAAGGCCCGCGACGGATATTCGCTCAATCACAAGATCACTATTACCGGATTAAAACCGAATACTCCGTATAATTTCGAGGTTGAATCGGTTTCCCAGAAAGATCTTTCCCAGCTTGTAAAAGATAGCGGATATTTCAGGACGGCCGCTGACCCTGCCGTGGCGGTCCCGGAAGTTTCTCTTTCTACGGTGCCTGAAAAACTTTTCGTTTACGAACCGGTAAAAGCTATTGTTAAAATAAGTCAGGCGCCTTCGGACGCTCAGATAACCCTTTACGAGGACGCCGTATCCGAAGCCAACAAACTCGCGGCGACTTCCGGAACTCTCGATAACGGCCAGGCCGCGTTCGACTGGACGCCTAAATCGGGTAAAGTTTTTGAACTTTTTGCCGTGATAAGGTCCGTACAGAAGGTCATCGCCGTCGTCTCGTTTAAATTAACTCCGGGAAGGCGCCTCGTCATGATCGACGAAGCTCATGAGAATCTCGGCCGCGGCTATTTCGAGGATCTGAAGATCAATCTTTTTAACAACGGCCTGCAGACCGTCTCGAATACTTCGCGCATAAGCGACGAAACTCTTAAAAACGCTTCCGTATTGATAATTTCCGAATACGCGACAACTGAAGCCGGACTTAATAAAGACGAGATCGCGGCCGTCAAAAACTTCGTAGATGCTGGCGGCGGGCTTCTTCTGATCGGCAGATGCGACTATAAAGGCCTTGCCAATCCTCAAACGCTTAACAGGGTGCTCGAACAGACAGGTTCTAATATCCGCATAAACGACGACGAGGTGCTCGATCCTACAAATTGCACGGGGTCTATGAAATGGGTCCTTCTCGCTAACTGTTTCGACAGAAAGATAATTCCGGCAGATGTCAGGGCGGCTCTTTTTTCAGGCACCGCTTCGATGTTGAACTCCAATATGGCGCCCATAACATCCGCCGATAAAACGGTTATTCAGCTCGCTTACGGCGACGGCGACTGCACGAATATCGACGCCGACGCTTCAGGCGACGCGGTAATATATCCCGACGGCGTTCCCGTCGTTATCGAGGCCGCCGAAATAATGCCTTCCGGCGGAAAAATAGCGGTTTTTGGTTCTCAACATTTCGGGACCGCGGTTTACACGTTCACGTCGCAGCATCAGACGCCGGATTATAACTTCAGCGTTATAAAATGGCTTTCTCATACCGCTAAAAAGGGTGTTGAAGAGCTTTCCGATGAAATAACTTCCATGCCCGCCGCCCGTAATGGCGCGTCGTCCAGGAAACAGTCCGCCGCCAGTGAAACGGCCGCGATCGGCGCAGCTATTCGAGCCGATGAAGTGTTCAACAACCTCGAAAAAGAATTCGATCCAGCGTCTCCCAAGCTTGAAGAATCGCTCGACCGCCTCATAAAACACGTTAAGACCGATAAAGTATCCGCCGCCAATGAGACGGCCGCCGTTATAAAAACCGTCCTTGACAGGGTAAGATACGGCGCGGCACAGAATCCGGAGTTAATGAACAGAATAAAACCCAGGATCGAGGTTCTTGAAGAACACTATCAAAAACTTATAAAATAAAGGTGATTTTGATGAAAAAAATATTTTTGGCGGTAATGCTCGGAGTTTCATTTTTTATCCAGCCTCCCGAAAAAGCTTTTTCGCAGGATACAAATGAAAGTAGCGTCATAAAAAAAGATGACTCCGCGGCCGGCGCCTTTAAAGAGGAAGCCCCTCAGCAGACCCCCGCCGCGCAGCCGTCTAACGTCCGCTCAAAGGTGCTTGAAATAGCGGAGCTCAACAAAAAAATATTTTTTTCCGAACAGATGATAGGCCTTAAAATGTCGGCCGCGAAGGATGCCGAAAGCTCGCTGAACTCGCTTTATAAAAAGCGCGAGGCGCTTTGCGAGGAAGTTAAAAAAACCTGTTCGGCGGGCGATACGGCCAAAGAACTCGGCGCCGTCAAGTCGGAAATCTTAAATTCTAAATTATATGGCGCGGCCGGATTCGACTCGCTCGTCGAAAAGCTTAAAACCATAAAACCTCAATCCCATGGCTCGGATTCCGCCAGCGTGTCCCTCGGCGCGGGCGCGAAAGACTCCATAATGGAACTGGATTCATATATTAAACTCGAGTCTTCCAGGCTTGAAAATCCGATAACCTTTTCCGACGAACTGGTAAAGTTCGCGTCGAAACCGCAGGATGCGGAGGCCGGTCCGGGAAGCGCGGATGCGGCAGGTCAGTCCCCGGATGGCGGGATCGATCCTCAATATGAAGAACTCGCCCTTTTTAATCCAACCGAAATGTATCCCGCCGGAAATGATCGCGATATATCCATAAACGCCCCGGCGGAGATAAAATTCGACGGCGGCCGGATAAAAAAACAGGGCGGCAAGATCGACCTGGTGGTCAGATCGGCCAACGTCCGCCAGAAATATAACGCCAAACCCGGCGGTTCCGATACCGGCAAGATCGACGCTAAATGGGATCCCGCCAGAAATTCTCTGTCAATATCGCATAACGCTCCGCTTGAACGCGGCGCCATGTATTCGGCAACGGTTGTTTTTGAGCACGATATGCCTCCCGGCGCCAATGAGAAGCCTCAGAACGGCCCAACCGGCGGAAGCGCCGCGGCTTCATCGCCGGGTTCATCCGGTTCCGCGTCCGGTTCGGCCGCGGCGTCGGCAGCGTCAGGCAGCGTCAGGAACAAGTCGGTTAACGGCGGCATTTTTAAAACCGTCGACATGGATTTTTCTGAAAATAAGGTCAGATATAAACTCGACTGGAATTTTGAGACCATAGGTTATACGTCGGTTCAGTCCGGCGCGCTCCCTGACGGGTCCACGAATGAAACGAAACTGACCGACGGAACGGGCGAAGTATCCCTTAAGGACAAGCGCGAAACGGACGAGGCGAAGCTTCAAAAAAACGGAAGCACCGGCGAGACGGGGCTGAAAAAAGTCGCGCCCGCTTTTCAGGAATATGACGACGCCAGATCGCTTCCGGCCATAATTTTAAGAATGCCCGAGGGTTCTGACGTTAGACGAAAGAGCGAGGTCTTCGTCGTTTTCTCGACCGATATGAATCCCGCAAGCGTGAAAAGCGATACCATGCTTCTTTTCACGGAACGCAGGAAGGGCGAATTCATTCCCGTTACCGGCGAGATAGAAATGGTCGGCAGAAAGCTCTATTTCCGGCCTTATGAGGAACTCGTTTTCGGCCGTAATTACAAGGTTTGCGTTAATAATATAAAAAGCGCTTCCGGGATCAATTTTCCGCTGGCGGAAACTTATTTTTTCAAAACTGCCCCCGGAGTGACTTCGGTGAAGCTTCCGCATGATGGAAACATCTCTCTTGGCGATACTTTCGAGGTCACGATCTCCGAGGATGTCGGCGACGTTAAAATAAAATTCGTCAAATGCGACAATACCCGCGAAGCAGAGCTCGAATTCGACATCTGCGCGAGGCTTGTCGCGGAAGAACCGGCCGGGCGCGGCGGGATCAAAAATATGGCGCTGGATTCGACCGGTTCCGCTCTCAAGCCCATTCTTAATAAAGCGCGCGAAGCGGCCGCCGACATACAGTCGGCCATAGCGGTGAAGTCTTCTCCCGACAAAAAAATGTGCGTCACTTTTAAACCTCGGAAACCGCTTTCTAAAAATCAGGCTTATAAAATAGACGTTTACTCTGAAACGCGCTTTATAGACGAGGGCATAATAAAGTTCAAGGCCAAATAATATCTTTTTTGCAAGATAGGCTTCAACTTTCTTGACATTATTTTCAAATTTATGTATAATCCAGTAAATTTTCTTTTATAATTTATGCGGAGGTTATCAATAATGCAAACATTAAGAAAAGCTAATATAATCGGCACAGGAATGTGCCTGCCCGAAAAAAGGCTGACGAACGCGGATCTTGAAAAAATGGTGGATACTACCGACGAATGGATAATAACCAGATCCGGCATAAAAGAACGCCGTATCGTTGAAGCGGATCAGACGCTTTCGGACCTCGCCGTTCCCGCGGCGCAGATGGCCATGAAAAACGCGGGGGTCACGCCCGATCAGATAGGCGTCATAATTCTCGCCACTTTCACTCCTGACAGGCCTATCTCATCCACCGCATGCATAATCCAGCATAAACTCGGCTGCAAGAACGCCGCCGCTTTCGACGTAGAAGTGGCCTGCTCGGGGTTCGTTTACGCGAGCACTCTGGCGAAAAACTTCATAGCCACCGGAATGTATGATTACGCGCTCGTTATCGGCGCCGACATCCTTTCAAAAGTGATAGATTTCACGGACAGAAACACCTGCGTTCTATTCGGAGACGGCGCGGGCGCGGTAGTTTTCGGCGTATCGACCAATGAAGAAGAAGGCGTCTTCGACGTGCTGCTCGGCGCTGACGGCGGCGGAGCGGACCATATCATGATACCGGCCGGCGGATCCAGCATGCCCACTACCGTAAAAACGGTTGAGGAACGGCTCCATTTCGTCAAGATCAACGGCAAGGAAGTATTTAAGTTCTCCACCAAGATCGTCGGCGACATGATCGAACAGGTGCTTACCAGAAACAACATGAAATTAGATGACGTCGACCTTATAATACCGCATCAGGCCAACATCAGGATCATCGAATCGGCCGCCAAAAAATTCGGCTGCCCGATGGAAAAATTCTTCATAAATCTCGATAAATACGGAAACACCGTCGCCGCGACCATTCCGATATGCATACACGAAGCCCTTCAGCAGGGCAGAATAAAACAGGGTTCGACCGTTCTTCTTGCCGGATTCGGCGGAGGGCTTACCTGGGGCGTTATCGCCATGAAATACGGAAAGGTCAGCATTTAGATTTAAACTTCAGTTCATTTGAATACATAAAAAGAGCCGCCCTTATAATGGCGGCTCTTTTTATGTAAGGGAATACCCATTATTATGCTATTTTGTGGAATACCTGTCTTTGATCTCTTTATATTTAGAAGCTATTCCGGCTAACTTTTTAGCTTCGGGCAAATTCTTGAATTTTTCAAAGGACGCCGCGATCCCGGCCGCTTCCAGAAGTTCGGCTGAACTTTCGCCTTTCTTCAGAAGCTCGGAGGCCTCGACGGCAGCTTTGAAAGCCTCTTCGTTCTCATTCATCGCTTTCATGATACGGGCTTTTTCAAGCTTGACTTTTCCGCTTGTGGACGATATCTCCGATACCGAGAATTCAACTATAACGACGAAATTTTTTATCGAATCGGATCTTTTCCCGGTCTTTTTCTTTTTAGTCTGGTTCTGAGTTTTATATTTTTCGTATAGTTGCTCATATTTGCTGATGAGGTTGAGCGCCTTTTCGGTATTTCCGCCGGCGGCCGCAACTCTTATAAGATTATAGATCGAGCTGAAATATAATTCCGCGTATTCGGAAGACGGGCAGTCGTCCGGTTTTTTTGAATCGATGGCCTCGAAGACCTGATCGAAGTATTTATAAGCGAGGCCGTTTTCCCCGGTTTCTAAAAGCGCTTCGCCGAGAGCGTTCTGGGTAAGAAGCAGTTCGAGCGTTTCATGAGTTTCGGCGGCCGTTTTCATTAATTCTTCCATAAGCGGGCGCCAGAAAGATTGTTTCGCTCTGAATTTGCAGTACGAGAGTTTTCTTATTTTTTCGAAACTGTCTTTTAAGTTGCCTTTCTTTTCATAAACCATCGTCATGCTTTCAAAAAGAGCCGCTGCCTTTTTATATTCGCCGCATCTCATGAGCGCGGCCGCGATCTTGTTCATGTGTTCGATCGTTTCGTAAGACACGTTGGCGTCGATGGTCCGGCCTTCAATATCCAGAAGTTTCAAAGCCTCGTTGAGTTTTTCAGCAGCCGCGTCGCGAGCTCCGGCCCCCGCAAGGATACTTGCGATATTTATGCACATTTCGCCGGCCGATTTTTTATTTTCTTTTTCGATCGCCATTTTATAGATCTTTTCATAATAATCGATATTTGCCGGACTGTGCTCGAAAAACGAAAAAATATTGTTTAAAAGCGATTTGTAAACATATAAAAAATAACTGTTATCAACTGTTTTGTGGAGATTTTCAATGACGAAGTCTATGTAGGTCCTGGCGCTGTCCATGTCCTCGAGGCCGAGACATATTATAGCGGCCGTTATGTTTTTCATGATAAGCCCTTCGAGCGTCTCGCCGGCCATATCTTTCCCGGAGAAAGCCCGGTCCAAAAGCTTGTACGCGTCGTCTTTCTTCTGGAAGCGCGCGGCGATCATGGCCGCGGTCAGAAGATTCTCCATGCTTTCGCGCGACCTGAGCGATCTTTTTATGTCGGCCTGGGCTTCGTCGAATTTCTGGGCGTTGGCGTATATCGACGCCCTGGCCATAAAGAGGTTCTTTATAAATTCGGGGTCTTTTATCTTTATAATTTCACGGTCTATCCTGGTCCGGGTCTTTTCGCCATCCTGGGTATCTCCCTGTTCATACTGGATACGCATGATATAAACGAGCACCCTCAAATATTCCCTGACGTCTGATTTTTTCGAGGCTGGAAGTATCTCCTCAAATGTTTTAAGGGCGTTTTCAGGCTGTTCCGCGATGTAAAGATCGTTTCCGGCGTCGATCCCCTGCTGTATAAGCTCGAGTTCGGCGGTCTTTCCGGTTTCGGCGGAACAATTTTGGACGGCCGCCGTTAATAAAATGAGTGACGCTATGACGGGGAACCACAACAACTTTTTATTCATTTTTATATCACCTTTTAAAACTTAGAATATTTATATTGATTATACTTTAAAAAAATATAAATTTCAAGTATAATTAGCCGGATTTGATATCTGCGCCGAAAGCGTTTCAGATAACTTAGAATTATTATATCGAAAGATTAAGACCGCATTCAGGGGTTGTAACACGATTAAACTATGGGGTTAACGCCGATCTGCCATCCTGGCTTCGCAGGCGGCTATATTTTGAAAGGATGATACCGCTTTGATCAAAAAATTATATTCAGGCCTTTATTTCGACACTACGAAATCGTGCGTCACTCCGGAAAATCCTTCCATCGGAAAGAAGATAAAGATCAGGCTTTACGCCGCCGAAAGCCTTCTCGACGACATCACCGACGTGCGCATAAGAACGACATGCGACAACGAGGAGTATCCCGCTAAAACCGCTATAACGAAAAGGCTGAACGGCTACGCAGTGTTTTCCGGCGAGATCCCCGTCCTTAAAAAAATAACGAATATAAGATTTAAGATATATACTAAAACCGCTATATACTGGCTCAATTCACGCGGCGTTTTCGGCCACCATCCTAACGATTATTTTGATTTCAAGGTGACGGCGGATTTTGACGCGCCCAAATGGCTTGCCCGTTCGGTTTTTTATCAGATATTTCCCGACAGGTTCTGGCACGGCTTTTCTCCGGAAGAATATTCCGACGGGAAAGCGATGCAAAAAAAGTTTGAGGCGTTATACGGCAGGCGCAAGACCTATTTCCGCGATATAAAACCGTCGCTTAAAAAATGGGGCGAAACGCCGGACCCGGCTTCATGCGGCTATGAGTTTTATTTCGGAACGCTTAACGGCGCGGCTCAAAAACTTGGATATCTCAAAGACCTCGGCATAAACGCCATTTATTTCACTCCGGTGCTGAAATCTCCGAGCAATCACAGGTACGATACGCAGGATTTTTTCGAAGTGGATCCGCTGCTCGGCGGTAACGAGGCTTTCGAAAGGTTTATGAAAGAAGCCGGGAAGGCCGGAATAAAGGTCGTACTCGACGCCGTGTATAATCATTCCGGCTTTTCATGCGATGAGTTCAAAAAGGCCCAAAAAGGAGAAGAACCCTTCGTCCGTTTTTTTACTTTTTACGACGCCCGCAGAAAAAAATACGCTTGCTGGCTCGGCAACGGGAATCTTCCAAAGCTCGATTACGCGTCCGGCGAATTGCGCGAATATATTTACGCCTCGGAGAGATCGGCGGCCGCCAAATGGCTTCGCGAGCCGTATTGTATCGACGGGTACCGCCTGGACGTGGCGCACATGATAGGAGAAGGCGGAAGCGCGCGCAATAATATGGAAGTTTTACGCCAGATGCGTAAAAGCATAAAAAAATATAATCCGGAAGCTTTCATTCTGGCCGAGAACTTCTTTGACTGTAACGATATGCTGGACGGAACTTCCATGGACTCGGTAATGAACTACCATGGCTTTACTTTTCCGGTCATCGATTATTTTTCGGGCCGGGACCACCGCGGCCATCCCAATAATATCGATATATGCGCTTTTCGCGACTGGCTGATGGACGTTTACGCCAAGATCCCGGGGGCGCACGCTAATATAATGTATAACCAGCTCTCTTCGCATGATATTTCGAGGCATAATTCGCTGTTGAATAATGATGTTGCGAAAATACTCATGGCGGTGTCTTTTCAGTTCAGCTTTCCCGGTATTCCGTCCGTCTTTTACGGCGACGAGATCGGTTTATCCGGCACGGGCGATCCCGGCTGCCGCGCCAGTATGCAATGGGATGAGAAGAAACAGAACGGCGCGCTTAAGAACGCTTACAAGCTCCTTATAAAGATACGCAAAGAAGAAAAAGCGCTGGCGTATGGCGGAATGAGGGTCCTTCGCGCCGAAGGCGGTATGTTCTGCTTTTTCAGAAAGCATATGAACGAAACCGTAGTGTCATGTTTTAATAATTCTAAAAAAAGCATCGAGTTCGGGATCATAAAACAGGAACTTTTTCTTTTAAAAGCGGGATCGAAACTTCAAACGCTCTTTGATTCAGCTGAATTTATAAAAAGTCAGCAAGGCCAAAATACGGCTTTGCTGAAAGAGGATGAAATTCATATCAAGCTTTCGCCTTTCGGCGCCATGATATTCAGATTAAGGTAAAGAGAAACCATTACAAGGTTTTTATTCGGACCTTCCCGGACGCGGCGGGGCTTTTTCAAACGGTTCCGAGCCTCCTTTTTTTTCACCGGCTTTGAATGCTTTTTTGATCTCCGCGGAAAGTTCCTCGCCAAGGCTCGCGTCGAGTTTTTTCAGTTTTTTCAATTCCGCCGCCGCCGCTTCCGGATCCTTCATCTGGATATAAACAAGGCCGAGATCATAGTGGGCTTCGGGATAGTCCTTGTCCGAGTATTGTATCGATTTTTTAAGAGCTTTAACCGCTTCGTCGAGCTTGTCCGCGTTATAATAAGCCTCGCCGAGCGCCAGAAGTATCGCCGGATCTTCCGGTTCTAATTCCGAGGCTTTTTCATACGCTTCGATAGCCTCGTCAGAATTTCCAAGCATTACGTTGCAATATCCCAGATAAAATATGGTGCTTGTATCGTCGGAATCGATGGCGTAAGCTTTTTTGAAATATTCGAGGGCTTTTTCGTTATTGTCGAGCCAGACGTGGCCAAGTCCTTCGCAGTAGTTCTTGCGGCATTCGCCCGAATTGAATGTGCGCCATTCGGCGAGAGGCAAAGGTTTTTTTTGTGAAACGAGTTCCGTTATAAATTTTCCAGGCACCGCGAAATTAAGATTCTGCCCTTCGATCATGGCTGAGACCGCTATGCCGATAACTTCGCCGCTCATATTAAAAACAGGGCTTCCGCTTGAACCTGAAGATATGGGTGCCGTTATCTGTATTACATTTCCATTCTCCCGGTCGTTCCTGACGGCGGCGACAATGCCGTCGGATGCAGTCTGTTCAAGGCCCATGGGATTTCCGATAACGACGACGCGTTCGCCGATCTCGGGGATATTTCCGGTTATTTTAAGCGCCGGCGCTTTTTCGCGAGGCATGTCTATTTTAATTCGCATAACGTCGTTTTCTTTATCGTCGGCGAGCGATCCCGCCACGGGAAAGATGCTTCCGTCGAAAAGCTTTACTTCGGCGCTCGTACAGCCCTGCATAACGTGAAAGTTGGTCGCGACCTCGCATGTGCCGCCGGTGAAAAACCCGCTGCCGAATCCGACCTGGTCGTTCTTTTCATTGAAGGTCGTTATATATACTATCGAGCGCTGCACCCTTTTTATTATTACGGGAACGCTGTCAGGTTCGCCGGCGAATGCCGGGAGCGCAATGAGAAGGACAAGTAACGCAATGGCTGCCGGAATATAATTAAACGGCGATTTTCTATGGCTTTTGATCATATCTTAAAAATACCTCTCGTATCATAATTAAAAGTAAATCGAAAGCTGAAGCGGTATCAGCTCAATGGTATAAAACCGACGGCGTAAAAAATCTTTTGGCCGCAGAACATTATACACTAAAAAAATTTTTTTTCACACCAAAAAAACAAAATAATATAACGACGGCGGGATAATGAAAATGAAGTTTTGCCGTGTGGAGTATTCCTTGAGTATATAGCATTTGAAAGATCTTGCGCCGTTTTGGGAAGTATTGAAACCGGTATATATATCAGGCGACTGAAATAATTTGTTATTGCCTGTAGTGTGACGGCGAAGCGGTCTGTTTAAGTTACAACGAGATTGATGCATACCGCTCGTAATGACACGGCAGCTTATTATCATCTGTTGCGGATATAGTTATTGAATGTTTCCGGTTTGTTTTTTTATCCTGGTTTATATTAAGCGGTCCGAACGAATAAAATAAAGTTCGTTATTAAATTTGATTTGCATGAGGCGCCGGCGTTATGGTATAATTAGCTTAAAAATACACGGATGGAAAATATGGAAGATAAAAACGCCGTCAATTCAATAAGGCTCGAACCGGCCTGCTCCGCCCATGAAATGTCGCCAATAAAGGCGTTCCGGCATGACCCGATATATAAGGTGCTGTCTAAATTATCCGGCGATAACGCTTTCGCCGCGGGATTCATTTATTTTTTTCTTTCATTCGGAGCGCTTTACATGATAGGTTATCTGGCCGGCCAATTTTACGGCGGTAACGGTCTTAAACCGATGTATCTGTATCATATCGACAATCTTTCGATCGGGCTTTTAGCGCCTATCGGCGCCGGCCTTATCACCAATCTTTACAACAAGATACGCCGGGTCAGCGAATCGCTTTTAAAGAACGACATAATCCTCGAAGAAGATATCCTTTCATATAAAAGCCTTTTAAAAGAATTCGACAGGATCTACAACAAGCCTTTCGTTCAGTATTTTTCGCTTGTCAGCGCGGCAATCATAAGTTTATACGTTTTTTTCCTGAGAGAGAACTCATGGCTCGGAATAGCCGCGGGCACGACGGGCGTTTACGGGGCGGTCCTGGTCCTTATAAATTTCGCGATGATACTCACCGTCGTTTATAAATGCGTCGTTACCATATGGTTCATTCAGCGCGCCGTCGCCTTCGACATAAAAATAAAACCCATGCATCCTGACCACGCGGGCGGCCTCAAGGACATCGGTTCACTCGCCATGGCGGTCAACTATTTTTTGATACTCGTCATGCTTTATTTCACCGCGCTTTTTATCTTCGATCCGTTCTCGCGCAAATTTTTCATGGTATATATCATTTTTTATATATTCTCTTTCTTCCTTTTCTGGGCCTCGCTTTACGGAGCGCACGTTAAAATGAAGAAGGTAAAAAAAGAGGCGCTCGAAAGGCTCGAACGCACGTCTAATTTTTATTACGCTAAACTTCAGGAAAAGGTCGCCGTATCAGGGATCTTCGACATGGAGTCGGCCGACGAGATAATAATGGTTGAAAACCTTCACGGCATAGTAGCTAAGATGCCCGTCTGGCCTCTGGACATAAACAACATGATAAAGTTCGTGTCCACCTTCATCGCGCCGCTCGTTATCTGCGCGAGCAGCGTCATAGCCAACTCGAAAGAGATAATAAGCGGCGTGGACGGTTTAAAGAACATCATTAAATAAGATCTTTTCTACCAGCCTTTTTTTATTATGGATTTGAGCGTAGTATGGAATTCAGCTAAAAAGAAATCCTGCGCTTTTTTCGATATGTCGAGCGCCGGTTCTATTCTTATGGTTTTGGAATTCAAAAGCGTTCCCGCCACCAGTATCCCGCGCTTAAAAAGGCCGGCCGCTACGGCGTAACCGAATTCCGAATCTATGAATTCTATGCCTATTAAAAGTCCGAGCCCGCGGACGTCTATTATATATTCCGAATATTCGTTCTGAATGGTTTTCAGTTCGCCCATCAGATATTTTCCTGATTTAGCCGCCTTTTCAGCGAGACTGTCCTTCAATGTAACGTTTATAGCGGCTATTCCAGCGGCGCAGGCCAGCGGATTCCCGCCGAAAGTGGATGAGTGTATGAACGGATTGGGTTCCAGCACCTTCCAGATCTTGGGCGACGAGATGAACGCTGATAACGGCATTACTCCTCCGCCGAGAGCTTTTCCGAGGCACATTATATCGGGTGAGATGTTCCAGTGGTTCACGCCGAAAAGTTTTCCTGTGCGTCCGAGCCCGGTCTGGACCTCGTCAGCGATCAAAAGAACGCCGAAATCGTCGCAGATCTTTCTAAGCCTCGGGAAAAAATCGGGTGGCGGAACTATCGCCCCCGCCTCGCCCTGGACAGGCTCGGCGACGACCGCCGCTATGTCGAACCCGACGTCCTTCGCGCGCTGCAATTCCTGCTCGACAGCAGTCGCGTCGCCGTAAGGCACGAAATAAACGTCCTGAAGCAGAGGCTCGAAAGGCACGCGGAACTCCGCCTTACCCATAAGCGACAGCGAACCGTATGATTTGCCGTGGAATCCCTTTAAAAACGATATGAAACCTGACTTGCCGGTATATAAACGCGCGAGCTTCATCGCGCCTTCCACAGCGTCCGTTCCGTTGTTTATGAAAAAGCTGTACTGCAGATCGCCGGGAGCGATCTCGCCCAGAAGTTTCGAAAGTGCTCCGCGCAGCGGATCTAAAAGCTCCTGTGATGACAGCGGCATCCTTGAAAGCTGGTCGCGGACGGCCTTTACTATCTTCGGATGACGCAGTCCGGCCGAATATATTCCGAATCCGCCTAAGAGGTCCAGGTATTTTCTGCCGAGGATGTCCGTGAAGTATGAACCGCGCCCGGTCCATTCCACCGCCGAGTAATCGCCGGCCTCCGTCACTGATTTCCTGTATTCGAGATATCCGCGGTTGTAATAGCTTTTGAAATTATCCACTGTTTCCGTTATGATAGTTTGCCGTTTCTTGCGGGTTAAATTTTTATCTGATATTCTATCGAGCCATTTTTGAGATTCGGCTATTAGTTCTTTCTTTGTTTTTGCCATAAAAAACCTCTTATCCTGTTATAATTACATGATTGATATATCGGCAAAAAAATCGTCAAAATGAGTGATTCGCATCCCGGCCGCTATTGTTTCGGCTTTCTGACGAAATGCGGCATTTCAAAGGGTATCTCGAACGACATTTCGACGAATCCCTTATATTCTCCATTTTCATGCCACGGCGCCTGATATATCATCTTTTTAACGCCGTTCTTTTCGATCGTGTAGCAATTTGTCGTTTCGTCTTTGAGTATTTTTAAAAGCTTACTGCGTGCCGGCTCCGGATGACAATCGACAAGGCTTTTGCCTATAAGCGAGGCTCCCCCGTCCTTCGCAAAGGTCTTTGACGCCTTTTCGTTCATGTCTAAAACTATCCCGTTCCCGTCGCAGACCGTTATCGCCGCTCCGAACCCGTCAACCCATCTTTTATCAGCCATTTTTAATTTCCTTTCACTTGATTTATTATTGCTGGCTCTTGCCGCCTTTTTTCTCGCCGGCCGCCGTAAGGTTTTTGAGAACGTATTCAACGCCCGTGCCTTTTAATAAATTGGCGACGACGTCCGAAACGCTCCTGCCGCCAAGTATAGCAAGCGGCGCCATGCTCTCGGCCATCCTTGACGCGAGCTCCTTGTCCGAGAACGATTGTATCGCCGCGATCAGATCGGGTTTTATCGCCTCCGCCTTCGTTACCAGCGCCTCAGCCTCGGCTTTAAGCTCCCTTATACGCTGTTCCATCGCGGCTTCTTTTTCAGACATTTCCTGTTCGGAGCAGGCTTTTTGGCGCGCCAGCTCCTCGCCGTTTATCTTCGACATCGATTGCTGGCTTAAAAGCTGGTTCTCGAGTTTTTTCGCTTCCGTCTCAAACCCTATCAGAAGCTTTGAAACTTCATATTCAAGCTCTTTTTGAGATTCCATGACCTTTAACTCGAAATTCTTACGGTGCGTCATCGATACCGCTTCGGACTCAAGTCGCGTGCAGTCCTCTATCTTTTGCGTTACCTCTAATTTTTTCTGAGCTATCTCGATGCGGATATCCTGCTCTATTATCGTGCGCTGAGTCTTGAAAAGAAGGTCCCTGACGTCCTCGTCCTTTATGTTGATCCCTAAAACCTCGACGTCGTAAACCTTCATGCCGTTCTCCGGAAACAGCCTGCCCGGGCGTTCTTTACCCGCCGCGTCGGATTTTCCGAGTATCGTGTCGCGTATTATGTCTATATATCTTCTGTAAAAATCCTCTATCGAACAATGTTTCGCCGCGTTCTTCAGAAGTGATCTTAAGTGGTCGCAAAGGAACTGGACGTAGTTCTCGACGTTGAACCAGTTATTATGGTCGCCCTCGAAATTGACCCTGTATGAAAGTTTTACCTCGACGCTGCAGGTGTCCTTCGTTTCTACCTCCACTATATCGGAGATCTTATTGTTTATAACCCTTAAATAAACCGTTTCCAGGCAATTATCAGACGATTTCGGTTTTCCGGTCGAAAGCGTTACCGGTTCCAGCGTTTCATCATATTTCAGAAGCACCGGCTTCGGGCCTACCACTACCCGTCTTTCGCCTGTCTTACTGACCACCATCACCGCGTAACCCGTCCATATCTTTATTAAAACCGCGCCCTCGTACTTCGTGTCCAGCGTTATCGCGCGCGGCGGCGTGAAATTTCTGGCCCGTGTAAAATCATCCTTGCTGAAAAATTCGCGCTTTTCTTCGTCCGCTATCCGCTCGCTTCTGGCGGCCGACTGCATCGGAACCGGCGCTGCGGCCTGTTTTCTGACATTTGTATCCGATAAGAATTTATCGGGCGAGCTCTGGTTCAAAAGTCTCAAACTCTTGTTATATTCGAACGCTTCCGTGTTTCCCGGGAACCACAGTATAACCTGTTTGTCGTCTAATATCCTTCTTACTATGACCTGCTTTCTCGGGTCCGATAAAAGCATGCACGGCCCCGCCGAGAGCTCCACGCGGCCCGAAAGCCTGTCCAGCACATACCGCCCTTCGCCCTCCGGCACCGCCACCGCATAGTGGACCTCCTGGTCGCCGTACTTTATTATGGCGTGCTCCGCTCTCGGATAATAGATCATCATCTCGCGGCCCGTTATGAAAAGCTCCTCGCCCGGTTCGTGAGCCTTGCCCGCTTCGTCCGTGTAAGGCGCTATCACCTTGATATATATGCCGCTTATCTCGTTCAACTCTATAGCCTTGAATTTTCTCGCGCCGGCCTTATTTTCCACGAAAACTTCCGTCGGTTCCGGGAACACCACGACAGGCCCCTGCACATAACGCTTATTCCCGTTCTCGTCAAGTAATATGCAGTATTCAAGCCGCTCCAGCGTCACAGCGTCCCGCACAAAATTCCCCTCTTCATCCGGTATGACCTCGATGCCCGTCGGCGGAATATAGAACGATACTTCCGTGCCCTTTATTATCAATAGTTTTCCCATCGTCAGGTCCGGACGCTCGATATTCGGCTTCGCGTCCGCCTTCGCCTGCGCCCCGTCGCCGTCGGTTTTCTGGAACTTTACTACCGCCTTGCCCCAGTTGATCTTCGCGGCCTCTTCATTATAAACCCGCACCAGAAGATACTGGTTCGACCTTAAATGATGTCCCTCTATCGTCGTCGCTATCTGAGTCGGCCACAGCGGAAATATCACCGGCCCGGATATATTTATCTTGCGCCCTGAAAGCAGCTTTGGCAGATTATTCGAGCCCTGTTTCGGATGCCCCTCGTCCTCGCGCTCCGCCGGATTCTCCAGAACGACATAGCTTCCTTCAGTGGCTGAAACAAACTGCTGGACGGCTTTTTCAATAGAACATGACTTGAAACTTCTGCTTTCGCCTTCGAATACCACCGGTTCGTCCGTGCCGGAAAGGCTAGTTTTATGCGGTCCGACATAAACAATTATATTTCCCTTCGTTTTATCAAGAATGAATGCCGATTGTATAGCGTCTAATACCAGTTCGCGTTCGCGTCTTTCGTCCATTGAGATCTCACTCCCTCTATAAAAATATTGGCCGGTAAAAAAGCGGTTTTTAAAACTTATCACAAATATGTTATATAAAAGGTCTTATTTTGTCAACTATTATTGTTTTGCCTTTAGTTTATTATAATATAATGCGTCTTTGCGTTAACTTTATTGATATTTCAGCCGCTTCCGCCGGCGTTGAAACACGGATGATATTTTTTTCGCGTTATGGGTCTTCGGGGGCGGGATAAGGGAGAAGAAAGAGCAATGCCCCTTCCTCTCCCTTAAAAACCCTCTCTATCCCTTTGTTATTTCCGCTTTTGTTGTTTTTGCGCCCGCGAAGCGCGAACTTCGCGGGCGCGGGGCGATCAAGAATTCAGCGATATTATCGCTGAATTCTTGAATTGGAAGGTTAGTGGAACTTCCGGGATAGGGTGGACGAAGAATTTAACTATATTTTGGTCTGAACGATCATTTCTTAACGAATCGATTAGTCGGGTCATAAAATTATATTACTTGCTGCGCTTTAAATTGACAATAAACATGGATTTGTATATAATTTCATCGGGTTAAGTTATTATGGAATGGGTAGCATAAAAAGCCTGCTGATTAAAAGAAATAATGCCCTGATATTAAAGCCCGCTGAAGCGGCCGTATCGGAAAGAAGAGTGAGTGAATATGAGATCTGCCTTTAATAACGATAAAAGCGTGAAAAAAGAAGAAGGACTGGAACCTGATGCGTCTAACGTTAAAATAAAAGCGGACGTTTATACCCCGCTCGAGATGTTTTTCATCGGATCGTCAGGGCTGCTTCTGGTCGGACTGCTTATTTTCTGGCTCTTTGTCAACGGCAAGGTGATTAGCGTAAAAGCGCCTTATACTTATATTTATTCGGCGGTCTTTCTCGCCCTTTCGGCCCTTTCGTTCTATTGCTTCAGAAATACCGACAACTACTATATCATCGATACCGGGTCAAGAACAGTGCTCTTTCACTTCAAATTCTTCGAAACGGTTAAAGTGACGCCTTATCTCGGGTTCGATATGATATCGGCCGTCGGCGTCACAGGCCGCAGGATCAAACAAAAGCGGGTCGCCGGAGGATATTATCACTACTGGGTATACCAGATGTTTCTGCTCGAAAAGCGCGGGAAAATGATCGCGATAAGCGACGCGATAAGTGAAGAGGAAGGCCGCGGAGAGCTCAACAGGCGCGTCCGTGAACTTTCGCGCGCGATCGGATGCATGCCGGCTGAATGCCCGCCCGAAAGAGTTCTGCGCCCCGTTCAATCGAACGACGGGACCTATGAGCCGGATTTCGTTGAGCATGATGCGCTGGCCGAAACCCTTCAGATGATCCTGCTCATTATTTTCGTAATGTTCGCTCTCGGCGGAATAATGTATCTATTCTCAAGGTGATATCTATATGACCGTTTAAAATATTTAATGACACGAAAAATGGGTATGGCTTATTCATGCTGCTAATGTAAGGAATATAACGCTTTGGCGCCAGGTAAGAGCAGGCGGCACGGATCGGATATCAACTATTCAGGCCGGTTAAAGACCGGTAATATTTTCCCGCGCTTCATGTAAATTTCAAAGTTACTTTAATTATATCCGCCCGTCGCTGCCGGTTAACGGCTGCATGCGGGCGGATCATATTTCCTGCCTTTGTGTTAATTTGCAGTGGAAATGTTGCAATTTGCGATTTTTGAAAATAAGACGCCACATCTGAAAATTACTATAAATGAGCTTTTACAGGAGTTCGCGATTTTTCATAGGTTTGGAATGAGATATGCATTTGTAAATTTCATAATTTTGTTTTCAAAAATTTAAATTAAATAATTATGGAGGCGCTTTATGAAATTTACAAATGCCGTTTATTCAGTGTTTTTTATGATGTTTTTGATCGTTGGATCAGGTTGTTTGGTTGTTTTGCCGGGCGGCGCCGTCGAGGCGGCGGAAGAACTCGCGATAAATGCCTGCGAGGTCAGGCCGGTAAGCGATCTTAAAGTGATCGTTCCGGCGGCAAACGCGGCGCAATTGATCGAAACCATGGGACTTGAGGATTCGCGTCTCGTCGAGGTCGATTATTCGGAATTTTTGAAGCTCGCCGAAAAAAATAACAAACTGATAAGCGAAAAATATGAGATCGAAAAATATAAAAAACAGCTGAGAACGAAAAAAAGGATCCTGCCGGCGGATTGCATCATTTCAAGAGCGGCGTACAAATTCACTAAAAAAAGCGAAAATATATTCTGCGATCTGACCATGGATATTTCGGTTTTCAACGATAAGAATTATCTGACGCTACCGCTCTTCGGCGGCAAGATCGCTTTAACGGACGCGAAATTGGACGATACGGCGCCCGTAATGATCGTCGAACCCATAACTTCTTATGATTTTAAAACCACGGACGATCGCCAGATGACCGGGAACGGTTATTCGCTTATATTAAAAGGCAGGGGCGATCACAGGCTTTCAGTTAAATTCATGGTGGAACCTGAAAAGAGTAACGCGGTGAATTTTTTCAGGATAAATACCGCCAATTCGCCAGAAAATTCGGTTGTTTTTATGCACGACGAAAAATACGCCTCGATCAAAATGGAACCTGCCGTGGGGCTGCGGTTATTCACTCATCCCGGGACGGGGAACCAGGCCATGGAAGGTCATTTCGGCGTTTCCGACGCTCTTTTGATATCTTATTTAACGATAACCGGTGAAGAAAAAAAACTCGCGGAAAAATCGGCGGAGGCCGAAGTTAAGGCGGATGAAACGCGGGAAGCGGCATTAGTTAATGCCTTCGGGACACAAGCCGGAGCGGAAGATACGAGGAAAGTGAAAATTGACGAGGTCCAGCCGGCGTTCAAATGCTCCGTTAATACTATGTTTTCTTTCGGGGATGAAATGATAAATGGAAAGCACGAAATAAATTTTAAGATCATTAAAGGTAAAATCGCTAAATTTTCAGTTGGCCTCGCGGCGGGCATGGAGATCGACGAGGTTGTTTCTGATAATTTTGAAAAGCTCTTCGTCAGGGATCTGAAAAATGGATCGTCCGTTGAGATAATTTTAAAAACCGCTTCAGATCGAGATTTTTCAATTATTTTAAAGACGGCCTCGAAAATTGACGCCGGCTCAAAAGAAACCGTGGTTCCGGAACTTTGCGTCCATGAAGCTGAAAATGAGCGCGGTTATATCGCCGTCAGCGCGTTTTCAAACATGCGCATCGACATTAAAGAAGACCCGCTTAATTTAGAGCGCATCGACGCGTATGAAATGCCGGAGGATATGAGATATTCGACAGTTTCGCCGGTGCTTTACGCTTTCAAATATTTCAGGCATCCATATAAAGCCGCCCTGGCCCTCGCCAGATACTCTGACGCGGAAGCCTTATCCACGATAATAAGCGGATCGTCCATAAATACCGTAGTTACACCCGACGGAAGCGCGGTATCGAAAATTTCCATCGATATGAAAAATAACGGCATGCCGTTTTTGAAGCTGATCCCGTCCGGCACCACTGAGATCCTCGAATCCAACGTTAATTTGAGGCCGGTTAAAACTTCCGCCGATATTTCGTCTAACTTCAGGATCCCCATTATAAGATCGGAAATAAAAAACGAAACGGTCTGCGACTTTCCTGTTAAAATAAAAGCGTCATCCGACATAGATAAACTTTCAAGATCTTTCGGGCTGTTCAAAATAAAAATGCCCCGGGTCGATCTTCCGATGATGGCCTTTGAATGGCGCATTTTCGTTCCGGAAGGATTCGTTTTCTTCGATCTGAACGGAAGTCCGGGACTGAAACAGTCGGCGCCGTTTCCAGTGGTCTATCAGATCCCGGTCAATATTATTCTGGCGCTCTCCGATATCTGGAATTCCGATAATTTCTGGCTCTTTTGGATGTTTCTTTTTATGCTCGCTTTTTTCGGAGCTTTCGCGTACGCGTCTTATTACGGGATCGAAAAAGCCGCTTCCGCCGTCCTTGGCCTGCTGGCCGCAATACGATACGCGGCAGGCGTGGTCATAGATTCCGTTGATCTCGTTAAGATCGGCGCGGTCCTTTTATTTTTCGGCCTTATCATTTCGATCTCCATGCCTCAATTCGCCGCTATGACGGAGGACGCTAAATCGACAAAGGCCAGGCAGGACTGCGACACCTTTTCGCAGGCTGTTCAGAAATATAATTATCTTGAAGGGAGCCAGGTTCGGGATCAATTCATGAAGGAACTGAAGGGGAAATACCTGACGAATCTCGATACGCTGAAAGATCCGTGGGGCAATCGATATGAACTCGATTTTCAAAGGGGCGTCGTGTTTTCGAAGGGGCCTGACGGCAGGGCGGGCACTAAAGACGATATCACGGTATATTATGCCGATCCGACGGCTCTTGAACCGGACGCCGGATCCGATCCGGGCGCGCGCGAGCGGAAGATGCAGGACGCGAAAGCTCAGATCTCTGAAAACGCTTCTCGAAAAGGTGTTTTTTCGGTTCCAGTCAATCTCGTCAAGACGAATACGTTCTATTTGCTGAACAAAAAATTCGTGATGCCGGACCAGGATATTTTCATCAATATTTCATATATGACATCCGGATCGTATATGTTATTATCGGCGGTTCTTGTGATATCGGGATTGGTTCTGCCATATTTTCTAGGCGGCGCGTTCGATTTCAGCCCGCGATCCGTTTTGATGATCCTCGCGGCGCTTTTAATAATTATAATTATGGAAACCGTGAACGCATATATTCCGCAAATCGCAAAATATCCTCAGATAGGCTTGCTTTGCGGCGTGATATTTTTTTTTACGCTGAAGCTTATATCGATCGTTTCCGATCCCGGAATATATCGGACCTTTATAAAGATACTATTTGAATCCGGAGCGCCCGCCGGAAAGGCCGGAACGGATAACACGCGCGCGTCAGCTTCTGAAACGACGCTTGCGATGTTTATATATGCGGCGATAACCGTTTCAGCGTTATGCGCTATTCCCTCCGGGGCTTTGGCGGGCGAATTTAAACCGGACGCGCCGGGAGCGATAGAGCTCGTTTATAATCCGGCGACCCTCGACGTCCAGCTCTTTCAACTGAGCGATCTTAACAGATATATTTTAAAAAAGAGATCATCCGGAGTTTTTATAAAATACGCCAACCTGAAATTTTTACTCGATTCGGTAAGTGCTGTTGAAAAAGGCGGCGTGAGCCTGAAACTGCCTGAAGGCACGGCGGAATGTGAAAGCCTGCCGTATAAGGACCTCGTAAAGAAAATGCTGATATCGGCTGTCGTTACAGCCGGCCATGCGGATATAGATATCGAATATTTCATCGATATTTTCGACGACGATTATACCCGTGTCCAGCTGTTTTCTGGAAACGTCGCTTTAACGACGGTGGAATCCAGCCTGATAAAACCTTTCGCTAAAACTTCGAATGATGACGGCCGGGCAAGCGGAACCGTTAGGATATTGCCTTTTAAAGATAACTACTCGGCCGTTTTCGAAGGACGCGGCGAATATCGGGTCAAAGTATCGTTAAAGACCGACCTGGCATCCGATAAAGACGACCGTTATTTCGATCTCTCGCCCGGGAAGTGCCCGCTTATGATGATGGAATTAAGATCGCCCGCCGGATATGATATTAGCGCGTCAGGCCTTATAATACGAACGCAGAGATCGGATGACGGGACGGCGGAGGTCTTAACTTCCGCGAATCTCGTTCCGGCCGGCTTCTACCGCTTCCGGTTAACGCTTCAGGAGAAGATCCGCAACGAAAAATACAAGAAACAGCGTGAGCGCGAGAAACGCATGAGAGTAGCGCGTGAAGAGGCCGCGAGATCGGAAGAGGTCAGAACGATGGTTCCGAAAAGCGAACCCCGCGTCAGCGTGAGTTCAACGCAGATATTGACGGTAGAAGAAGAACGCTTTTCATCCGTTATTACGAATAATTATAACATAGAAAACACTATGCTGCGCGAACTGCAGTTTGATATCCAGCCTGAAACGCTTATAACGCGGGTGAATTCATCCGCTGAAATATACGATTGGAAGATCACGGCCGCGGCCGGCGATAAGCTCGGCGATAAGCCAGGCGATAAGCCAGGCGATAAGCCAGGCGATAAGCCAGGCGATAAGCTCAGCGAAAAAAGCGGCAAAATTTTAACCGTAACATTCAGGGCGCCTCAGAAAGGGCAGTTAAGCGTTGCCATAGATTATGAGCGCCAGATAGCTGACATGAAAAAAGAAGTGAACGCGCCGTGGGTGATGCCCCGGAACGCGGATGAAAAAAAATTATATATAGCGCTGGATTCATCGGTAAACGCCGATATCAGCGTTACTAAAACGGTCGATCTCACGCCGATAGACGAGCGGGAAATTCCCGGCGGTTTAAAAAGAAGCGCGCTTTCGCCGGTTCTTTTTTCATACAAAACATCGAAATTTCCATGCTCTCTGACGCTTGCGATAAATAAAAATACCGATCTGCCGTCCATTCCGTGCGTGATAGATTCGGCCGACTATAAGAGCTTCGTCACGAAAGCCGGGTATATTCTGACGCGCGCGCGTTATCAGGTAAGAAATAACAACGTTCAGTTTTTAAGGATGCGCCTGCCCGCGAACTCTAAAACATGGAGCCTTAAGGTCGGGGAAAGGCTTGTTAAGCCGGCGAGAAACGAGGAAGGCTCGGTTTTCATACCGCTTTTAAAATCGCCGCTTATGGATAACGAATTCAGATCATTTATGGTGGAACTGGTTTATCTGACCAAAACGGCTGAATTTGAAAATTTCGGCGCCGCGAAGTTCGAGCTCCCGCGTATAGACGTTATGTGTTCGCGAATAAGCTGGGAGTTTTATTTTATGGACAGCTATCAGCTATCCGGTATAAGTAGTAATTTAAGACTTTCAGCTTCGGCGGGCGCAGTCGAATTCATGGACGCCGGGTCCGGAAAGCCGCTTTCGGTCGATGAGATGATAGCCGTCCAGCAGAAATTGAAGGCGGCATATCTTTCGGGTAATTCGCCCGGACCCGGATCGGATCAGGGCGTAGTTTCACAAGGGTTTCCGGCGCCGCTTATGCGATTCGGCGGCGACGCAAAAGGCTTTTTGCCTGTTTCGACGGAGTTTCCCGAACTCGCGACGAACGCGCTTCACTTAAGCGGTGAAAATCTGAAAAAATCGGACGGCTTTGAGAACGCGCCGCTTTATTTCATCGAGTTTTCCTTTTATTCGAACAAGGTCTTTGAAATTTTAGCTTTCGGCGGGTATATCATGGGCGTGATTTTAGCGGTCTGGGCCGTTATGGCGATATTTAAAACTAAAAGATACAGGCGCGCCGTGATCTTCGCGGCGATCTCTTTGATATATTGCCTGGCCATTTTTCAATATAATGAAAACAGCATGAACTATCTGTTCGCGGGTTTTTCCATGGGAATAATATTCATTCTGGCGGGTCTCGCGGCGAGGCCGGCCAAGCGCGGGAAACTTTAATTGACCGGGAAGCACGTGCTAATATTCTGATTGCATTTCTCTAATATGTTGCAAAATTTTATCTTCCTCCGGAACTTTTCGAGGCCTCACTTCTATAATTCCGTCAATCGATGATTGATGCCAAACCGGTATCACTTCATCTAAAATATCTGTTGAACTGATATAAAAAAAATCTTGGCCATTATAAGAGTACTTCATCCATTTTGATTTTTCAGTAATCTGGTCGTCAATAAAATTTACAACTCTAAAATCTGGAATGAAATTTTTTCGCGGCCATTTCATAAATTGCGCTTCCGGGTTCCATAGTGGTAAACTTGGATAGTAAGGGATTATTGCTGTTCGATACCATTCATCTTGGTTACAATAGCTGCGAACTTCCCAGTCGGAAACATTTGTTAATGGATCGATTAATTTATCTTGAATGTTTTCAGTGTTTTGTTTCAATTCATGCAAATCACGCGGAAATTTGTTTTTGCGATATCGAAAAGATCGAATTGCATCATTTATTGACAAGCAAAAGTTGCTGCGATTATGAAATCTGATTATTTCAGGCGTATTTCTGTTATGCAATCTTGCCGTTTTGCTGCGGCTCTGACAATCTTCCTCGTATACCGATAACATTAATAGCATTATTGCGAGCATAAATGAAAATTTCGCAGTTCGTGAGTATTCACAGGCTTTTTTAGATTTTTCGGCCATTTCATAACTGTCATCTTCATAATGATCGTAAAATTTTATTTTATAGTTGTTTTGATCCGGGTTATCAAGTTTGTAATATATCCGGTATGAAAAATACATTGCTAATCCGATTATACCCATCGCCAGACAAGGAATTGCAAGCAGCAGTGAAACCGGAGGAGAAACTCCATCCGCAACTGCCGGAGTTGAATCGAGGAGAACTGCTAATAACGCAAGAAGTAGAATATCGGTTTTCATGAATATAGCCTTTCATTATTGTTTAATACTCAGTACCTTAAATTTTCAAGGGTAGGTTTAACTGTTTTCGGCTCAGATTTGTTGAAAAGACCTCTCGGTGATCTTTCTCTATTATAAGAACAGCTGATCTCCAAAAAGGATAACGCCGTGACAAACAACGCAAAATAAAATATGTATCTTGTGAGCAGCATACCAGTTTTGATTATTTTGTTTAAGCCGGAACCGTCATTGTCCGTTTCACGCTCGGGTTCACTATCTTTGGTTGGGCGAGATGTGTTATCTGGATATTTTATATTCAAATAAAATTTCATTGTAATACAGATCATGAAACATAGCAAGCTGAGTAAAAGAAGCGGCAACTCGAGTCCGACTGCTAAATAGCTAACAGCATCGGCACGGGCGGCGTCAAATGATGCCAAAACAAATAACGCTGTCAAAATAAAAATTGATTTCATCATAATTATATCGTTCCTCATTGATTTAATACCGGATAACTTAACAACAGCCCCGTCATAAATGAAGCTGAATTCATCGCGAACGAAAGAAGGAGCAGATCGTTTGAACTTTTGAGCAGCATTTTTTTCAGCATACGCCATTCGACAACGACGACGACCAATTCGAGAAATAATATGAGCCCGATACTTATGTTTATGAATTTCAAATAATATGCCGCGGCAATGAATAAATTAAGCGCCGGATTGGTGACCAGGCTTACGATCGCGACAGCCAAAAGTTCGCGCCGCTTTTTATAGCCGAATAATATGGCCGTGAAAGTTTCAATTATTATCGTTAAAAATAAAGCGGTTATTAAATTCATGATTTAAGCCGTGTTCTTTAATGTATCAGTGATTTCCGTACCGGTACGTGAGATGTATTCGATTCTTTGGATACCTGTATAAAGAGTAGCAGCCGATAATAAAATCAGCGTGATAATAAAATAAGGAGCGCAAAATTCGCGAAGTTGCGTGAACGCCGGAAGCATTCCGGTTATGAGCGCGAGGCAGGTAAGGCCGAATGAATAACCCGGATAACCGGGAAAAAGTCTGAACATCGCGGCAAGGGTCACCGGCATCGTCATGTTAAAAAGCATGAATCCTATAATTGCATGAACCGGCGATCCGTTGTGAAACGAGATGAGCGGCGCCGAAAGAATCAGAGCGCCGGCGCCGGTTTCGACCCAGCCGAACCTGTCCGCAAAAAAACCGCCAGCTGCCTTTCCGGTGGATATGGCGAGTGTAAGTGTTATTAAAAGCAGCATATCGTCTTTCCATGGCATGGTTATTGAGAAGCCTATGAACGATCTGACGGCTATCGAAAAAAGCAGCATAGAAACTGCAATTCCGCCCGGATCTTTTAATGCGATGATCCTTGAGAACCTTGTGTCTTCATCCGGAAAAACCGACATTGAAAGCGCGGTTATCGAAAGAACAGCGATGATCAGCATTGGACCTGATGCTATGTCGAGGTATTTGGCCGAAAGAGTGCCGATCAATAAACCGACGGCGCCGGGAGCAACATAAACTCCTGGTATCGAAGCGTTTTCCGGCTTCATTATAAGGGCCGTCCTCCCGCCGCCGACATGAAAAATAGCGTTACCCAGTCCGGCGGTTACGACCGCCGCGACGGCCGAATAACCGGCGAAGAAAATAGATGATGCAGTAATAACTATGCCGGCTATCGATGAAATTTTCGATATCCTCATACGGTCGACGCCAAAACCTATTATAGCCTGCATTCCAAAAGCCAGGATATTATATAATAAAATTAAAAATACGGCGGATTCGCCAGTGATGTTATGATTGAAGACGCTTCCGAGCGTGACGGCGGCGCATACTGCGTCAACGAGAGCATGCGAAAATCCAAGAGTTGTAAGAAGCGATGACGTGTGTCTTATTTTCATTATGCGCCTGCTTTTTATAAATTCAGGTTGCGCTTATGATATGCAAGATCGCTCTGGAAAAAACAATGATCTCTGATATGCTGCCGGCCCGCCGTGATCCATGATTTTTAAAAGATGGATTCGGGCCGGCCGGTAAAAACCTCTTTATTTATTTCGCCGTGACAAGTATCTGTTCCGTGTGGTAGCCTTCTTCGGGCCTGATATAGATAGATTTTCCGGTTAGAGTTTCGAGCGTTCTGATGCGCCCGCCCTCTTCGCCGATAAGATAAGCCGCCACGTCCGGATGGACGTTGACCATGACGGTTGAAGCCTTCGACATCTTCGCGAGTTTTATTATCTCGTTCCTCGCCTTCGAAGATATGACCTTCGACGCCAGGACCTTTCCGCTTCCCTTGCAGTAAGGGCAGGCCTGCTGAAGCACTTCGTTGAGCGACTTGGATACCCTCTTGCGCGTGATCTCGACGAGGCCGAACTCGGTTATTCCAAGTATCGTAGTTTTCGACTTGTCCTTGCTGAAGATGTCGTTGACCACGTTCATGACCTTTTTCTTGTGGTCCTCGCGTACCATGTCGATGAAATCTATTATTATGATGCCGCCGATATCGCGCAGCCTTACCTGGCGGCCGATCTCGTAAGCCGCTTCCAGGTTCGTCTTGAAAACGGTGTCTTCGAGACTGTCCTGACCGGTGAATTTTCCGGTGTTGACGTCGATGGCGGTTAACGCTTCGGTCTTCTGAATGATTATATATCCGCCGCAGTTAAGCCAGACGTGAGTGCGCAGCGCTTTTTCTATCTGGCGGTCGATGCCGAGTTTTTCGAACATGGGTATCTCGTCGGAATAGAGTTTCAGCTTTTCTTTTTCGCGCGGCGCCATGAACTCGAGATATTCCACCATCTTTTCGTATTGCGACGGGAAATCCACCATGATCTGCGAAACGTCGGATGTGAAAAGGTCGCGCGAGATCTTCAGCGCGATATTGAGTTCGTTATGGATAAGCGCGTAAACTCCGGCTTTATGGATCCTCCCGAGGATCTTTTCCCACAGCTGGAGCAGGAATTTGATGTCGGTTTCAATCTCGGCCAGATCTATCTCTGTCGTGCCGGACGCTACCGTCCTTATGATAAGGCCCATTTCCTTCGGGCATAGTCTTTCGCCTAACGCTTTAAGGCGGGATCTTTCGCCTTCGTCCATTATGCGCCGTGAAACGCCGACGTGCCGTTCGTTAGGGAGAAGCACGCAATATCTTCCGGGAAGCGTTATATAGGTGGTGCCGCGGGCGCCTTTGGTGCCGAGAGGCTCCTTTAATATCTGGATTATTATTTCCTGTCCGACCTGAAGAACGTCTTTTATGGAAAGCGATCTCTTGATGTCGGGGTCTATGGCCTCGCCTTCGTAACCAGCGCCGAATCCGTCGATGTCGTCTATATGTAAAAAAACGTCCTTTTCAAGGCCTACGTTCACGAACGCGGACTGCATGCCCGGAAGCACGTTCGAGACCTTTCCCTTGTATATGTTTCCGACGATGCGCATCGCGTCTTCGCGTTCGATGAAAAATTCAGCCAGCCGGTTGTCCTCGAGGATCGCTATCTGAGTTTCGTCGTCATCGACGTGAATGATGATCTTTTTGTCCAAGTTTCATACCCCTTTCAATAAAATAATAAAATTTCCTGTTCCGTGCCGTGTAAGCGTTTTGATCTTTCAGGATATTACGCCGTAAAAAAATATAACGCCGTCCGGCATGAAAAAACTCTTAAATATATTCTTAAATGTTAATATAATATCTTTTCCTTGGTTATGTCGTAAGTGAATAAAACTTTTCCGCGGATATCCGCGAGAAGGTAGTCGAATAAAAACTGCGGCCTGATGGTGCTGTGGTCCTTGAACGCTATAACGGCCGAAAGTTCTATCGCGCATCCGCCGGAGGTTTCGACGGGTTTTCCGGAAACTCCGCACTCTAAAATATAAGGCCTTATGTTCTTGGTTTTTTCGTTGTGAGTTACCGCGATCTCTTTTTCTCCGAGGATCCCGGCCACGCGCGAGAGCACCGCGGACGCTATCCGGCCCGCGTCGATATCCGGGGTCGTTTCAAATTCGAGCCTGTAAGAATATCTGATGCCGAATATCTTCGCCATCATTTCCTTTACCTCGGCGTTAGTGGTCTCCTTCGCTTCGTAAAATTCATATCCGTCCGGAAATGAACGGCCGAGCTTTTCCCGTATTTCGTCTATCGTCAGTTTCAAGGGTTTTTTGAAATGAATGTTGGCGAACTCGCAGTTCGAAGCCACCCCGAGAGGCAGCGGCGGCGCGAAGGCGATCTTCGGTTTTTTCGAGAACCCTTCCGTATAGACGACCGGAAGCGCAAGGCGTCCCATCGCGATATAAAAAGTGTTTATGAGGTCGCGGTGCGAAGTGTATTTAATTATTCCCGTCTTTTTGTACCATGCCTGTATTATTATCTCTTCCAATTTTATCACGCTTCCGATATCAGCATACTCCGCAGCGTTTACAGCTTGCGGGGTCGCATTTTTCAGTGAGTTCGGCGCTTGCCGCCTTTAAATATTCATTTTTAAGATACGCCGGGGCGACGCCCGTATCGACGATCTGCCAGGGGAGTATCTCGTCAATTGAGAAAGGCCGTGAAATATAACTTTTCATGTCTATGCCCGATTCCGCGAACGCCTGTTCCCATGATCCTGATCTGAGTTTATCGTCCCACGCGTCGAAGCGGCAGCCGAGTTCATGAGCCTTTAAAAGCACCTTGCAAAGGAGCCTCGAGCCTCTCGCGAATGCCGATTCCAGAGCCGAAACGCGGTAGTTCGTGAATTTCATCGTTACGCTGCGAAATCTTTTCAATTCTTCCTTTAAAAGCGCCTGGCGCCTTTTTATCTCGTCCTCGCATGTCTGCGCCGCCCACTGGAAAGGAGTGTGCGGCTTGGGAATGAAGGTTGAAAATGTCACGTTCATGGCGAAAGCCTTCGCCCTTTTTTCGCGGGCCACATCCATGACCTTTGAAACAAGAACTGCCATTTCCCGGAGATCGTCGTCGGTTTCGTGGGGCAGCCCTATCATGAAATAAAGCTTTATGAGCCTGTATCCTGCGTCTATTGCCGCTGCCGCGGTCGCTAAAAGATCCTCGCCCGTCACGTTTTTGTTTATACGGTCGCGCATGAGCTGGGACCCGGCCTCGGGCGCGAAGGTAAGCCCCGACTTTCTGTTATTTGAAAGCGCGCGAGCGAGTTCTACCGAGAACGTCGAGATGCGCTGCGAAGGAAGCGACACCGAAAAAAGAGTTTCCGAGAATTCTTCGCCGCTCTTATTGAGCCCGGCCACGAAATCGATGATCTCACGCAGATGCGTGTGGTCAGTGGCGGATAACGATGAGAGGGTGAATTCGGAATATCCGGTGTTTAAAAATATCTCTCGTATGGTCTTTTTAATGACCTCGAGCGAACGCTCGCGGTAAGGCCTGTAAATGAAGCCGGCCTGGCAGAAGCGGCACGCGTGCTTGCAGCCCCTGGCTATCTCGATTATGCCGCGGTTGAAGATGGTCTCGAAATTCGGCACCGGATAATGGGTCGGGTGAAAACACGCGTCGAGGTCCTGAGCCAGACGCATTCTTGCTTTAGCCGGGGCCTTCTCGTTTTTTGCCGTAAGGTCCGTCTGCGAGAAGCCGTCGAAAGCTGGTTCGTAGAAAGAAGGGATATAAGCGCCTTCGATCTTTGAAAGTTCGGCGAGCGTTTCCGCGCGGGAAAGACCTTTGGCGCGTGAATTTTTAACGGCCTCGACGATCTCCGGGACCATAGGCTCACCGTCGCCTATAAAAAAAGCGTCTATGAAATCAGCCATAGGTTCTGGATTAACGCATGCCGACCCGCCCGCTATTATAATGGGATGGCCCTCGCGCCGTTCGGCCGATAAAAGCGGTATGCAGGCGAGATCTAAAAAATAAAGGACGTTCGAAAAATTGAGCTCGTATTCGAGCGTGAATCCGATGACGTCGAAATCAAGCGCGGGAAGCCTGTAATTAAGAGAGGTCAGAGGGCACGAAAGTTCTTTCGAGAGTTTCGCGTAATCGTCGTCGGGGATATATGCGCGGTCTACTATGACGCCCGGCGTCGTGTCGAGCATTTCATAAATTATTTTCATCGCGTGATTGGACATGCCGATATCGTAAGTGTCGGGAAACGACAGTAAAAACCGGGCGTTATTTTTTCTGTCGGCGGCATCTTCCGCGCTCCGGGTTTTTAGGCCGTATTCTTTTCCTATGTACTGCTGAGGTTTTTCAACGTTCTGCAGTATGTATTCGAGCCTGTTAATTGTGATCCCTCCAGTATTCCTCAAAGGTGTAATAAGTGTTGCCGACCGGTATCGACAGGGATATTTCGCGAAGATATTTCGCGTTTATAAGTTTAGAGTCTGCGATGACCAGAAGGCCTTTGCCGTTTTTATCGCTTTTGATGCGTCCGATGGTCTGTTTGATCTTTAATATCGTTTTCGGCAGGATATAATCTTCAAATTCATGAAGTCCCCTCGCCGCGGCCAGTTTTTTGCGCGAAATGATCTTCGGGTCCTCGAAGAACGGGAACGGCAGCTTTTCGATTATGAGCGTGTCGATGGATTCGTCCTGCATGTCGGGAAAGTCCATCAGGCCCTGCGAGCCGAATATGACGCAGGTCTCGTTCTTACTTAGCTGTTCGAGCATCTTCGATTTCAATATTTCCGAGCGCTGGCAGGAGCATATAATGCCGAGTTTTGAAAAACTTTCGCTCACGTTTTTATAGACCTGGTTCATCCTCTCGATCGAGTTGAAAAGGACCATGGTCCTTCCGCCTTTTTTAGAGGCGATCTTTAATATGATCTCGCCGAGCTTCGCCACGAAAGCGGCGGTGTTTTTGGAGTCGAAATAAGGCATTTCCTTTGGTATTAAAAAACTATGCTGGGTAGTGTCCCTGAATTTTTCGTATGATTTCACCTCGAGGTTCCTGCATTTTTGAAGCCCGAGTATCCATTTGATGAAATCGTAGTCCGAATTGACCGAAAGAGACGACGAAACAAAGACCATGCTTTTCGCGAACGGGAAAAGCTGTTTGGAAAGTATCCTTCCTATATCGACGGGTTCGGTGCAGAAGCCCCAGTCCTTTTTATAAAAATCGTATTTCAGATAGGCCGTGTAGGTCGCGTCTACCGATTGTATTATCGTTAAAAAATATTCGCGGAATTTGCGCATGTTGCGTATGTGCTTGTTCATGCTGTAAATGATCTCGGCGCGGCTTTTTTCGCATCCCGCCATATTTTTAGGGATGAATCGGACCAGCTTTTCGAAGTGTTTTTCGGACTGTTTGAAAATTATCGAAAGATTGATTAGCTTTTCGAGAAAGTTTTCCTGGAGGTTGGTGTCCTCGAACATGCGTTCAAGAAGGATCGTCGAACTTGCGCCCGAGCGGCTTATGTCGTCTTTGGCGATGTGCGAATATATGCCTTCGGCGTATCCGAAGAAATCGTTGGCCTGCGCTATGCTGTGCTCGAGCGAACTTTTGCAGTTCGCCGCGTCGTCGTGGCCGTCATGGCCCTCGAATGTTTTTTCGCAGAATTTAAGCCCGTCGTCTAACGCCGTCATGACGTCGGCTTTATTGAAACGCACCGAGAACGATTCGGTGAAGGTGTCCTCGAATTTATGCGCCTGATCGACTATGACGCTGAAATTATTTTTTTTCGGGGTTTTGACCGCGTCGCGCCATTTGAAAAAATTATTCGGCGGCGAGATGAGCACGTCCGAATTCTGATATTCGTATATCGCTTTTTTGAAACAGCAGTTCTTCTGCATATCGCATCTTTCGTTCCTGCAGAAAAATTCAGAGGCCTTTATAAAATCGAGTTTCTCCTTGAGTTTGGGATATTTATTCGTCAGAAACGGCGCGACGCTTTCGAGATTGCCGTCCCGGTATTCGGAGAGGTAAGATTTGATATAGAGAATGAAAAAGTTCTCTTCTTCGGTCGCGGCCGAACTTTCGAGAAAATTGAAATTGCACTGGCAGATATAATTTTCAGGGTCCTTCAAGATCCCGAACTTGACCTCTCCGCCGAACGCCGCAGCCGCCCGGGGCAGGTGGTGTCTCGCTATCTCGTCGACCGAAGGCGCGTGCGATTCGATCACAAGCACGTTCTCGCGCGTGCGTTTCGAATAAAGCCCCGCCGCGTGCAGGATGCAGTTAATGCGGTTTGCTTTATGCGGTATCTCGGCGAGCAGGTATTTTTCTTCCTCGAAGGCGTTCATAATATCGGCAACGAAGCTTGACTGCAGAAGGTATCCGCTTTCGATGACGCCGTGCGCGGCAACCGCAGCGAGCGCTTCTTCAAGGCTCGGTTCCGGCATGAAGCCGAAAGATATCTGGCCCTGATGCCCACGGGTCTCAGGCTTTACAGGGGCATCCGCCTGCTTCGGCTTTTTGGCCGTGCCCTTGTTGAGCTGTTTGTGAACGGCGGAAAGATTGTGAAAAAACTGCGCCGTCGATGCGTTCGCGGCCTTATCGATATGCGATGAGAGCGTCTTTAAAAAATCGGGGCTCGAATTCGCGAGAGCATAAGATATCATGTGATTTAATGCGTAATAAGTGTCTCGCGCGTCGACGAGCGCCCTGTGGTCCTCGTTTTCCTTTATGCCGAAAAAATTGAGTATCTTTTCGAGATTGTAGTATTTGAGGGTCGGAAGAAGGAGCATGGCGATCTCGCACGAATCGATGAATTCGAAACATTTAGCGTCCGGGAAAAAGCGCGCGATGAAATTCTTTTCGAAGTTAGCGTTATGCGCTATGACGATCGCGTCGGCGAAGAACGCGTTGAAGGTTTCGGCCTGTGATTCGATAAGCGGCGCGGCGCAGACCATGTCGTTTGAAATGCCGGTTAGCGAAGTTATCAGCGGCGCGATCTGGACCTGAGGATTGATGAAGGTTTGATACTCTTCGCCGCACCCATTGCCCGCGAGCGCAAGCGCGCCAATTTCGATTATCCTGTCGGAGTCGAAGTTGATCCCCGTTGTCTCAAAATCCAGAAAAACCAGGCGTTTTTTAAATTTTGTCCAGAACTGTACGGTTAATTCGTTGTCTTTTAAATAATTATTCGGATTCATATACCATTACTTTCTAGCTTTTTCGTAAACATGAGGCTATATTATAAATTATTTATCGATTATTTTCCAGAAAAACTTTTATTTCCGAGATATTTTTTAATTTTCTGTAGTTGGGAAGCGCCGCCGATATTTTCCTGCCGTAAGAAGTGTCGCGCAGCCTCGTGTCTAATATTACCAGCGCACCGCGGTCGCTCTGATGCCTGATGAGGCGCCCTATTCCCTGTTTGAGCTTGAGTATCGTCCAGGGGAGAGACGATTCGGAAAACGGGTCCCTGTTCTGTTTTTTAAGGTAAATATCCCGCGCCTCGTTCAAAGGATGGCTCGGCACCTTGAACGGCAGTTTCGTAATTATCAGCGTGGAAAGCGATTCGCCGCGCACGTCGATGCCTTCCCAGAAGCTGTCCAGAGCGAAAAGACTTGATCTGACGTCTTTTTTAAATTTGCTTAAAAGCGTTCCTTTCGGCATCTGGCCCTGGATAAGGACCTCGTAGCCGTCGAGCTTCAATTTCATGCCGACCTCGCGATAAACGAATTCCATGAGATATCTGGAAGTGAAAAGCACCAGCGTCCGCCCGTCCGATTTTAAAATTATATCCTGGACCCAGCGTGAAACGGCCTCGTTGAAATTTCTGTCCTTCGGGGTCGCCTCTATCGGCGGTATTATAAAACCGGTCTGTTCTTCGATGTCGAAAGGCGAATCGAGCATTATTTCAAGCGGGGCGAATTTCGTCAGTCCGACCTCGTTTTTGATGTAATTGAAATTATTTTCCGTTGAAAGCGTCGCCGAGGTCAATATGACCGATTTTTTCTTCGAGAACAGCTCGCTTGCGATGATCTTTGAAACGTCCAGCGGCGATGCTATCATTTCAACGTCTGCGTAATTGTTGTTTCTGGCGCTTTGAAACGGGAGCGACCCCCACAGGTTATATTCTTCGCTTAAAGATCTCGCGTTCGACCACAGATCCGCCGCCGTTACCATTTCGGATATCATGCGGTTGATGCCGGTGATATTTAACGGAAGCTTCTTTTCGACCAGCAGCTCGCCTATCTCGTTGGCCGTTTCTGAAAGCGTTTCAAGAGCGCCGATGAGGTTATCCGCGTTAGGATTCCCGGATATCCGGCCCAGGTGATTGCCGTTAAAAAGAATAAGCTTTGAAAGTCCCGACGCCGCGCCGCTTTCATCCGCTGACGAACCGCCGCCGCCCTCTTCGGCTTTTTTTGTAAGAAAATCATCTAAGAGAGACATTCCCACATGGTTGAAATAAAGCTTGATGCGCTCTTCCACAAGGTATTTCTGTTCCGCGATCTTATCGGTTACCTTTTTCGCCTTTTTCCCCACGTTCTTTTTGAGCGCGTATGTGATGGTGTTAAGCGTTGAATTGAACTTGTGAAGCGAGCATGACATTGAAAACCCGCTCTGCGCAACGTCGGCTATGTGGTGCGCCTCGTCGAATATGACGCGCGAATGCGACGGTATCGGGTTTAAAAACGCCTTTTCCTGCTGGCTTTTACCATCCTCGTCTTCGCCCGCGCCGAAAGCGCTCAAAGCCTCGAGCTTTTCATTCGCCTCGATCATGAGGCAGGCGAAGTAAAGCGCGTGGTTCACGACTATGATCTCCGATTTTTGTGCTTCCTGTATCGCGCGGAAGTAGTTGCAGTTCTTGAAATATTCACAGTTGCCTCCGACGCAGTCGACGCTCTGGCAGGCTATCATGCGCTGAAAATGTATGTCAGTCGATGCTTCGTGCGATAATTCCTCGAATTCCGCTATATCGCGCCTGTCGATCTCGTTCATGGCGTCTAAGTAAATATCGGTTCTGGATTTTATTTTTTCAGCCGCGTATTCGCCGAACAGGTCAAGTGGTATGCCGCTTTTTTTAATGTCGTATAATTTTCTCAGGCAGATATAATTGCTCTTGCCCTTTAGTATTTTATATCTTATGTTAAGTCCGTACTTATGAGAAATGGTCGGAAGATCGGACGCCTTGAGCTGTTCCTGGAGCGTTTTGGTGTTGGTCGATATCACGACCTTTTCGCCCGTGCTCTGTGCATACAGCGCAGCCGGGATTATATACGCGTAGCTTTTTCCGATCCCGCACGGCGCTTCTATCAAAGCGTGCCTGCTGTCCGAAAGCGCTCCGAAGATCGCCGACGCCATTTCACCCTGTCCGGGGCGCTCTTCGTAGTCGCGAAGATTTCTCGCGATCGTTCCGCCCGGCCTGAAATATTCTTCTATTGAATCGTATTTATAAAAAAATTTCCCGTTATTTTTTTTCATTTCCGCCCCGTTTCTCGATCTCATTCTTAAGTTCGCCTATCTCAGCGGTTTCAGCAGGCCATTTTTTGCCGTATTCGGCAAGCGCCGCTTCCGCCTTTACGACTAAAAGCTTATGAAGTTCAAGCCGTTTCAATGTTTTAAGCTCCATGACCGTCCGTTCTATCTTGATCTTTTCGAATATTTCCGATTTCAATTTATATTCAGCCGCGGCTTTTAAAAGGTCGCCGCCGGTTCCCGCTCCGGTCCTTGAATTGAAACCGGCCAGTATCTCCAGCGCTTTTTCCGGGTCTTTCTTGAACAACTGCTCCGTATATGATAAAAGTTCTTTGAAATCGCTTTTTCTGACCTCGATAAGTTTTACGGCCGCGCGGTCAGATGTCAGGGCAAAGATAAAAGCAGCGGTTGGTGTTTTAAGCGCCGCAAAACTTGAGTACCGCTCGAGCGATATTCTGATAGCCGCGTCGCCCGTCCGGCTGATGATCCAGGTCCCGCCGGTTTCTTCGGAGCCGCGCAGCGAAAGAGTTCCGTTGAATGAGACTATGATCGCTTCGAGCGCTCCGGAATATGATACCGATATGTTTTCAGGTTTCGCCGTTTTTATCTGGAAAAGCGGCTTTTCGTCTGAAGTTTCAAGATCGAGGGAAAAGAAGCGAAGCCGGACGGCGGCTTCTGAAGTTTCCGCCGCGCCGGATCCTTCCGCTGACTTGAAATAATAAAAAAATCTGCTGTCAAAAGTGGTCCCTACGGAATTTTTCTTCATGTCAGCCGAAAAGGCGTTCTGATCTGGGGTGTTCTCAAAATAAAGCGCCGCGGATGTCTTGAAAGTGGTCTTTCCGCCGGAAAGCTCTACTATATCGAAGGAACATCTGTTCTTAACTTTTTCGTCCGGCGTCATTTTAACCATATATTTTTCATCCGGCGATATCAGGAAAGGATAATTGAACTTGTTGCTGTTTATATACGCGGCTGAAAAAGGAGTCCGGATCTGATCGGCAAGGGCTGAAAGCCCATAGATGGCCCCTTTTTTTATAAGGGCGTGATTCGACGATCTGTAAAAATTAAAAACGCATAACGGATCGATCGGCCCGCCTTCCGGCGCGCTGGTTCTTTCGAATTTTCCGGTCGCCGCACTAATTGTATAAATAGAACCTTTCGCCGTACATGCGGAAAGCTCGGCGCCGTTTCCGGGTTTGAAAAACAGCGTTCTTATGACGGCCGGCGAACTGAAAAAATGTGACGAGTGTGTTGCGGCCGGTTTATTCTTATCAAAAAGCCCGAGGGTATCCGGAGCGAGGAAAGTTTTAGAAAAGGGATTTCCCGGCAATGTTAGAACGGCGGCTTCCTGCGCCATTTTTAAGCTTGAGTTAACGGCCGCGATCTCTTTTTCGTGTTCGGATGCGGCGATAACATTTTTCAAGGTCCGTGAAGTTTCCTGAAGTAATGATGAAGCGAGGCAGGCCTTGGCTATCTCGATCTTTTCTTCGTCGCTTAAAGTCACCTTTACGCTTGATAAGACAGAATCGATAAGCAGCCTGCATTTTTCAGGATATTGCCTGTGGAATAATTTAAGATATAAAACCGCGTATTGAAGAGCGGAAGCGTTGATCGTGCGGACCTTCAAAAATGCAGTCGCGGCTTCGGCCGGGTTAGCTTCGGCGAAAAACTTTATTTTGGAAAGGCAAAGGTTGAGCCGGTCGGAAGACTCCTGATTCAACCCTTTTATTTTAAGGGCCTCGATGATAGCGGGAACGGCTTTGTCGTATGATCCGGCCGCCGTGAGCGCGTTTATCGGGGTAATATCGAAATTAACCGCCGGTTCGGGTTTGGCGTTGGCCTTAACTTCAGCCGTGGCTTTTGCGCCATTATTGGCAATTATAGTTTCCGCTGTGTCCTTAGTGACGGCGGCTGCGATTTCCGCCGTTGTTCCGGTTTTATTTATCGAGGCTTCGTATGTTGCGGCGGGTTGAGTTTTAGCGGCGGCCACCGCTCTTGTATCGCCGGGATGCGTCACGGCTACGGTTTCAGTAGAAGGAGCTTTGATCGAGGCGTTTTTCAAGAGGGCTTCCGCCGTTTTGCCGGTGGAGACGGCCAGCGCCGTTGAATTTTTTATCGCTACGGCGGCCGTTTGAATTCCCTGTTCATTTAAAGCCGCTGCCTGCTTTTGCGCATCCGGCGCCTGAGTTTCCACGGCGGCCGTCGTGTCGATATTATTTTCGACGGTGTCGCCATCGTCAGACATGTTTTCATCCGGGGCGTTCGACTGTGCAGCTTCGGTTTTAGCTTGGCCCTGACGCGTTTTGACATCTGAAGCCGGTTCTTCGCGTGAAGATCTAGGAGCGATGCGATTGTACAGATAAAAACCGCATCCTGCGCCTATTAAAATGATAACAAATATGACCGTGCGGATAACGTTTCTGAAAAATCTTACGGTCTCAGCGGTATGGTATAACTTTTCAGGGTTGAAATTTTCAGCCCCGTTAAAAAGATCATCCTTTTTGTCCGTTAATTTGTCGTCGTCTTTATATTGTTTCATTATACAGCCTTTTTATTAGAATCCGGCGAGCGAGATTATAACATAGTTCACATACATTTTCAACTAATTAAAAGAAAGAACTCCGACCCATCAGGAGGCGCTTAAATTATATTTTTTAATTCATCCTTGACAAAGCTTTTTGCGTTTCGTATAATTAGAGTAGAAGACAAGTTTTCATCGCTTTCATTATTAACCGAAAACCTAACCGCCTCATTACAGATTTTTTAAATAGATTCAAGCCGTCATAATTATTAAGAACGGCTTAAAAGTAAGGAAAATATTTTTAAATATTTTATGCCGGCCGGATATTGGCCGAAAGGATGTGGTGCCAATGTTTACCAATAAGAAACTCAAAATATACGCGATCTTCATGAGCATAATGTTCACCCTTTGCTTCGCTACCCCGGAACCCGCTCACGCAGGATTCTGGGAATCGGCCACTAGCGTCGTTTCAAGCGCGGTAAATACGGTTAAAGATACAGTGAAAAAAGGTGTAGACGCAGTTTCGACGGTCGCCGGTGTTACGGTTAATGCGGCGAAGTCGGTCGTTGAAAACACGAAGGAAGTCGTAAAAAAAGCTTATGAGACTGCCAAGACCGCGGTTAAAACAGTGGTATCCTCCATATTCGGCGCCGGAAAACAGGCTGTCGACACCGCAGCGAATGCCGCGAAAGCCGTAGGGCAGGGAGCTGAAAAGGCCGCCGAAGTGGCTAAAGGCCTTCCCGATAAGTTCACCAGCGAAGTAAATAACGCCATAGACAGCGTCAAAGATTTTATAGGCGGTAAAAAGAAAGACTTTGAAGAATACAGACAAATGATAACAGAGTTTAAGGAAAAGGGGATCGATCTGTTAGGCGACGCTAAAGACGGAGCTATGGACGCCGTTCATCCCGTTCTCGCTAAAATGAAGGTCGAGGCCAAAAAAGCCCTTGACGCCGGCAAAGAAAAAGCCGCTGATTTCGCTGATTTCCTGAAATCAGCCGCGGCCAAGTCGGGTAAAAGCGTAGATCTTACCAAAGACATATTGGCTGATGGAATTCTCAAAAACGGTAAAAATTCAATAGTTCTCGCATCCGCCATGAAAGAATTCAAGAGCGGGGACGGCAGTCAGAGTTTCAAGAACATGTTCGGCATGGGCGGCGCTTCATGGGAAAGAACCGGAGACATTGAAGGCCACGCCAAGGGCGCTATATCCGCTCACGAATCGCTCACTAAATTTGACGCTTATTTAGGCCCCCGCTATAAAGCCGAATATAACGGCAAGTTCTTCGGTGACAATGTCGCCGTTAAAGCCAGCACCGATAACACTCTCGGCGCATGGGCGAGAGGCGAAGGCAACGCTAAATGGATGAAAGACGGCGCCGTTTTAGACGCTAAAGGCAAGGTCGAAATAGGCGCGGGTTTCAAATCAGAAAACGAAGCTCAGATAACGACCAAACTTGGCGGCGGATATGGAACGAAAACTTCCGCCCGCGCCGAAGTGATGGCCGGCGCTCAGGCACGCGCTAACGGCACGGCTTATCTCGGAAAGAACGGCATCGAACTCAGCGGTAAAGCCGAAGCCAGATGCGGCGCATGGGTCGAAGGAAACGTAAACCACGCGGTTCAGTATAAAGGCCAGGACCTCTTTGGAGTAGGCGCTGGCGGCGGCGTAGGCGCCGGTGTTGGCGCGGGCGTTCAGGGCGGCTTCTCATTTAAAGCTAACAAGGTCGGTTTCCAGAACGTCGGATTCACCCTCGGGCCGGTCAAGGTTAACGCGACCTTCTATGTAAATCCTGTCGGAATGGCTGAAATGGCTGTCGATAAGGGCAAAGAAGTAGTTCATAACATCGCCGAAAAGGGTAAGGAAGCTTTAGACAAAGGCAAGGAAGTCTTAGGCAAGCTCAATCCTTTCAATTGGTAATCTTTAATAAAACTTAAAAATATCAATATAAAAAAATGGGTTTCCGAAAAAATTGGAAGCCCATTTTTTTGCGCTCTTGATTTTTATTTTAAATAAATGTAGAATACAATCAATGTTTTTTAGTGAATAGATGGCAGTGAAAAGTGAATAGTTGTGGTTGCGGCCTGGCAGCCGCCTTTTTTAAATAGTTTCTAATGCATTTAATTAATAATGTGCCGGTCCGCAATTAATATCACTCATCATCGTTAGCACACATAATTAGAAGTAACACCAAATTTTTTAACTAAAATAAAGGGCGTGATCGAATTGTCGAGAAAATTACAGGCCCCTGGAATGAACAAGTGTATTATTTGCTATTCGTGCATGATCGCGTGCGCGAGGATAAATTACCGGTCTCATTCGGTTTCAAGGTGCGCGCTTAAAATAAGGACGGCCGGGGGAATGTCAGGAAAATACGTCGCCGATATCTGCCGAAGCTGCATGAAGCCTACCTGCGCTTATGTCTGTCCTACCGAGGCTATGGTTCCAAAAGTTGGCGGCGGCGCCAGGCTTATTAAAGATAAATGCATCGGATGCAAAAAGTGCGTTGACGCATGCAAGATAAATTATCTTGAATTCGACGCGGAACTGAAACTTCCGCTCATGTGCACGCACTGCGGTATGTGCGTTAAGTTCTGCCCTCACGGATGTCTTGAGATCGTAACTGATAAGGAGGCGAACGCATAATGATATACCAGAATTACATCCGCGTATTACATATAGACCTCAATAAAAAAAAGATAAGATTTGAAAACCGTGAAGATCTTATGCCTTTTATCGGCGGCTCCGGAGTTTCATCGAAAATTTTTTCGGAACTTGTAAAGTATGATCTTCCGCCTCTGGCGCCCGAACAGCCCGCTGTTTTTGCGATCGGCCCCATGACCACCATCTTTCCGGTCTGTACGAAAGCCGTCGCGTCTTTTTATTCGCCCCAGACCGGTGAATACGGTGAATCTCACGCCGGAGGGCGCCTCGCGATGGCCATAAGGCTCGCAAATATCGACGCGTTCGTGATATCGGGCCGGGCCGACGACCCTGTTTATATAACCATAAGCCCTGATAACGTGTCGTTTCATGACGCGGAAGCCATATGGAACCTTCCGGTAAGCGAATCGGGCCAGCATATGAGAAACATGGCCGGCGCGCCCGGCAACAGAAGCATAATCCGGATCGGCCCGGCGGGCGCGAATATGGTTCCGATAGCGGGCGTAAATGTCGACAGCTACCGTCATTTCGGCCGGCTCGGCCTCGGCGCCGTGTTCGGTTCTAAAAATCTTAAAGGCATAATCATTTCAGGCGAACAGGACATCGAGATCAAAAAACCCGCCGAATATAATAAGCTCTATTCAGAAATATACGATAAAGCGACGAAAACGAATTTAATGGCTAAATATCACGAGCTCGGAACGCCGAAGAACCTTCTTCCGTTAAATAAGATAAACGGACTCCCTTCTTATAACCTGAAAAAATCCAATTTCGAATTCGCCGAGAACGTATCCGGCGAGGCTTTCGCGGAACAGGTATTATCACGAAAGGTCTCATGCTCGGGATGCCCGATCGGCTGTATCCACATCGGCGGCCTCAGAAAGTTATTCGACAAAGGGTACGAGTACGAATCCAACGGCGTATCGTACGATCACGAGCTGGTCTTTTCTCTGGGCACTGAACTTGGAATGAAAAACCCTACGGATATATTAAATCTCATCGACCGTACCGAAGAGATGGGAATGGACGCGATATCGGCCGGCGTTATTCTCGGCTTCATGACGGAAGCGCTCGAACGGGGCGATCTTAAGGTTTCCGATACGCTCGTAGAACTTAAATACGGCGAGACGGCGGGATATCTGAAGGCGCTCGAATATATAGCGATGCCGCCTAACGATCTTTACAAAGGCCTTGGATGCGGCCTTTCAAGATATACCAGATCGAGAAAAGACGCGACATACGACTACGCCCTTCAGCTCGGCGGCCTTGAAATATCGGGATATTTCACGGGCCCGGCGCATCTGGCCGGCGGCCTCACCGGGATACGGCATTCGCATCTGGATAACGCCGGATATTCGATAGATCAGAAACTCAAGGAATTAAAAGCGTCCAATATAGCCGATCTTATAATAGCCGAGGAAAGCATCCGTTCGGTATATACTTCTTTAGTGATATGCCTCTTCGCGAGGGAAGTTTACGACCTTGAAACGGTAAGCCGCGCGCTCGCGGTCGTCGGTATCGAGAAGACGCCTGACGAACTCAAAAACACGGCGAAGGAAATATTGAAACTAAAACTTTCGATCCGCGAAAAAATGGGATTTAAAACCGAAGAACATCCATTTGCCAAGCGGTTTTTCGAGACGGTGTCGCCTCACGGTATGATCGATCCTCAGCTTATGAAAGACATAGTTTCAGAATATAACGAAAAGATAAAAGCGTATAAGTGATAAACGCAGGAAATAGAGAAGAGAGAATAGAGAATAGAGAACAGTTGCAGATGCGCCGGCGGCCCTCGATTTTAATAAATCGGTTAGATACCGAAGGTTTTTCTAACAACAGCTATATCTCTTCTATTTTATCTATTGGTTAAAGAAAATGCGGCATTTGATTTCAAATGTCGCATTTGGAAGGCTTGAGTAAAATAAATATCAGGAAGTTAAACGAATGAGCGCACAGGAACCAAAAATCATCCTTCTCGTTGAAGACGAAGAAATTTCCGCACGGGTCACGGCTAAGATCTTGAAAAGTTTTGGCTTGGGCGCGCTCATCGCTAATACCGGTGAGGCCGCTTGTGAAATAGCGCTTGGCGATGAAAAGATAGATCTCATTCTCATGGACATCGATCTCGGCAGCGGTATCGATGGCACCGAAGCCGCGCGGCGGATACTTGAAAAACGTCATGTTCCCATCATTTTTATGACCGCGCATACCGAAAAGGAATACGCTGAAAAAATAAAAAAAGTTACCCGCTATGGATACGTCGTCAAGAACTCCGGCGTTTTTGTCCTGCGTTCGTCCATTGAGATGGCTTTTGAGCTGTTTGACGCGCACGAGAACATAAAAAAAGAATTATATGAGAGCAAATGGGTGGAAGATTTGTTGAAGTCAAGCCGTAAGATGGCCGGGACCGCGATAAATGATCAAAATGATCATGACGAAGCCTCTGAACTGAGAAGATTGACGGAAGAAAAGATCAAGGGTGCCGAGGCGCGATCAAATCATAAGCTTGCGGAACTATCAAATAAATTGATTTACGAGTTGTGCGTGAATAAGATCGAACTCGAAAAGCAAAACGAGCAATTACACCGCGTGCAGAAAGAACTGCAGGCATTTTATAATTTGACCGAGATAACCTCCCGGAAAGGCATCACACTGGACGAAATATATCAGCAACTTGCGGAAATCCTTCCACAAAGCTGGTTTTATCCGGAGATAGCCTGTGCCCGAATATTCGTCGGTGAAGATGAATTCCGTTCGAAAAACTTCATTGAGACCGCATGGAAACAATCAGCACCCTTCAAAGTTAATGGCGAATCAGCCGGAAAGATCGATATATGTTATATTGAAGAGCGAATGGAGCTTGATGAAGGACCGTTCATGAAGGAAGAGCGGTTATTGATAGATGCCATCGCTGACCGTCTGGGACATATTATCGAGCATAAAAGGGCAGCGGAAGAAAACAAGGTCTTGCTCGCAGAAAAGCAGATACAAAACAAAGAACTTTTATTGAGGAAAAAGACATATAAGGATATAATTGACAATTTAAGCGAAGGCTACGTTGTTTTTGATCTGAACGGAAAAATAGCCTTCGCCAACAGACGCATACTTGAAATGCTTGGACTTGCGTCAGACGAGGTCATTGGAAAAGACGCCACCGACTTTTTCGTTCATATCGATCAGCAAGAGCGTGCCGCAAGTATTGAAAAGCTCAAACGCGGCGAGCGGGTTAGAGGCGAACTCAAATTAAAGCACAAAGAAGGAAAGATAATTGTCGTGAACAGAGTCACTTCGATGTTATTCGATCTTGAAGGTAAAATAACCGGTTATTTTACCCTGATAACCGATCTGACTGAAAACATTAAACTGAAACAGGAACTTGATAGCCTTTCACGCGAAGGCATGCAGTGGAAATTTCATGATATTATAGGCATAAGCCCTTCTATGAAGGAAACTTTCAGGCTGATCGAAACCGCGGCTGGAATCGATTGTAACGTATTCATCGAAGGTTCCTCCGGAACCGGCAAAAGTCTTATAGCGAAAACAATACATGAACTTTCGGCGAGAAAAGACGGTCCTTTTATAGTCGTTAACTGCGGCGCCATACCAGAAGGGCTTATCGAATCCGAACTTTTCGGCTACGTCAAAGGCGCGTTCACCGACGCAAAAACTAATAAACCCGGCAGGTTCACGCTTGCCGATCGCGGCACGATTTTTCTGGACGAAATAAGCGAAATGCCATACAATCTTCAGGTAAAACTTTTAAGAGTTATTGAAGAAAAAAAATATGAGCCGCTGGGCTCGGGTAAGACGATCGAGGCCGATGTAAGGGTTATAGCGGCTACTAACAGGAATATAGCCGAACGGATAAAAGACGGCATGTTCAGGGAAGATCTTTATTATCGTCTGAAGATCATCGGTATAAAAATTTTGCCTCTTTGTGAAAGATCCGAAGATATAATGTTTATGGTCAGTAATTTGATCGAGAAGCTTAACCGGAAGTATTCAAAATCGATAAAAGACGTCTGCGCCAAAATCCGCGCTTTTTTTCAAAATTACGAGTTTCCGGGAAATGTCAGGGAACTTCAAAATATTATCGAATCGGCTTTTGTTACCTGCGCCGGCGATGTTATATCTCTAAATGACCTTCCGGCCGAATACAGAAAGCTCGCGTCCGTCGGGGCTAAGGTTGCCGAGGACGTACAGCAGCTGCGAATGGTGTCTGAACTCACAGAGATCTCAACGATCATAAGCGCGCTTGAAAGATCCGGGAACGACAATGCCGCCGCCGCGAAAATGCTGAATATTGGCCGTACAACACTGTGGAGAAAGATGAAAAAATATAATTTGACTTGATTTCGCATCAATGTTTTATCAAATTTAGTATAAGGGGCTGCTTCAAAAATTACTTTTGGGGACAGTCCCTTGTTTTTTGTTCCAATAGTGGAACGATGTTAAAACACAATATTTAAAAGCTTTTTGCGCGTAAGGTTCCGTTAGCGGTCTAAATAACTTTTTAATATTCACTAACCTGTTCCAATAGTGGAACGACGAAGAGCTGATATGTTTAAAAGCTTTTGGCTTATAGACGTTAGAAATAAGTCTTGTGAAGATTATTTCGTCAATCATCTGTTGCAATAATGAAATAGTTATTTTTGCAAAAAAATATTAAATTAAATGAAACGCAATATTAGAGCCTTTTTATAATAGGTGGCATGGTTTATGCTATAACTTTGGTTCGTGAATTGATAATTTTATATAAGCAGCGCACTTGCACTACAACAAAGGATGAAAAAATGAAAATAAATGTCAATGAAAAAAAGTTGCCGGTAATAATTATAGTATTTTGCTGCGCCCTGACGCTGGCTTTTTTTCATTATCATAAAACCGCGTTTGAAGATGATATTTCAAAATGCGCGGTTTTTTCATTTTTAACCACCATCGGGCTTATCGATGCGGTGCTTATAAATTTATTGATACTCACTTCTTTGAAAATAAGCATTTCAATAGAAAAGATATATTTGAAACTTATTTGTATTTTCGATTCTTCTTATCTGAGAGGCCCGCCTCTTTCTATCTTCTGATAAGGCAAATTTTATACTTCTTAAAAATATCACGAAATTCAAACAACATTTTAATAATTATATTATTCGCATGAAATAAAATCATGGGTTGATATTTATTATCAGCGGATCAATATTCGCAACCAATTATGGCGCCCGTTTGATCCATACTTATTAATAACTGCTAGCGAAGCTTAATTCCATTAACATTTGCCGGGGACATTTAATAAGTGCAATTAAATCAATTATGTCTTTAAGGAGAAGTCATGTTAATGAAAACTACTGATAAAAACATATCTATATTACAGAACGAATTTAACGATGAATTTGAGAATTCACAACGCAATAAATATTTTGTTTTAAATTTATACGGCGATGAATACGCCATAGAAATAAGCTCAATTGCAGCGATCATCGAAGCCGTAAAGACGCTTTTTGTTCCGGGGGAAACCGCTGGAACGAATCTTTTCATAGAACACAAATGCAGGTTCATCCCAGCCGTCAGCCTGAGAAAAAAATTAAATCTTCCCGAAGTGAAAGATCAAACAGCCATAATAATTAACATCAGCCAAACGCAAAGGGCGCTTATCGTAGATCCTGTAATTGAAATTGAAGATATCGATATCAATGGATCTGAAAAAGTTGTGTCTGCGGCTGCCGGATCCGGCGGCGATTTTATTAAAGCGTCGTGCCGGGTCAACGGCAAAGTCAAAAATATTCTTGATATAGAAAAAATATTTTCACTTTAAATTTTATAAAAAAGGAGTGTGAATCATGTTTGAGGACAAAAAGGGTTTGAAAAACCAGCAGCTCGTCAGTTTCAGGATCGGTTCCGAGGAATTCGGCATCAGCATCATGAAGGTCCAGGAGATCATCAGAATGCAGGAAATAACGAAAGTTCCGCAAATGCCTGATTTTATCGAAGGCGTTATCAATCTTCGCGGAAACGTCATTCCGATAGTCGATCTCAGAAAGCGCTTTAACCTTTTGATCACTGAAAAAACCAACGAATCAAGGATAGTCGTGGTATCGGTTTTAGACCGCGTAATGGGAATAATCGTTGACGGCGTATCTGAAGTTTTAAGGCTTTCAGATGATCAGATCGAACCGCCGCCGCAGGTAATATCAAATATCGGAAGAGAATACATCAAGGGCATCGGAAAACTCGACAAAAGGCTTTTGATATTGCTCGAGATCGATAAAATACTTTCATCCGAAGAACATTCGCTGATACAACATGGAGCGGCGTGAAGGACGAGTCATACGAATCGTCGATCATTAGTGGTTAGTCGTTAGATGGTTCGCGACCGTCGTTCTGATGCTGATTAATTACTGAAATCTAATGACTTGGAATGACTAACAATTCGAAATGAAATCCGAAATTTTTATGAAAAGGTGTAAAAAATGATAAAAGTAATAATGCGTTGCATTTTGGCCGTTTTGATTGTCTTGTATACATTTTGTCATGCTTATGCTCAAAAAAGTCTTGACGATCGATCAACGGCAAAAAACGAAGAAATTAAAATAGAAGAGGAAGAAATAATTTCCGACAACAGTTTTTTGATCGAAGAAGCTTATAATCAGGAACCGGGTGTGGTCCAGCATATAAACACATTCTCGCGCAATACGAAAACGAACGACTGGCTTTATTCTTTCACTCAGGAATGGCCGGCATCGACCGAAAAACACCAGTTGAGCTATACCCTGCAGCGATTGCGCGTAACTTCAGGTCCCGAAGTGCACGGCGGTTCCGGAGACACTTTACTGAATTACCGTTATCAGGCCGTTTTAAATAAAAAACACGCTTTTTCGCCAAGACTTTCACTTGTTCTACCTACAGGCGATTATAAAAGAGGGCTTGGCAGGGGCGGCCCCGGGGTTCAGATCAATCTTCCGTTAAGCGTCAGGCTTTCTAAAAAATGGGTGTCGCATACCAATGCCGGAATTACCGTTACTTCGAGCGCGAAAGACGCTTTCGATAATACAGCGCGCACGCAAGATCTCAACCTCGGTCAGAGTTTCATTTTCCTTATGAAGCCGGACTTTAACCTGATGCTGGAAGCGGCATGGACGCAGTCAGAAAGCGTTTCCGGCCCGGGCGTGACAACGAAATCCAGAAGTTTTTATGTAAGTCCCGGAGTGCGCTGGGCGATAAATTATAAGAACGGGCTTCAAATAGTTCCTGGAATTGCTTTTCCTATAGGGGTCGGGCCGAGTAAAGGCGAGCGAGGCGTTTTCTTCTATATTAGTTTTGAGCATCCTTTTAAAAAAGTTAAACAATGATAAAAACTACGCTTTCAAACGTCAAAAAAACCACATGACAATTAATTCCGTGCAATAAAAAAATAAAAGAGTAAATTAAAGGGGGATTAAAATTATGTTTTCAAACATGAAACTGGGAAACAAGGTGATCACGGCTTTCATTTTTTTGGTAGCCATAGCTTCATTTGTTTGCTATGCCGGATATACCGGCATGGTTAATATAATGAAATCGACGGATGTAATTACCGATGATAACGTTCCAAGCGTTAAATCCATACTCGAACTTCAGGTGGCCCAGGCAAACATCGTGGTCGGCGTTCGTGGCCTGATCAACCCGAGAATGACGACTGATTCCGCGATGATAAATTCGATGATTGATGGCATTGAAAACACATTCAAAACAGCCGACGCCTCATGGAAGGTATACGAACTGCTTCCGCATGTCGGAAGCGAAAAGAAGGTGTGGGACACATTTGTTCCTGATTGGAATGAATGGAAAAAAGGCATCGAGGGAATCGTATCTCTGTCTAAAGAAAAGAGTAAATTAATAGCATCAGGTGTTAAGCTCGAAGATACCCGCGTTGTTGAACTCGACGATAAAGCATTTAACGCTTCTATTAAATGTGAGAAGTTCGATGTCGATATCGACAAAATGCTGAGTGAAATATCCAGTATTAATGCTCAAGAGGTCGCTGAGATGTCTAAAAAAGTCGACGATGATTACGCGGCCGCCAAAACCATGATGTTCTTTGCACTCGGTTTTGGAATGTTACTGGCGATCATCGTAGGATGGTTTTTAACTCTTAACGTCAAAAATATCGTTGACGGACTCATCGATGAAGTCCAAAAACTCACTGAAGCCGCCGTAGGTGGCAACCTTGACGTTCGCGGTGATCTTAATAAAATAAATTTTGAATTCAGGGGTGTCGTCGAAGGCGTTAATAAAACACTCGATGCAGTTATCAGGCCGCTGAATGTAGCCGCGGAATATGTTGACCGAATATCCAAAGGCGATATACCCGCTAAGATAACTGATACATATAACGGCGATTTCAACGAGATTAAGAACAACCTCAATCAGTGCATCGATGCTGTTAACTTTCTCGTGGCCGATGCGGGAATGCTTTCAAAAGCCGCCGTTGAAGGCAAACTTGCAACCCGTGCGGACGCTTTGAAGCATCAGGGCGACTTCAAAAAGATCGTCGAAGGCGTTAATAATACGCTTGACGCGGTTATCGGACCTTTGAACGTGGCCGCTGAATACGTTGACCGAATATCCAAAGGCGATGTGCCCGCCAGAATCACGGATAAATACAACGGCGATTTCAACGAACTTAAGAATAACCTCAATACCTGCATCGACACGCTCAATCTACTTATCATCAATGACGGCGGAACGGTGCTGGAACAGGCCGCGGATAAGAACCTCACGGTCAGAATGACGGGCAGCTATCAGGGCGCTTATAATGTGATGAAGACCAACATCAACAAGGTCATCGAAAATCTTGACATCGCCTTCTCGCAGGTATTCGAAGCGACAGAGCAGGTCTCCGCCGTATCGGGCGAAATGTCGTCTAACGCTCAGAGCGTTTCACAAGGCGCTCAGAGCCAGGCTTCGACGGTCGAGGAAATATCGGCATCCATTGGCGAACTTACTAAATCGACGAACGATATCGCCGGATCGGCTGGAAATACGAACCAGCTCGCCGAAAATACAAAAAAAGAAGCCGGCGAAGGCGAAGTGGCGGTAAATAACTCCATCGAAGCGATGAAACAGATCAGTCAGTCGTCCGAACAGATAGCTGAGATCATCGGAGTAATAAGCGAAATAGCAGACCAGACAAACCTTCTCGCTTTGAATGCCGCTATCGAAGCTGCGCGCGCGGGTGAACACGGCATGGGGTTTGCGGTCGTCGCGGACGAAGTGCGAAAACTCGCTGAAAGATCTTCATCAGCAGCGAAAGAAATAAAAAGTCTTATCAAGGAATCGACGCAGAAAGTAACCGACGGCTCGAAGCTTTCCGAACAGGCCGGCGAAGCCCTTAAAAAGATACTTTTGAGCGTCGAAAAGACCGCCGGGGCGATCGAACAGATATCCGCGGCTACCGAAGAACAGGGCGCTACGGCTAACGAAGTTTCAAGAGCTATTGAAAATGTGGCTGCTATTACGGAACAAAACGCGAGTTCGTCGGAAGAACTGGCCTCTTCGGCTGAAGAACTTTCGTCTTCGGCCGAATCGCTTAGAAGCCTTATCGAAACATTCCAGATAAGCGTTAAAAAATCGGCCGCGGTTAGAAGCGCCACCGCAGTGGTGTCGACGAAGGTGAAAACTTCAAAACAACCCAAACATGAGTTGTATGCCCTTGAAGGTAAAAACCGCAAAACATCGTTAACACTAAACGCGTAATATTGAGAAAAACTTTGAAGATTGCTGTAAATATCGAAAACAAGATATTTACAGCAGTCTTTAAGGACACGATAAAAAAGTTTGTAAATGAAGGTGCGTTATGGAAGAAACTATCCAGGTAAAGATGTCTTATCTTAATAAATTGCTTGACCAGACCGGCGAGGTCATAATAACCGGAACGCGGCTTGCCATTCTCGAAAAAGCGGCTGACGAGATATTCGCCGGTCAAAAACCACTGGATAAAACCACGTTCAACCTTATAAAACAGATCTCTATGACCTCGCGCCAGACCGCCAACCATCTTCATAAAAACGTAATGGACATAAGGCAGGTCGAGTTCAAGGAAACGATGATCACGCTTCAGCGACTCGTGCGCGATCTTTCGAAGACACAGGGGAAACCTGTTAAATTCATGGCTTCGGGAAATGAGACTTTGGTGGATAAAACAATAATAGAGGAACTGTCAGGCGCGCTTATTCACGTTATCAGAAACTCGGTCGATCACGGCATCGAATCGTCCGAAGCGCGTCAGGCCAATAATAAGCCGGCCGAAGGCCGTGTTTCAATAAACGCCTATAAAAAAGACCGCTTTATATATGTCGAAGTCGAAGACGACGGCAGCGGTATCGACCTCGAAAAAGTCTGCGCCAAAGCGCTCGATCGTGAGCTTACGACGCCTGAAAAACTCGAGAAAATGACGAGGGAGGAAAAATATGAATTTATTTTGCTTCCCGGTTTTTCGACGCGTGAGACCGTTTCCGAAGTTTCAGGGCGCGGCGTAGGCATGGACGTGGTCAAGACCAGCGTGGAAAAACTTAACGGCGTTATCAGTATAAGTTCGAAACTACATGAAGGAACACGGTTTACATTCAAGATCCCCATTATTTCGGCCGTAAATATAACCGACGCGCTTATGATAGATGTCGCCGGATCGATATACGCCATACCTATTTCCACCGTGGTCGCGACGCTTTCGGTCAGCGAAGCGGACCTTCGGTCAGTTTCGGGTCAGTGCACTATAATGTTCAGAGGAAGCACTCTTACGGTATACGATCTGACCGCTTTATTATACAGAAGGATGGCGGGAACGTCTCCAAAAACAGTCAAAAATATTGTCGTGGTGATGGAACGCGATGATGTAATAGGGATATGCGTCGATCGCTTCCTTCCGCCTCAAAAAATAGTGATAAAAATGCTCGATGACTGTTTCAGCAACATACGGGGAATCTCGGGCACGACGCTTTTAAGCGGCGATACGGTCGGGCTTATAATCGACGCTTCCGAAATAATAAATCTTGCCATGGGCCGTGAAAATGCTTCGAAAACCGCTGCTGTATCGAGTGTTAATCCTGAAGATACAGGGCTTCAAGCAAAAAAGCAGTCCGTCAAACAAAAAGAAAATTCTCTTAAAAAATATAAGATCGAGATAGATTCAAACATAGATCCGGCTGTAATGCTCGAGATCGCCCTTAATTCACAGGGAAAACTGCTCGATGCTTTCAATAATAATGAACCGGTTTATGAGATCGATCTCATGCTTGAAAAAGATATCATCAAAGCTGAAAAATCTCGGTTTGATATTTATCAAAAAATAAAAACCTGCGGCGATATCCTTTTTGTAGTTCCAATGACCGCACAAATAGCGGATAATATAATAGATTTTTCACCTGAAAATTTCGATATGAGTATCAAATTTTTCGTGATTTCAAATATTTTGCCAAAAGATATAGCCGGGAAATTAAATATCGATGAAAAGCAAATAAGGGCGGTAGGTATAACGGTTAAAGAGGATGTCGGGCATGCCGCCGGTTCTGAAGAAAACATATTTTATGAGGTCGAACTTTTGGAGGATTATGAAACTTTCGCGCTTGATACGCAAAAGAACCTGTCAATGATGACGCAATCTATTTTAAATCTTGAAAAAAACGCTGAAGATGCTGAAGCGGTCAAAGAAATATTCCGGGCGGTCCACACAATAAAAAGCTCAACTGCCATGCTTGGAATTAAAAATATGTCCGAGATAGCCCACGAACTCGAAACCATGCTTGATAAGGTGAGAAGCGGATTAGAGTTTATCGACGAAGAACGGGTAGATCTTTTATTCGATGTTTTGAAATTTTTCGAAGAATGTATGAAATCCATCGCGAACGGAGTTAAGCCGGTTGTTTCGAATGCCGCTGTTAAAGAGCGCGTTTTGAAATTCAAGGAAGATACTCCCGAAAAAAAACTTGTCAGAGTGATCGACGTTAAAACAGAAAAATTTCAGATAACCGCTTATGAAAATCTCGTGATCTCGGAAAAGATAGCTCAGGAGATGAAACTTTATTCGATACTTGTCGAATTCGTCCCTGACCTTCCGATGAAAATGGTCAATGCTTTCATGCTCTTCAAAAGCCTCAAAGAATATGGCGACGTCGTTAAAACCATACCCACGATGGAAGAGATCGATAAAGGTAATTTTGAAATGTATTTTAAAATTTTATTCGTGAGTTCGAGTGAGGCGGATAAATTCAAAATAGCTCTGCAGACAGAGGAAATAAAAACCTTCGATATTTCAAGATATGAGGGAAGGTAAGCTGAATAATATGCATCTGGTGCTTTTGATAGAAGATGATGAAAAAAAGGCGTTAAAAATAAACGGATTTCTTTATGAGAATGGCTGTTCGGCGGTGATAACCGACTCTCTGGAAAAAGCCGCCGGGCTTCTGGAACGACATAAATTCGATGCTGTTTACATTGAAATGTTCATGAGGGCCGTTACTGGTTTTGAAGTGGCGATCGAACTAAGAAAGCTGAGCGCGGATACTCCGCTGATCGTTTTCTGCGGCGGTTCCGGCTCGGCTTCCGGTTCGGTATTTTCAAATAAAAATGGAATGTTTTTAGCCACCGAAGAAAAGAAAAGTTTCGAGCTGGAGAAATATATAACCCGGCCATAAAATGATGGCGTGCCTTTTTCCTGATCTTATCGCTTTAAATTTTTACAGCGTGAAAATATTAAATCCGATGTCTTTGCAGGCGCGTTCGGCGAAATCGATGTTGCCCGCCAGATCGGCCACGCGGTGCGCGTCCGAACCGATCGTTACATGAGTTATTCCGCAGTCTTTAGCGACCTTTAGAACGGACTCTACGGGGTTGATGATATTTAAGCCGTGCCTGAAAAGGGAAAGGTTTATTTCAAGGACCATAGATCTGGCGGCCATCTTTTTGAAAACGCGTTCGAAACGCGCGAAGGGAATAAGGGCCGCGTCGCCGTATTCGGGATTTTCTTTCGTTCCGTAGCGCCGGTAGCCTTCCAGATGCGCCATGCATTTGAATAAGCCGGAATCGATAGTTTTTTCAACGTTAGCGAAATAGATATCGAAAAAAGCGTCGATGCTCATTTTGCCGAATATATCGTTCGCTTCGCCCGGAACCATTATGTCGAGGCCGTCATGGACTATATGGACGGATCCGAGCATGTAATCGAGGTTATGTTCAACGGTCAGTCTTTTTTTGAGGTCGTCATGTATAATGGTGTCGTAATCGATCTCGAGTCCTGAAAAAACACGCAGCCCTTTTTTTGAAAATTTTTTGTCGGCCGAGCCCACGTCCTGGATATAGTCTGAAAGCCAGTCGCCCAGGACCGGGAATTTTTTACCGTTCTTTCTTACGAAACCGTATTTTTCGATGACTTCCGGAACGGAGGTGTAATGAGGCGTGAAGCAGATCTGTGTGAGTCCGAGTTCGAGCGCGCGGCGGCAGTAATCGTCGATAGGTTCGTGCGTGGCGTCGAAAGAGTAGTTCGGGTGGACATGAAAGTCGGTTTTTACGAATGCGCTCATACAGGATCGTTCCTCGTCGTTTTTAATTTTTGTTATTTTTGATCTTATTTTGAAAGTGTGAGCTTGCGGCCATGGAGCCGCTGGATGCGGATATCGCGATTTATAACATCAGAAAGATAAAATCAAATAAAAGCTGAACCGGGCGGAAAATAAAAAAAGGCGAATTAAAGATTCGCCCTTTTGAATATTTGTATGGAGCTGAGCGGGATCGAACCGCTGGCCTCTTGCATGCCATGCAAGCGCTCTCCCAGCTGAGCTACAGCCCCGAAACGAAAGTCATTATATCAGAAGTCGGGTTGTTTGTCAATAAAAAAAGATACAAAAAAATATAACCGGCTGTTCAGCCGGCCGGGTTGACTTTTTTAAAAAGAATAAGGTATAATGACTTAAAGAGTTTCCAATTAATTGCCGGCGTTTTAGAAAAACGCGGATCGAACGGATTTTTTGGGGTCGGGTTTTTGAAAGAGCTGCTTTCAGAGGCTTTAGAAGTTATGGATAAATTGAAAAAGTTCAGATCGTTTATAAAGTTATGGTGGCCTCTTTTTTTATGCGTCATATTGATAATGGCGGCCGGCTCGATCATAATATATAAAACCGCCCGCGCCAGGGATAATGAGCTTCGTGCAATTCTTCTTTCCAAAGCTCACATCGTGTCGTCGGGCATTTCTGACGATATAATAAATTCGGTAGTTGACGATTCTTTTTTAAAAGACCGCGCCCTTTTCATAAAACAAAAAGAAATTTTTACGCGCATCGGAAATTCACAGTCCGATATTCGCTATATCTGCATATCCGTTCTGCGAAAAGATAAAGTAGTTTTTTATCTTGATTCCGAACCTGACAGATACACAAATCCCGAAAAGCAACTTGCCGTTCAGGGCGAAGTTTATGAGGACGCGCCGCGGGGATGGAAAGAGGTTATTATTTCAGGGGTTCCGGCGACCATTGGACCTTATACCGATAAATGGGGAACATTCGTGTCGGGGATCGTCGCGATCAGAGATAAAAAGACCGGAAAACCCGTGGGCGTTTTAAATATCGATATGCTTGCCGGAGAATGGGAGATCGAAATTTATAAAAGCATAGCGGCGCCGCTGTCGGTAACGCTTCTTACCATCATTCTCATCACCGCTTTTTTTATTAACCGGCATAAAAATACGATCTATACAGCGCGCGCGCTGAAGCGTCTTAAATATCAGCAGATAACGCTGGAATTGACCAAAACGGATAATACCGATCTGACTCCGGCGCTGAAGCGTTTATTAAAAGCCGCCGCGGAAAAATTCGAGACCGACAGGGTTAGCTTCTGGCGGTATGACGAAGGTTATTCGGCGATAATATGCGAACAATTGTATGATAATCGAGACGGTTCTTTTGAATGCGGAGCGAAACTCATGGCTGCGGATTTCCCGGTTTATTTCAGAGCGCTCAGGGAAGGCAGGACCATTGCGGCTTACGATGCCGGGAATGATCTGCGTACGGCGGAGTTTGCAGGGAAATATCTTCGCGATCATAATATTTTTTCGATGATGGACACCCTTATCTGGCTGCATGGAAAAATAGTGGGAGTGCTGTGCGTTGAACATCAGAAAAGTTACCGGATTTGGGATCAGGAGGACATCGATTTCGCGGTCACCATAACCGAACTCATATCGCTTGTAATGGAAACTGCCGAGAGAAAACAGGCGCAGGCTGATCTTAAGGGATCGCGAGATTATCTGGAAAAGATCATAAATTCCGTCGGAGATCCGATGTTCGTCAAAGACGAGCTGCACCGGTATATTCTCGTCAATGATTCGCTATGCGGTTTCATCGGCAAAAGCCGTGAAGATATAATCTGCCGAACGGATATGGATATTTTTCCGGGTGAAGCTTCGAATATAGCCGTAAGCGGAGATAACGCGGTTTTAAAGAGCGGGAACGCCTACATAGGCGAGGAGCGGATGCCGGGCGCGGGCGGGTCCGTGAAGGTCTTTCTCAGCAAAAAAACTTTATATATCGACAATGCCGGGAAAAAGTACATCGTCGGCGTATCGCGCGATATAACCGATAGAAAGAAGATGGAGGAGGAAGCTTTAAAAACCTCTAAACTCGAATCGCTCGGAATACTCGCCGGGGGTATTGCGCATGACTTTAACAACGTGCTTATGGGAATTATCGGTAATATTTCGCTTGCGAAAAACAGGATAAAGAACGATGAAAAAACCAGGGAAATACTCGCCCGCGCCGAGGGCGTGTCGCATAAGGCGAAAAACCTTACCGAACAGCTCATAACTTTTTCGCGCGGCGGCGCTCCGATAAAAAAACTCTGCTCGATAAACGAGATAATAAAACTTTCCGCTCAGTTCGCGCTTGCCGGGTCGAACGTGGTTTTACAGCTCGATCTTTTTGACGGCCTGTGGAGCGCGGAAGCCGACGAAGGCCAGATCACGCAGGTAATAACTAATATCGTTATCAATTCGAAGCAGGCTATCGCGGATAACGGATGCGTTAAAATTAAAACGGAAAATTTTGAGTTTGAAAAAGATCAGGACTCAGGTCTTTTGGCTGGAAAATATATCGCGGTGACCATAAGCGACGACGGTTCCGGAATATCCGGGGAAAATATCACGAAAATATTCGACCCTTACTTCACGACGAAAACCGGCGGCAGCGGCCTCGGGCTTTCGACGACCTATTCGATCATAAAAAATCATGGCGGTTATATAAGCGTGGATTCGACAGCCGGTTCCGGAACCAGTTTTCATATATACCTTCCGGCCGTTTCGAGCCGTGCGCCGGCCGGAACGGAAAATGAAACCTTCGCCGGCGCTATTTCCAGGGGCAGCATACTTATAATGGATGATGACGAAGACGTTCTCATCCCGCTGAGCGAGGTTTTGAGCGATGGCGGATATCTTGTGGAGACGGCCCGCGACGGGGATGAAACGCTTGAGATATACCGGAAACGGCTGGAGTCCGGGCTTTTATTCGACATCGTCATAATGGACATAGTCATACGCGGCGGCATGGGCGGACGGGAAACGATCGAAAAATTGCTGGCGATCGATCCCGGAGCGAGAGTTATAGTCTCCAGCGGATACTCGAACGATCCGATAATGGGAGACCATAAAAAATACGGGTTTTGCGGCGTTCTTGCGAAGCCTTATAAAATCGAGGAAGTAGATAAAATTATAAACGGCTGTTTGACGCGGAAAACCTGAATAACTATAGATAATAGAGAATAAAGAATAGTGAATAGTTTAGTCGCGGCCTCTGGCCGCCATTTTAAAATAGTTTCTCAGTAGCCTGATTTCTGCTTGTCGTAAATTTCGGGCCGATACCGCGCCCGGCGATAAATATTCATCCCGCGAAATCAAATGCACTTAAATAAAGAGCGAGCGAAGCTCGCGCAAGTCCATAACTATTCACTATTAACTTTACGCTATTCACTATCTTTTCGTCGTCCCCGCGACCGCGGCCATGGCTTCCGATATTTTTCCGATAAGATCGTTTGTTGTCATGCAATATTCGAAAACTTTGGCCAGGGCCAGATCGCCGGCTTTTCCATGAATGTAACATCCGCATACTGCGGCGTCCATCGGTTTCATTCCGAGCGTGAGAAATCCCGTTATAAGGCCCGTGAGAGCGTCGCCCATTCCGCCTTTGGCCATGGCCGGATTTCCGGAAGTGTTGATGTAGGTTTTCCCTTCCTGATCGCAAATTATGGTCCGGTGCCCTTTTAAAAGCGTGACGCAGTTATTTTCCGATGAAAAATCGCGGCTGATGTTAAGCCGGTCCATGAGAACGCTTTCGGAAGAACTGCCGATGAGTTTCGCCATTTCGCCGGCATGGGGAGTTATCACTAGCTTAAGCCCCCGGTTGGCGAGTATCTTTTCTTTATATTTTTTCAATCCTGACAGGCCGTCGGCGTCGAGGCAGACGGGAACTTCGATCTTAGAAAGCAGTTCCCCGACGAATGCCGCGGTGTCTTCGGTATCCGTCATGCCCATTCCGAGGCCTACCGCCGTTATCTTATTGATATTGATAAATTCAAGGACCGATTCGATATTTTCGAGAGAGGCTTTGATATAACCGTCCTTAGATGATTTTAAGCCTATGATTATGGCGTCCGTATTATCGGATTGTGTTTCGGATAATATCGAATCAGGGACCATTACGAATGATACGCCGGCTCCCGAACGCAGAAGCGCGTTGCGGGCGATCTTCGGCGCGCCGCTGTAAAGCTTTGAACCGCCTATTAAAAGAGCTTTTCCGAAGGTCGACTTGTTCGAGGATCCGGGCCGCGCGGGAAGTTTAGTTCTGACGAAGTTCTCGGTCGTAAGATTTACCTTGAAATCCGGCGAATTTAAAAGAACTTTCGGTATGCTGATATCGGCGATGTAAAATTTTCCGATGTAGTGCGAACCGGGATCTAAAACATGTCCTATCTTCGGGGCCGCGAAAGTGACCGTGCACATTGCTTTTATGGCTGCGCCCATGACGAGGCCGGTGGAACCGTCTATGCCTGAAGGGATATCGACCGATATCTTAGGCGCCGGGACGCTGTTCAGGCCGTTTATGAGGGCGAGATAATGGCCTTCGATGTGTTTGGACAGGCCGGTGCCGAAGATCGCGTCTACTATGACGTCCGAGAACGCGGCTATATTCAATAATTCGTATATAGATCCTTCGGTGGTGATCTCAAGGACCGGGACATTCATTTTTTTTAATATTTCAAGGTTTTCGCCTGAAACGCCCTTATATTTGACGGCGCTTTGAGTTATGGCCACGTTCACTGAAGAACCAAGGTTGGAAAGGTGCCGCGCGATGACGAAGCCGTCGCCGCCGTTGTTTCCCGGGCCTGAAACGATAAGCACGCTTTTTTGGTCTATGTCGGGGAATGTCTCCATAATGGCGAGCGTCGTCTGAAGGCCAGCGTTCTCCATAAGAATGATTTCGGGTATCGAATAATTTCTCATCGCCGCCTGGTCTATTTTCTGCATTTGTCCGGCCGTTAATATCTTCAATTCTCATCTCTCCCTTCGGTATCTGAAACTCGTTTAATTACTTTTTAAAATTTTTGATCGCGCGAAAGACCTGGTCGCATCCGACCGTTGAAGTTCCGAGCATTCCTACGACCTCTCCGGCGGCGAAATTGGATATGAGGGCCGCCGTCGCGAAATCCGCTCCGGCGATAAGAGCCATCGTGAAAGAGGTTATAACAGTGTCGCCCGCGCCGGTCACGTCATAGACCGCCCGCGCTACTGTCGGTATCATGAAGGTTTTGCCGTCGGCGGTAAAGAGGCACATGCCTTCCTCGCCGAGGGTCACAAGCAGGGAAGCGAGTGAAAGGTCGTGCAATATCGATTTTCCGCCCGCCATAAGCTGTTCGCCGGTTTCGACCGGAACGCCGAGGACGTCTGAAAGTTCTTTACGGTTTGGGGTTATCGAGGTCACGCCGCGGTAGTGGTAAAAATTGGCGACCTTGGGATCCACCGTCACTATCTTTTTGTTCTTATGCAAAAACGGCAGAAGCTCGTCAAGGAGGTTCTTGCTGACGAGGCCTTTCGCGTAATCGGAAATTATCACTCCGTCGAACTTATTTAAATTATCCTTGAAATATTTCATTATCTTTGCGCGGATGGCGTCGGATACTTCATGGCGCTTTTCGATGTCGGTCCTTGCGATCTGTTGATTATGCGCCATGATCCTGGTCTTAAGCGTTGTCGGCCGCGTCTCGTCAGTAAAAACGGCTTTCGCGCCTATGCCCAGTTTTTCGAATTCTTCGCAGGCGAGCCTGCCGATGCCGTCGGAACCGATGATGCCGCATAACGACACCGTTCCGCCGAGCGCGAGAACGTTTCTGGCCACGTTTGCAGCGCCGCCCGGCCTGAACTCGCGCCGTGATACTTCCACGACCGGTACGGGGGCCTCCGGCGATATGCGCGAGCATTTTCCGAAGAGGTATTCGTCGATCATAATGTCTCCGACTATGACCATTCTGATGCCCGCAAACTTTTTGAAAATGGCTTCCAGTTCGTTAGTGCGTTCTTTTATATATTTTTTTATGACCACTTTTTTCCTCCGAAAAATTATCAGACGCTTTAAGCGCCGGCGTTTTAATTGTTTTTTGACTTTTCGAGATTCGGCGGTTTTTTCATATTCTTCGCGAAATTATACCATGCTTTCCAGTGTTTTTTGTCGAAGCAGAAGCTTTGCATGACCTTCGCCGTTTCAGTGTCGAACGAGAAAAGGTAGAACCCTTTTTCATCCGAGGTTATGCAGTATTTCGTAAGGTCCGAATCTTCAGGCGGCGGCGCGACCTTAAGGCCGCACAGGTTCCATCTGAGGAAGCTCTCCAGATCGCGGCTGAAAGAATAATAAGCCGAAGAGGTTTTGGGATTATAGGCAAACGCCATAAGCGTCTTTTCGTCCTTTTCGAAAGATATGTGGCAGTTGGTCCCGAAGTTAGGCGGAAGCTCAATTTTATTAAAAAGCATCTGCCAGGTCCCGAAATTTTTCTCGTCGGGCGTGTTCGTGAAATAAAGATCGAGCGTTTCGGGGTTGTAACAGAAAACGAGTATCCCGCTCGTCCATTTTTGAACCGAGATCTGCGCCATGCGGCCGAAATTAGGCGGGGCCGAAGGCAGTTTTATCGTTTCAGACCATGAAGACCAGCTTATATTGTCCTGGCTTTTCGTGTACGAAAGGCTCATGCCGTTGAGGTTGATGCTGTAGCAGTAAGTATGCGGGTAGTTTTTCAGGTACGCCCGTGAGAAAGATATCTGGTTGGGAAATCGAGCCGTGCCGAAAAATTCATCCGAAGAAACCGATTCGTTCCTTGACTCGTCGAATGCCGCCACGCGGTAATGATACTTAACGCCCATGGCGAGATTCTCATCCGTGAATGAAGGTTTTTCAAGATCTTTGATCTCAGCGATCAGAGCGTATTTATCCTCTCCCTCGGCGCGCCTGTATATGAAGTAACCAAGCAGGTCCCGGTCGGTCTTGTTCTTTTTCCATTTGATCTCTATCTTTTTAAGATGAGATACGGCCGCCGCGCCTTCGACCTTTTTGGGCGCGGATTTATCGCGCGGTATCCCGTCAGAGATCTCAGTGGGTTTACTTTCATTACCTTTTTTATCGAAGGCGACCACATAATAATAATACGGCATGCCGTTATAAAGCCCGTTATCGGTATATTCGTAAATAGTCGGATAAAAACCCGCGGCGGCCCCTTCGCGCTCCTTTTTCTTTTTAGACGAGAACATCTGTTCGGCGGAGGCTTTCGGACTTCGCACCTCGGCTACCGCTATATATTTAGGGAACGCGGTGGATTTCCTGTAAATTCTATAACCGCCCAGATCATTGTCGAAATCCGGGACCTGCGCCCATTCTATGCGCATGGCCGCGTTCATTGAAGTGGTCTTTATATAACTCGGAGTTTTCGGCGGCGTAAAATCTACCGGCGAGGTCTTGACTTCGAACGATCTCGGCGATTCATTGCCGGAAAAATCGACGGCCGTTACTTCGAAGAAGTAGATCTTTCCGTTCTTGAGTTTCGTAACTTCGAACGAGTTGAGGAATGAATCGTTAGCCGCGATGGTAGCGATGCATTTCATTTTAGCGCCAGGCTTAAGCTCGCCTTCGTGCATGTAGATCCTGTGAAATTCCACGTCGCGATCGGCCGGCCGCTGCCATGAGAGAGTTACGGAATTATTTCCGGGCGTCGATCTCAGATTTTGAGGCGCGGCGGGAGCGGAAGAGTCGCGAGGTTTTCCAACGACCTCGTCGGACTCGCGGCTTTCGTTCCCGGCTTTATCGACTATTTTGACCGAATATAGGTAGGTTTTGCCGTTTATGATCTCTGAATCGACAAGCTGGCAGATCCCGCTTTGTTTTATTCTGGCGATGATCTCAGGCTCGCCCCCGACCTCCGCCGCGCGAAGTATCTGATATTCGCTGAAATCATCCGCGGTATAAGGCTGCCACAGGACCTTCACGAATCCGTCCCCGCTTGAAACTTCGGGGCGGCGCGGTCTTTTAGGCCTGTTGATATCGCGCGTCACCGCGCTGAATTGAGGGATATATTCATGAAGCCCGGCCTCGCGGTCGGCCATCATTATTTTATAATAATAGGTCGAGTTATTTTGAAGGTCGAAATCCTCGTATTTATAATGTCCGTCCTTGTTAGCTTTTACGGTTTTACAAAGGACGAAGTTCAGCTTCGCGTTCCTGCTTTTGAAGATGTGATATTCGGCCACCTGCGCGCCGCGTTTTTTTATTCCGGTGTCGAGTATCTCGCCGAGTTTCGGCCCGCGCCAGCCTATGACGATCTTATCCTCGAGTTCATCGACGCTCAGCCCCCCCGTTTGCGGAAGATCCCGCGCCGGAGAAATATCCGCGCCCTGTTCCTGACGCGTTATCGTGTCCGTCAGCACGTCTTTTATCGAAGGTTTTTCAGCCGCGCCGCCGCCCCGTGTGAACAACGAAAGGGAAATAAAAATGAATATGGATAAAACAGAATATACTTTGTTTTTTCGAATAAATAAGTTCACCTTTGCCCACCCTGATATATGAAATTTTTCCAGTTACTTCTTAATTTGCGTGATTAATGAAAGTTAGAGAACAGAATTCGTTATTCTCTTTTATCTAGTAATTATTCATCCTGCTCATTATTTTTCCGGAATACCTGTGGGCCTGCGCGCAGTCCATGTTTCCGGCGCCGGCGTTATATTCGCGCAGCATCATATCTATATTTCCTCCGTATTTGACCAGGTATTTATGCAGCTTTTTGCATGTGTATTTGATATTGACCTCCGGGTCGAAAAGGTTCACGCCGCGAGCGAAGTCGTTCACCGATTCCTGCATGAAGCCTATCACGTAGGAGCCGTCGTTCGGATAGGTCGACATATTGAGCGATGTGAAAACTTTTCCGCCTTTCATCTGCGTTCCGGACGATTCCGTTTCTATAAGCGCTCTCAAAAGTTTTTTCGCGACGCTTGCGGAAATTATCCCGCTTTTTTCTTTTTTCTTTTTCGAGCTTTTTTCCACGGGGATCTTCATTGAATAAGTTCCGCCGTAGGCGAGGATATGCGCGCCTTCGCTCACCCAGTCGCCGAAATTTTTGTGGCTTTTCGACAGGTTGCCCGAATCGTATTTTTCAATGACCTCGTTTATAAAGCTTGCGACTATGAAAACGGTCATTTTTATCCGTCCGTCCAGTTCGTCTTTGGGCTTGTTTTTAGGCTCCGGTATTTTTTTGAGTTTCCCGGTTTTAACGTAAGGCTGATATAGCCTGCGGAACATGGAAAATGATTTAAGGTTAACGCGGTCCATTACCTGTTGAGCGAGTCGCATATCTACCTGATGATAGCTTTCCGGAAGTTTTAACGAATATTTATTGGTTTTTTTGGGTTTGGTCTTCCGGGTCGTTTCGTAACTTTGTTTTACTTCGGACGCGAGTTCTTTTATTTTTTTCAGCTTGTCGCCGCTTCTGGCGGTCGAACTTTCTTCGAGCGTGAGTCCCCCGAGTTTGAAAGTGGTCGAATTTATTGTTATCTCATCGGTTTTTGCGGGCGCCTTCGCGGATTTTTCACTTGCTGAAGTTTTATCGGCCGCGGCCGTTTTGCCGTCCTTTGTTTTTTTCGAGCTTTTTTTCGCGGTCACGCTCTTGTCTTTTTTCTTCGAATTTTCAGCTGCCCGGGACTCTTTTTTATCTTTGTCTTTCATTTCGGAAGATTTATTTTCTGTTTTCTTCGAATTTTCAGCATGTTCGGTTTCTTTTTTATCTTTGTTTTTAGCGGCGGCCGCTTTCTCATCTTTACTCTTCTTTTTATCGGAAGCGGTTTCTTTTTTCTTGTTGCCGTCGCTTTTGGCGGTTGAGCTATCTTCAGTTTTTTTGTCTTTGTCTTTTTTTATCGTTTCATTTTTGGGAACCGTTTTTTTCTCTTCGGCAAATGCTTTGTTGCGCATGACGGGCAGATCAAGAGCGCAAAGACAGAAGAAGAAAAGCGATGAAATTAAAATTAAAGCTTTGAAATTTCTGCATACTTTCATACATACCCCCGGTTAATCTTATCTATATATTCTCAAAAGTCCTCTAATATCAGGGAAAAATCAGGAAATTTTCCAGAGAACGCCGGTTGGTCCAGGTTCTTTTAAATTAAAAACGCCAGTCTTTAGCCTGTGCAACGTTTCGTACTACGCTAAGGTAATACCGCTCTGCTAAAAACTGGCGATCCTAATGAAATGCCGAAGTCCGGACTTGAACCGGAACGAGGTTGCCCTCAGTGGATTTTGAGTCCACCGCGTCTGCCAATTTCACCACTCCGGCAATAACGATTGTGATTATATCATATGTTTTTATATATGTCAATAATCTGCCGCGAATTTATTTTACGCGGCGTTCGACTTTTCACGCCAGACCGCATTTTTTATTGACGCTGTGAATGGCGTTGTGGACGATTATACCGCATGAGGTCGAAAGGTTGAGCGATCTGACCTTGCTGTTTAGCGGGATGCGCACGCATGTCTCCTCGTATCGTTTGAGGATGTCTTTCGGGATGCCGCGGCTTTCGGGGCCGAAGACGATATAGTCGCCTTTTTCATACTGGAAATCGTAATGAAGATATTTTCCGCGCTTGGTCGCCATTATAAAGCGCGGCGGCGTATCAGAAGCTTTGCGGGCGTATTCGGCGAATGTCTCGAAATTTTCGTGGCTTATAATTTCGACCTTGTCCCAGTAGTCAACTGCGGCGCGCCTGAAATGTTTGTCGGTGGTGATCTCGAATCCGGGCTTTCCGACTATGTGAAGCGTGAGATTGGACGCGTAGCACAGGCGCGATATATTTCCGGCGTTGGGAGCTATTTCAGGCTCTATTAAAACGACGCGCAGCCCCGTCTGAAAGAGTTTTTCATCGGGCGAAGGCGCGTCAGGGGCGTTTTTAGGTTTTTCCATATCCATAATACCCAGATTATAACAATTTCAGGAGCTTTTTTCAAGCTTTTTTATCTTTTTTCAGGGTTCGACTTTGATTTTGTTTGAAAATTTTTTCAGCCGCCGCGGCTTTTATTTCAGAAACGGTTTTTATGGGGCCGTTTTTGAATGATAAATTGACATTATTGCAATATTTTGATAAAATTATGTGAAGTAATAAAAAATGAAAAAGGTTTATCTATGATAATATCCGGCGTAAAAAAAGCTTTGATGCGAATAAATGGAAGACGGGCTGGCAACGTGGTCCTGATGCTGCTGCCTTTCGTTCTTTTCATGATCGTTTTAGGTTACTCAATGATATCGAGAAGCTCATCAGGACATACGCAGACCTTCCGCATACACAGGCAGAACGTGGTTTCATATCTTGCGGAGGGCGTGTTAAATCTCGCTATGGAATATATGAACACTAAAATAAATGAAGATCCTAAATTAAAAACAGATTTTATCGATAATAGCACAACCATAAGAGTCGTCAATCTTTACGATAAATATCCCGATATCCGAAAGAACGTGGATTTTTTGATAAGCGAGATGCCCGGTTCCAAATTCGGAAGGCTTACCATGGATTTTGTCGACGTGGTCGGTTTTCCCGGATCGCCAGACAAGAAAGAAAAAGCCGGGACGCTCGTTTTCACATGCCAGATGAGTTATTACGACGTCGACATGACCCTTAAGATAACGCGAGATATAAAGGTCGTCAACATAACTCCGCCCGCGCAGGATTTCACGCTGTACACGAACGCCTATATGAAGGAATTCGAGATAAACGACGGGCCGATAATAACCTGTCTGAACCGCGATAAACAATCAGACAAATCAGGCAGCATAAGGATCGCGAGCGACAGCACTCACCCGGTTTCAGCTTACATCGGAGACCGCTACGGGTGGCTCTCGCCTCCGAATCCGCTGTCCACAAGCCCCCTGCCTCTGCCTCTGAAATGGTGTACTCCAATTCCGCCTGTTCCGGTCCCGACCGCGATCCCCTATACTTATGTTTATGGCGAATTCAAAAGAAAATCGGACGGTTCGGATGGAAGCGCCGTTAAGGACAAAGAACATAAGGGCCGCGTAAGATTATTCGGAAAGCACAATTTAACCGGAATCGGTTCGAACATAAGCCTGCCCGAAAAACTTTACGGCTTCGTTCAAAAGGTCTACGGCAAATACACCATAGATTGTAATGTTTACCCTCCCGTGCCGCCCTCGACCTCGCCGACCTATTCATATAATCTGCTTCCGATACCTGAACGGATAGTCGAACCCTACACTCCGGCCGGAGGTTTTTTTAAACTCGAACCTGATCTTCCTATGAAGACGGCCTCTTTCGACGCTAATCACTATAAAATGAGAGCGCTGTATTTTTCGCCCGAGCTTAAATATAACGATATGAAGATATTCGAAAACGGCGATTCATTCCTTATCAACGGGATCTTATTCACCAACAAGGCCGAGCTCGGAACGGAGGCGCAGGAATTTAATTATAAAGGCCGCGGCGTCATATTTTCCGATAACGCGATGTGCATAAACAACAACGTGAATTTAAAAAAAGACCCGAAAACCGATAAAGGCCCTTCGAATTTAAGCCTTATACTATACCCTAAATCGGTGAATCCTCTCATGTACAAGTGGCATAAAAAGAACGACAACACGGGAGTTCAAACATTTAACGTTTACGCTAACGTTTTCACCTTTAACGGCCTTCAATTTTTTACGACGACCAATAACAGCGGGGTCAGCGTGACCAGCTCCTTTAAGATTTTCGGAAACCTGGCGGTTGAAAATCTTAATCCGGCGAAGTTTTACGCGCATCTGGACATCAACTACCAGAAGCGTCTGGATGATCGTAAAAATGAACAATACGTCGTCAGCATGAGCCCTATATATTCTTCATGGTTCGAAGAGAAGAAAGGCAAGTAATTTATGGGAAACGGCCAGAAAAATTTCAGAAAATTTAATATTTCCCTGTTCGAAAAGGGCAACACGCTTGCATTCGTCCTTATTTTTCTGGCGATCTTAAGTGTTTTGACGCCAGCGATCTTGAAGATATTTTTATTTACGACCGACGCGACGATCAAGTCGAAGAATGCCCTGACCGCCTTAAATCTGGCGCTTCAAACGATGGAAGAGGTCAAGGCGAAAAAGTTCGCCGAGGTCTCGTCCATGCTTCCGACGGCATGGGACGGGTTCGAGGGCGAATGGATATCGGATGACAAAGAAAAGATAGCATATCCAGAAAATTATAAATATTTTAAAAAACAGATAATAGTCCGCGACGGCAAGGAGCTTCCGGCCAAAAACCCGAATATAAAAGAGGTCGCGGTTAATATTAAATGGGAAGAACTCGACGATATGAGGCGGCCGATAACGCACAGCGCTATAAGGCTTGTAACTTATATTTCAAAGGAGAATCCCAATGATTAATAAAAAAGGATTCACCCTCATAGAAATGATAATATCGACCGTCGCGCTTATAATAATGATGGCCACGGTTTATTATCTTTTCGGAACTCAGGTCCCGCGTATAATGACTGACGATATCAACATAGACCAGCAGCAGGACGCCAGAATGGCGCTTCAGCGAATAAGCAAGGATCTGCGCGGCGCGCATTCCGTCGAATATAAAGATTCGAAGCTGACCATTAAATATTTCCGCGGGAAGCCTACGGTCGGATTTCCTAATACAGGTCTTGGAGCGGCTAATACCGAATCCGTGGAATATTATCTGGACGGCGACAAGTTAAGTTATTCTAATAAAACCACATCAAAAAAAGAAGTTATCGCTAAAAACGTGAAAGATCTCAAGATCTTTATTAAGCCGGAATATGTCGCGGTAAAAATTGAAGCCGAGGTAGAAGTGATCGTCGAACGCCAGAAGTACGACAAGGTCAACACTACGCTTTTAACTAAAGTTTACCCCCGTTATCTATTTCAATCAGCCAGATATAAAGGTTTTTTCTCATGGGTTGATGACAATATGGACTATTAATATGAAAAATAATAATGGTATCAATAACGATAATTTAATTTCGGCGCTTCAAAAAGATCAGTTAAGGCTGGCTTTTCTTTTCATAATGCTTTTTTCAGCTCTTTTTCTCGAATCTTGTTCCTGTTCCTGCGCGGGCACTAAAACAAATGCGACGAAGGCGGTTCAAACGGTTCAAAACTCTTCTAAAATCAGCCTTGATTATTTTAAAAGCGCTTTTGAGATATATCTCGAAGAATCCAAGATCGTTTCCTCTAACGAATATAAGCAGAAGATGATCGAACTCTCCCGCGAACAGAAAGAGACGCAGCGCAGTTTCGCCAAAGGAAGCGCAAATGTAGGTTCGGCAAGCTCTTTGTTAGAGGATGAGACCGGAAAATTCGGTTCGTTGAAACCGCTTGTGAAGGAAAACAGAGTTGACGATATAATCGTCGAACTTGGAAATATCATGAACCGAAATTCACAAAATGATGAAGTAATGGCTGAAGGCCATAAAAAACTCGGACTTTGCTATTATATTAAAGGCGATACCAGTAAGTATATGCAACATTATGAAAAACACCGCGAACTTACCAACGAGGTTATAAAACGCATCGAAAAAGAAGATGTGGACAAATAACTATTTTAAGATATTATATTTTATGTCAACCGGTCGTTCTATTGAAAAATTAAAAGGGGGAGTTTTATGCTCGAGATCTCAAGAACTGAAAATGTCCAAAAGTTCCCGTTACTTTTCTTTATAATTGTTTTTGTCTTATCTTTGCTTTTTACAGGCGCCGCGTTCGCCGCCGACGGGTCAACGCCTGAAATAAAAGACAGGCCGATGGACAGGCCTTCCGATAAAAGTATTTTTACAAACCCGAATTTCCCCGCTGATTCACCTGAAATAATGATAGACGGCAGACCTCCATTCGACGGCCCGACCTCCGAAGCTGCGATAGACGGCAGACCCCCGTTCAACCGTCCCGGCTTTGAAAGACCGAAATTCGACCGTCCCGACTTCCCGCCTAATTCGGCCGAGAACACTTTTGAACCGCGGCCAAAATTCGGCAGACCTCCATTCGACGGCCCGACCTCCGAAGCTGCGATAGACGGCAGACCC
>CAZKCG010000014.1:26600-26664 GCA_964551445.1 uncultured bacterium | reverse complement strand
CCGTTCAACCGTCCCGGCTTTGAAAGACCGAAATTCGACCGTCCCGATTTTCCGCCCAATTCGG
>CAZKCG010000014.1:0-26500 GCA_964551445.1 uncultured bacterium | reverse complement strand
CGAAATTCGACCGTCCCGATTTTCCGCCCAATTCGGCCGAGAACACTTTTGAACCAAGGCCTAAATTTGAAAGACCTAAATTCGAAAAACCTTCTTTCGATCGTCCTGATTTCCAGCCTTCGACGGGGGAAGCCGGCTTGAATAACCGGCCGGGCCTTGATCGTCCGGGTTTCGATCGTCCCGGCTTTGAAAGGCCGAAATTCGACCGTCCTGAGTTCCCTCCAAATTCAATGGAAGGAAACGAGCGGCCGGCATTTGACGGACCCGCCTCCGAGAAACCGTCTTTTGATAAGCCGGTTTACGGAAATGACAGGCCCGGCTTTCCGCCGGTTCAAAGACCTGAAAACGGAAGGCCCGGTTTTCAGCCGCAGTCGTCTGAAGTTAACGTAAATACGAAGCCTTCATTTGACCGCCCATCGTTCGACCGCCCGGCGCCGGACCGTCCGAATTTTGAAAAACCGTCGTTTGACAAACCAACCGTTAATAATATCGAAAAGCCCGTTTACAATAACGACCGTCCGACCTTTCCGCCGGTCCAGAACAGGCCTGAAATAAATAACGGAACTAACCAGCAAAATTTAAGGCCTCAGCCGCAATCGTCTGAAGTTAATATAAATACGAAGCCTTCATTTGACCGCCCATCGTTCGACCGCCCGGCGCCGGACCGTCCGAATTTTGAAAAACCGTCGTTTGACAAACCAACCGTTAATAATAACGAAAAGTCCGTTTACGATAACGACCGTCCGACCTTTCCGCCGGTTCAGAACAGGCCTGAAATAAATAACGGAACTAACCAGCAGAATTTAAGGCCTCAGCAGAACACGAATAATGAGAACACTCAGGTAGTAAGGCCTGATATTCAGAAGCCGCAGATAAACGTAAACGTTCCAGAAACTATCAAGCCGCCCGCGACGATAAATCAGCCCGAAACCGTAAAACTGCCGGATCGCCCTTCGTTCGATCCTAACGGCGGAAGGCCCAATTTGCCTCCAGGAATGCAGCAGAGACCTGACGGCGAAAAGCCCAGACCGCCCTTTAATAATAAATAATACGTTAATAAATCTGAAAAAATTTTTCTCTTTCACGGCAGATGTCGCTAATACCGGCATCTGCCGTTTTTATTAAGCCCGCATGATGTTCATATAAGCGCCTATCCGGTTTAAATGATAAATCCGCAGAGACCTTATGATCTTTGCGGATTTATTTTTTTGTGTTTATATTTTTTTAGCGTTGCTTCAAAGCCGTATGGTTTCGGATCAGCCGGGCGGGATTTTTTTATGCATACTATTGCATGGTCACTCCCTGTCGATGATAACCCTTGTCATGATGCCGTGGACCGTGAACTGAAGCGCCGTTTTGATCTTTTTAATGCTTCTGAAAAATTTGACCAGTTCGCTTTTTTCGTCGAGCTCAAGCGGCTGTTTCTGGTCGTGAACGTTTCCGTGCAGCGTGCATGAGATAAGATCTTTCGACTTATCGTACACATAATCGCCGCCGGCCGGGCAATAAGGGAAATATCCGTTGATCGCAAGCGACGATCCCTTTATTTTTTCGATCGGGATATTTCTGAATTTATTGAGAGCGTAGATCGGCCAGAGGTTCGAGTAACAGGCGTCACGCATTTTTTCAGCCCAGATGATATTATAAGTTTTGGATATCTGTTCGAAATTAGCTGAATTAATTTCCAGCTCGAAATTTGCTTCATCCGTATCGCCGGAAGTTGAAGCGCTTTTCAGAATATCCGTCAGGACGCTTCTTTTAGTTGTAATTATGAGTTTATTGTTATGTACCATTACGTGGAAATTAAGGCCGATCAAAAAGAGCTTGTAATTAATCGAATAAATGGCAGGCCCGTTTTCGACAGGGCGCACTTTGTAAACGCAAAAATCAGTGCTGATAACCCCCCTGAACCGGTTTGAGTTCTCTTCTTCAATATATCTGAAAAGTTCGGTCAGAAAAGTCTCGGTCTCCTTCATGTCGGTAACGTCGAACATGACATAAACCGGGTGATTAAGGGCCGAAAGAAGAAAAGATGCGAATACTACCCAGGAATCGCGCGGCGAGAATAACACCATACGCGACATAAAAGGGTCGAGCGTGAATCTTATATCGCTGTCTAAGAGATTGAAACTTATATTATCGCCCATGAATTTCATGAACCGGTCGGTGGTGAATGAAGTGGCTGAAAGCATTTCACTGAAAAATCTCATATTCTGTTGATCTTTCATGTTGATCTTGGCCCGGATCGATAAGATGGTGCCGGGGACCTCCGGAGCGTAAAATTTGGCGCCCGCGCCGCCGGATGATGCTGAAAGGGCATTGTAGAAAGAGTTCTCGACGAGCGGCAGGATGCAGGTTTCAAGCGATATCGCTTTCGGGCCGTTTTTAATGCGGATACCGACGGGATCGAAAAATTTCGTCCAGTAGTTGTTATATTCGGTCACGAATCGCCTGAACTGGTCTGATTCGGTTTTCGAGGCGTATTCGGGTATCATTTCAATTATGGGCGTTACGAAGCGCAGTCTTCTGTGTTTTGAACAGCAAGGTTCGTTCGATGCGGCGTCGATAAAATATTCGCCGCCGTCGGGACAGAAAATATAATCGGGTTCGAGATATCCGCCTGAAATGAGGTTCGCAAGGGTCGGCCTGTCCGTTTTTTTATCCATGTAATAAAGCGTTACCGCGTTATTTATTATGCGAAGGCTTACCGTGCAGTTCAATCGGCGCTGGCGTTCGATCTTCCATTCTGGGCCGACGAGTTTTCTGATATGGCTGTCTGAAAGATATAAGAACGCGCTTTCGTTTTCGGCGCCCGTTTCATAAACCGTCCTCATGTACAGGAAATCGTCGGCGGCCGCCATTGATCTTCTTGGATTTTCGAAAGTGTCTATTATCTTTAATATGGCGGCTTTTGAATTTGAATAGACCATGAAATCGTTGATATAGCAGGAGTAGGAGGAAACCGTTCCGTCGGGGGTATAAACGGCTCTGACCCTGATCTTTTTCGCTTCGATGACCTCGTCCCTGAGCTCTTTATGAGTCGTTTTAGCTTCCGCGAAATACCTTGACACGTTAAGGTCGAAAACGATCTTGTTCTTTATGGAAAATATAACCGAAAGGTCCGTGCCGTCCTCGAGGAACGGGTCACTGCCGCATAACGCCATATCGTCGATAACCTTGTCTCCGAAAAGTTTGGTCAGTTCGGACACCTTCAGACAGAGCTGGTCGAGATATTTTTCCTTCATCTGACTGTCCGTCGATGAGACCTGCATGAGGTGCAGAAAATTCGTTCCCCATTTATCCATGAGTTCTGAAAGGTCTATCTGATCGCGGATATTTGAAAAATGCAGATAGTAAAAATCGGCCGGAACCAGGGCGTCTATTGGATAAGTTTTCGGTTTTTTACCCGCGAGCATCAGTTCGAAAGGGTGTGATTTTATTGCCGGGCCTGAAAGCGTGTCCATTTTAACGATCTTATAGTCTTCGCGGGCCGTTCCGCCGGTCATTCGGTCCAGCTGGAGCGCTTCCTGGATAGCGAGCATTCCGCTGGCTATGGAATAAAGATCGGGCCTGCCGCCGGAATTATTGCCGTCAGCCTGTCCGGAAATTTTAGTTTCTGCGGTCGACTGGCTGAAACGCCTTTCGGACTGCCCGGCGATATAGTTAAAAACGCCGGCGGCGCTTCCGCTTTTGAGTTTTTTATAATAGTTTTTCTGGATGTCGAACCACTGTTTCAGGATCTTTTTATCATTTTTTTCTTCGCGGTCGATGAGCGTGAGCGCTAAAACTTCCACCGTCTCTCCGGTTTCCGAGTTGACCAGGTTCAAAGACGCGGGCCCCGGCCTGAAAAATCTGCCGATGACGTAAAATTTTACGTCTTTATTAAGCTCTTCTTTGCTGAGATTATGCCTGTCATAAGAATATACCTCGTTATATATTTTATTCGATTCGGTTCTCATCGGCTCTATCTTATCTTCCAGTTCTTTCATCTTTTTTTGGTTAGCTTCGATCTTTTTTTCGATATCTTTAATATCTTCTGCTGATGCTTTCATTTCGCCGCTTTTAACGCGCTGCAAATATTTTTCAAAAAAACCGTTCTCTTCGAATAATTTACTTTTTTCGCGCTCCAGGTCATATTTTTTCTCGTCGATCGCCTGAGCTTTTTTCCGGAGTTCATCCTTCGAACTTTCATCCGACCCCATTTCAACGAAGTCGCGCTTTTCCGATCGTGAATCGAAGGTATAGACCTCTGAAAGAACGGCCGGATCGTACACCGGCACTATCGATTTTATCGGATGATCTTTAAGGTCCGCCCGGTCGAGAGTTATCTTGAATATGCCGACCTTCGAATCCTTGTAATAAACGGTATCGAACGCCTGCGCGGTATTGGCGCAAAGCAGGAATAACGAAAGGACCGCCGCGATTGAAAAGATCTTGAACGATTTCATGGAATTCCTCCCGGATTTTATTTTTATTTGTTTGAACTTTTAATTATTAGCTTCGATTTATTTATGCAGCCGCGGCATGCGCCGTTCCATCGGTTTTTTAAAAATATGCAATGCCGAGGCTGTTACAAACGGCGGAGATCGCCGGCTATTTTTCACTGCCGGCGGAACTTTTCGGGGCAGAAGCGATATACGGGACCGTCATGCTGCCCAGAACTACCGTGTGGCCGGAGGTCTGACCCAGGGCCTGTATCAGGCGCAGCTGCATAAGATTCGGGTTTTCGTCCAGAAGTTTAGCCGAATTGGCGAGATTTCTGAGTGCCGCCGATTCGCCGCGCGCGCGTTCGATGAGCGCTTCGCCGTCTTTTCGGGCCGCCACCACTTTCGCGAAAACGCTTTTAAGTTCGCCCGGAAAAACTATGTCGCGCACCTGAGAATCGATAAGTCGCACGCCGGCCTCAAGAGACTGCGGTTTCGTCATTTCAAGAAGGCGTCCGGCGATCTCGCTTCTTTTGGAAAGCAATTCATCGGCCGTCTGCGCTCCGGTTATGCAACGGATATTCATATGCAGCAGAGAGTAAAGATAATCATGATAATTTTCAACCGAGGTGACCGCGGCCGAGGGGTCGGCAACCTCAAAAACTGCGCTTATGGTTAATTTAAGGCATATATTGTCCGAGGTTAATATCTCCTGGCCCGGGACGCTGATGACCCTCTTTCGCATGTCGATCGTCACGACGGAATTCGTGAATTTATAAAAAGTGTATTTTCCCGGCTCCAGGACCGAATGCAATTTTCCCCTGGAAAATCGCAGGCCTTTTTCGTATTGATAGATCGTTCGGGATTCAAAAGCGTATAAATAGATCAAAAAGGCGGCTAGCAAAATTAAAAGAGGGCCAGGCATACACGTCACTCCTTGTTTTGATCCTTTACAGTGCGCCGAAATCTGCGGGCGGAGGGCCCAAAGCCCCGCAGGGCCCGTTTCATTCTGCCGTAAGGCGCGGCGCGCTATAAAGGAGTTTTGGGGATTGAACCCGGTTTCACGAACCAGCGAAAAAATCATAATGCGAAGCGCGGCATAATACTTACGACGCGCCGCTATTTTTTCGTGATTTAATTGTAGCAGATATGAAAAATTATGTCAATTTATTCCTGAGTTTTAAGTTCCGTATCGAGTATGGCGCACGATACAAAATAACACGGCCTGACGCCTTGCGCCCGGCGGCTTGATTTAAATAAAGCGGTATGTTAAAATAAATTCAGCACAAAAAACGCAAAGGAGCTTATGAAATGAATTATATTCTGCACATAACGAAGAAGACCGCCTGGGAAGAAGCATTGAAAACAGGGTTCTACGCATGTGAAACGCTCGAAACCGAAAAATTCATTCATTGTTCCGCTCCGGACCAGGTTTTAAGCGTGGCCAATTATAATTTTAAAACTCAAACCGGCCTGGTTTTATTGTTAATTGACCCCGGTAAAGCCGGTTCTCATGTGAAGTATGAAAATCTGGAGGGCGGAACAAGGCTCTTTCCGCATGTCTATGGCCGGATAGAAACCGCATCAGTTATAGCGGCCGTGGATTTTTCCGCCGACAGAAGCGGGATTTTCAGAATGCCGGAAAAAATAAAAAGCATAATAGACAAAGAAGGCGCGTTTAAAAGATCGATCGTTAAGTTAAGGGATTTCAATGTTTTCGCGATATACGCGTCCGACTTCGAAAGATCATTTGATTTTTACACGAATGTCCTCGGCATGGCAAAGTCACGCGACATGGGTCCGGGAGTCCTGCTTGACGCGGCTGACGGCCAGCTGACGATATATCTCGAAGGAGGAAAAAAGAAGGCGGCTCGCGATAATGATGCGCCATCGGTATGCATGTGCTTCCAGCCGGAAGAAGGAGTTCGCGCCGCGTACGAGGCACTTGAAAAACACGGCGTTACGATGATCGGAGAATATATGGAAATGGCCCCGCAATTTCATATGTTCACATGCGCGGATCCCGACGGACTTTTGATAGAATTCGCGGGAAGGCCGTAGGCTGCTTACTTCTTAAATTGTGAGGGGACTGTTTCAAGAGTAAAGAGAATAAAGAATAGTGAATAGTTGAGGATTTCGGGACAATTTTAAAAGTTTTTATACTTAAAATCTTTGCTTTATAGGTAAAAGCGTGCAGAGCACGCAGGTCATTAACTGTTCTCTGTTCTCTATCCAATGATACGATTCACCCGTACAAAACACGAAAGAGCCGTTATGATCTTATGATAGCGCCTGCGATGTTATCAATTGAGGGCGCTATCTCGTCCTTGCGGTATGCGTCATCGAACGCCGCTATGAATTCGGAGTATTGGACTTGCGGATCGTAATTTCGCGGCTCCAGAAAAAGAAGCGCGTGGTAAAGATAATAATGACATCCGTATTCTTTGCTGTTCCCGGCGCTCTTATCGCGTTCGGATCTCGCGAATTTTTCGGCGTCCTCACGCGTTAGAAAAGCGCGGTCCAGATAGATGAAGAAGCCGTCGCCCATGACGGTCTCGTAACGGTCTTCGCGGTAGACGAGCCATGTATCGAGCTCGCTCATGCTGTTTTTGAAAATGAGGCCGTATAATTCGTTGATATCCATTAATTAATTTTTTATCCTGCCCTCGACGTCGACATCGATGATCTTCATGGATCTGACGACTTCAACGAAGAGTTCGGTCAGATTTCCGCTCGTAAGTTTTTCTTCGGCTTCATTGAACATCGCGAATCCGTCTCCGCCGCCGGCGGTAAAATCGGATGTCGCGAAAGTATAGATCTTTTCGTCTTCCAAAGCGGCGCCGTTAAGCGAAAGTTCTTCGACCGTTCCATTTTTAAAGATCACGCGCATGCCCTTCGACACCTGGAGGAAGCCTCCGAACTTGCCGGCGAGGATCTTATTGTTATGGGTTTCGGCCGGCTCCATTATTTCGGCGAAGCGGCCGTCGGCGTATACGACCGTGCGCATCTGTCTTTCATTTTTGTAATTGGCGTGAATTTTTCCGGCCGACATCTTCGCGACGTAGTCGAACGCGCTTTTTATGTGTTTGCCTTTTATTTTGAGAACGGTCATGCCCTGATTGAAGGGGAATGAGTTTATGCAGTCGGCGATCTTTATGTCGCCTTTTAAAATGCTGGCCCTGATGCTTCCGCCGTTGATGACGGCCATGTCGGCTTTTGAATGTTTCAGGATCATGTCCGCTAAAAAGTCGCCGAGATTCGTCTCTTCGCCCCGCACATTCGCGCGCTCGCCGACGAGCGTTTTAACGGCGTTTCCGATGACGATCATTACCTGCTGTGAGATCTCGGCGCCGTATCTGTCGACTATTTTTTGCGTATCGGCGTCTTTGACCACGGTCGAATCCATTCTGTCGAGTTTGCAATCGATCAGGCGCAGGGTTCGCGTCGCGAAGCAGAAACCGAGGTTCAATTCACCTATGAATTCGCCTTTTTCGCCCGCCTGACATATAATGACCGGTTTGGATTCGGGATTATTTACTATCACGGCTTTTTCAAGTTTGGTGTGAGAGTGGCCGCCGATTATCGCGTCGATGCCGGATACGCTTGCGGCTAACTTTGTATCCGCGTCGTAACCGTTATGCGACATAAGTATCACGATATCGGCTTTCTTTCTTAATTCGGGGATCAATTTTTCGAGCGCTTCGGCCGGATCCAGGACTTTAACGCCCTTCAATGCTTTCGGCCCGACGAGGTTTTCAAGGTCTTTCGCTATCGTCGCCGTAAAAGCTATTTTAACTCTGTCGATCTCTTTTATCACATAAGGCGATATTTTCGACGCCGCTTCGGGATGGAGCGCGGGGTCGAATTCGAGATTGCAGTTTATCAGATCAAAAGCGGCGGGTTTCATAACCTTGAAGAACCATTCGGAACCTTCGTCGAATTCGTGATTTCCGGGGCACATTATATCGTATCCGGACGAATTCATGGTTGCTATCTCGGCCGCGCCCTTGAAGAAATTGAAGAATAAGGTCCCCTGAAATGAATCGCCTGCTGACAGGCATATCGTGTTTGGTTCTTTCTGGCGGGCGTTTTTAAAGAATGAAGCTATCCTTGAAATTCCAGCGACCTCTTCCGTTCCGCCGGTTGGCGCGGGGGTCACGAAGCCGTTGAGGTTGGAGTGCATATCGTTTGTGTGAAGCAGCTTAATTAAAATTTCGCGCTTGTCGACGGCGTTATCCGTTTTTTTAATGATATTGCCGGCCGCGAAGATATTCGAAGCGGTTAAAAGAACCGATAACAAAGAGACGACGAAAAGAACGCGCCTGAAATTAAACGACGAGCCGCTATTTTTGATCATAATATTTACCGCCCCTAATTTTATATTTATTTATATATTCATACCCGGTTTATTCCTGTTGAGATACAATTTAACACAAAAACAAAAAAAATTAAAGCGAATAATTTATTATTTGTTAAATTTTTAGTATAATGTAGTAACCGGGTAAAAGGATTTTTATTGTCATGGAGAATATAAATGTCAAATATTCTTGTTTCGGGCCTCATAAATTTTGAAACGACCCTTAAGATCGATCGATTCCCGCTTGAATATTTTCCCGTTACTTATCCCTTCTTCGGAGTTAACGGAACTATTTCAGGCGTCGGTTATAATGTCGCGAAAGCGCTTAAAAAACTTGGCGATGAAGTAAGCCTGCTTTCCATGACCGGCGATGACGACTGCGGCCGTATAATATCTCATGATCTTGACGCGGCTGGCATCGTCCGTGAAAATGTAATCAAGATCCTCGAACATACTCCGCAATCGGTAATTATTTTTGAGAACGGCGGCAGGCGTCAGATCCACGTCGATCTTAAAAACATACAACAGACGCAATACCCTTTCGCAAGGTTTAAAGCGGCCGCCGAAAAATGCGATATGATGGCGCTTTGTAACATTAATTTTTCACGGCTGTTTCTTCCGGCTGCTAAAAAAATGAAAAAACTTATCGCGACCGACGTTCACGCTATCTCGAGCCTGGACGATGATTACAACCGTGATTTTATGGAAAGCGCCGATATTTTATTCATGAGCGATGAACTTCTGCCCTGCGAGCCCGAAAAATGGGCCGAAATGGTTATGGAGCGCTTTAAAAATGAGATCGTCGTTATCGGGCTTGGTTCACACGGCGCTCTTGTCGCGGTACGGTCCGAAAATTATATTGAGATCATACCTTCTTACGATATAAGGCCGGTAGTAAATACTATAGGCGCCGGCGACTCGCTGTTTTCAGCCTTCATACATTTTTACGCCGCGACGGGTGACGCTTTAACTTCGATCAAAAAGGCCATGGTTTTCGCGGCCTATAAGATCGGAGAAAACGGAGGAGCCGCAGGTTTTTTGAGCGAAGAAGACCTGGATTCGATCTTCGCTCTTCAAATATAGATAAAACGGCTGATGCTGAATGTGAGCCTGCCTGCGCCTGACACAGGCCTGTCATCGGCTTGTTTCAGGCCCCCGGCCATACGGAGTGAGTTTTCATTATAAAGATTCGTAACCGTAATATTTAATTGACATTCTAAAGCAAAAAGTGTATAATAAAAAATGAACGATTGTTCATTGATTTTTCCGGCGCGTTCGGCGATGCGCCGCATTATCGAAAGATTCCGCGTTAAAAGACTCTTTATCAAGGTTATTCAGATCATGGCCGATTTGAATGATCCGCTTAATATAATCCCGGTTTTAAAATCATTTAATATAAATATTTTATGAAAGGAAAGATGCCCAATTGTTAAAAAATCTTAAAAAGTTCATCGTTCTGGGGGTTTTTATCGTTATCGCTCTGGTAATATTGAGTTTTTTGAAGGACGCCGAGAAGAAAAAAGCGTCGGCCGGCAAAAGCAGAAAAGCGGGCGAAGCTGAATCTATAGTCGTAAAAACTATTCCTTTGTTGATCGATACGGTTGAAACGATAATCGATGTCAACGGCCGTCTTTTTTCCGAACTCGAAACGACGATAAGTTCAGAGGTGGACGGTGTCGTCGAATTTACGGGAAAAGAGATGGGCGATACCCTCACCAAAGGCGAGATGCTGGTCAAAATAAAGGACGTCGAATATGAGATAAAATACAGACAGGCGAATTTCGATTATATGCAGACGCTAACAAAACTTTCCGTCGATACCTCTTCCGTGAACGTTAGTAATGTCAATATTGAAAACATAAGCTCCGTTAAAAAAGCCCGCGCTAATTACGAGAACGTTCGTTCGAGCCTGTGGCGGGTAACGGAACTTAGAAAGAACGACCTTACTTCGAAACAGCTTCAGGACGATACGGAAAGCAAACTTAAAGCGGCGGAAGCGGATCTTCAGTTCGCGCGCGAGGACGCCAAAACGCTTATTTTGACGCTTCAGGCCAAGAACGCGGCGCTGGATCTGGCTAAAAAGAAGCTCGACGACACAAAGGTCATAGCGCCTTATTCCGGATTCGTTCAAAAAAGGCTCGTTTCGGCCGGCGAATATGTTCGCGTCGGTACGCCCCTGTACTCTATCATAAAGATCAACCCGATCAAATTTATAGGCGGTATTCCCGAAAACTATATTTCCGAAATATCGATCGGAAAGACGGTTGACGTTGCCGTGGACGCCGCGAATGGAACGTTCGGCGGCAGGATAATCAGGGTGAGTCCGTCATCTACCCCTGAAAATCATTCGGTGGATGTCGAGATATCGGTTGAAAATCCGAATAATATTTTAAAACCCGGATATTTCGCCGAATCTAAGATATTACTCAATGTGAACCCGAAAGGAATTTTGATCCCGACCGAAGCGCTTTATATTTTCGCCGGAGTAGAGAAGGTCTTCGCGATAAAAGACGATAAGGCCTATGAGAAGAAGATAAAGATAGGCCGTCGCTATGTCGATAAAATTGAGATCAAAAGCGGCCTTTCCGGCGATGAAATGATCGCCGTTTCAAACGTGTCGAAGTTATATGACGGCGTCGCGGTGAAAAAACCTGAAACGGCTCAGAAATAATTGGTAAAACCGGTCAACCGCGGCGTAAGAATCAAAAAAAGAAATAAGCGAGTGATAAATATATGTCAGTAGCCGAAATATGCGTTAAAAGGCCAGTTTTTACGACAATGCTAATGGTCCTGCTCATCGTGCTGGGAGTGTTTTCTTTCTTAAGGCTCGGCGTGGACCTGATGCCGAATGTCGACATGCCCATGGTCGCTATAAGGACCAGCCTTCCCGGCGCGAGCCCGGAAGAGGTCGAGACCGAAATAACTAAAAAGATCGAGGAGGCGGTGAATACCGTTTCGGGTATAGACGAGCTTCGCTCGACATCGACTGAAGGTTCTTCGATGGTCATGGTTACTTTTGTGCTTGAAAAGAGCGGCGATGTGGGCGCTCAAGAGGTCCGGGACAAGGTGTCAGCCATATTGAAGCAACTTCCGTATGGAACCGATCCGCCGACCGTATCGCGAATGGATCCGTCGGCCAGGCCCGTTATAACCATCGTCGTTTCAGGTCAGCGCAATATGCTGGAACTTACCGAGATCTCGCGTAAGCAGATAAAAGAATCCCTCGACACGATAAACGGCGTCGGCGACGTTAGTATCAGCGGCGGCCGCGGCCGCGTGATAAACGTCGTTATCGACAAGAATAAGCTTGAACAGTTCAATCTGGCCATAGGTGCCGTTAAAAGCGCCATCATCGCGCAGAATATGGAAGTGCCGCTCGGCCGCATAACGCAAAAGACGGTCGAATACGGTCTCAGGGCACTTGGAAGAGTAACGGGAATGGCCGATTTCAATTCGATGATCATAGCCTGGGTAAAAAACAGGCCTATCAGGATCTCCGACATAGGATACGCCGAAAATTCAGAAGAAGAACCCAGGTCGCTTTCGCGCCTTGACGGAAGGTCCTGCGTTTCGCTCGTAATAAAAAAACAATCGGGAACTAATACCGTGAAGGTCGTGGACGCCGTACTGGAAAAAGTAAAAGTGATCCAGAAGTCTCTTCCGGCCGATATCAAGCTCGACATCGTAGGCGACCAGTCGCGCTTCATAAGAGGATCGATCGAAGAGGTCGAAACTCATCTTATCCTCGGCGGCCTTCTCGCATCTCTGGTCGTTTTGATCTTCATGGGAAATCTGAGGGCCACATTGATCGCCGCTGTAGCCATTCCTACATCCATTATTGCGACATTCACCATAATGCTTTATATGGGTTTTACTTTGAACAATATGACCCTTCTTGGATTGGCGCTCGCGGTCGGTATAGTCATCGACGACGCCATCGTCGTTCTTGAAAACATATTCAGGATCATGCATGAAAAGCATCTTTCTCCGGCGCAGGCCGCGATCGAAGGCACGTCTGAGATCGCGCTGGCGGTCATGGCCACGACGCTTTCTCTTATGGTCATATTCCTGCCGGTCGCGTTCATGTCCGGAATGATAGGCCGCTTTTTTCAAAGTTACGGCCTGACGGTCGCCTTTGCCATAGGCGTTTCGCTTCTCATCGCGTTCACGGCGACTCCGATGCTTTGCTCGGTGCTTTTTAAAAAGGGCGAAAAACTCGAAGGCGACGAATCCGACGAACTCTGGATCAACCGGATTATAAAAAAAGGCTATGGCTGGCTTGTCAGATGGTCCCTCGACAATAAGGCTATCATCATATTATGCACCCTTTTTACGCTTTATCTCATTTACCCTCTTATAAATTATATCGGAAAGGATTTTATGCCGCAGGATGACACATCTGAATTCCAGGTAAATCTCACGACCCCCGCCGAGTGGAGTCTTTCAAGGGTCGACAAACTTTTTCTTGAAGTAGAGGAAAAGATCAGGAAGCTCCAGGGCGTAGAATCGCTTCTTACGAATATCGGATCTTCCGATTCCGGAACCGTCTCAAAGGGCGAGATACTTGTAGTGGTCGAAGATATAAGCAAGAGAAAATATCCGATGACCGACATTATGCAAAAGGTCCGCAAATTGTTGGCGGATTATAAGGAGATCCGTGTCGGCGTTCAGATAGCCGGCGGCCCCGGAGGCATGGGCGGCGGCGGAAGGAACGCCAAGTTAAGCGTCAGCATTTCCGGGCCGGAACTTGACGTGCTCAGCAGCGCCACCGATAAGGTGGTCGAAGAGCTTAAAAAGATCAAGGGTTTTGTCGATCCGGATACCACCGCCGATAATACCAAACCTGAATTTCGCATATCAATCGACCGCCAGAAGATGGCGGAAATGGGGTTTCAGATATCCGATCTTTCAACCGCGATGAAAACGCTTATCGGCGGAGAAAAAGTTTCGCGTTTCAAGGAAGGCGACGAACAATACGATATAATTTTAAGGCTCAGGGAAAAAGACCGCAATATCCCCGAACTGATAAAGGACATCAAGCTTCAGAACAGGGCGGGAAAACTCATTCCTATAACCAATTTTATAAAGATAGATTCCAGTACGGGACCGGCCCGGATCGAGAGAATAAACCGGGAACGCCAGATCGGTATCAGCGCCGACCTTGACGACAAGGTCAAACCTTTGAATGAAGCTATGGCTGACATCAAAAAGGTATATGAAGAACTGAAATTGCCTATGGGATACCGGCTTAACGCTCTCGGCCAGGCGAAGATATTCGCTGAAACGATGATCAATTTCATCATGGCGTTCGTTCTGAGTTTTATCCTGATGTATATAGTTCTCGCTTCCCAGTTTGAAAGCTTTCTGCATCCGGTGACGATACTTCTAACTCTTCCCCTCTCGCTTCCCTTCGCGATAATTTCGCTTCTCATAACCGGGGAAACGCTCAATGTATTCAGTATACTCGGCCTGTTCATGCTCTTCGGCATAGTCAAGAAGAACGCCATACTTCAGATCGATTATACTAATACCCTTCGCGCACAGGGAATGGAAATAGTTGAAGCTATAGTAAAAGCGAACGTCACAAGGGTTCGTCCGATACTTATGACCACCCTCACTCTCATCGCCGGCATGCTTCCGATAGCTCTCGGACGCGGCCCGGGCGCCGCGTCCCGCGCTTCAATGGCGAAGGTCATCATCGGCGGACAGTTCCTGTGCCTCCTGCTGACGCTGCTGGTAGTTCCGGTCGCCTATCATATGTTTGAAAAACTCGGACAATCAATAAAGAAAAGATACTTCAGCAAAGACGAAGAATAATTCAAAATAGCTAAAAGATATAAAAATAAAAAGGCCATCCAGATAAGGGATGGCCTTTTTATTTAGTTAATAGTGAAAAGAGAAGAGTTAATGTGTCTGCCTTCGTCGCTTCTCGCCCGTCGCTTCTCGCCATCCATGGCTTCAGCGACACTTGCGCCTCAGGCGCGTCGTCCAACGGCTTCAGCGACACTACTGCCTCCGTGCAGGTCGGGCAGACAATTTCGGGCGGGGTGATCGCCTTACGGCCATTCCCGGTATTAACGATAACCTCGTTTAGCAAGCATTTTTAAAATTGAGCGCCGGAGGCGCATCCACAACTATTCGCTATTCTTTATTCTCTGTTCTCTCATTTGTATGTTCTACTTTTAGTGAATTTAATGATGTCTAATATTTATCTATAAGGTTGACTTTCGAGCCTTCCGGCATGAGTTCGTCGATGATCGTTTTCATAAGGCTTGCGCGGGTTTCGCCTGAGGCGATGCTTTCGAAGCTGAAGCCGAGGTAGATAACGTTTCCGTTTTTGATTCCGGCGATAGATTTACCGTCCTCGTAAGTGAAAATTTTAGAAGCTTTATCTGACGCGAGATTGAACACAGAAGGATCCGCGACGTTGTTGGCGCCTTCTTCGCCGCCTATATCAAAAGCGGGAACCTTGAATTTATCCCATGCGGCGTTTATTTTTTTTGAGGTCGTGTCTTCCACATATAAAGCGCCGAGAGTTTCGGTGAAGAATTTTGAAAGGCCATGGTGCTGTTCGATGTTCTGGCCGTTTATGAAGAGTTTGCCGCCGCTCTCGACGAAACGCGCGAGGTTTGATTCTTCGTATTTAGAAACGCAGTTGGCGTTCTTTGAGGTGAACCAGATAACGGCGCCGTCCTTATAGCGATTTAAGATCTCTTCCTCGAGTTCGCCGTAAATAGCCGGGAGATAAAGATCGTAATTGATCTTCGACTGGTTGAGGGCTATATTGTAAAACTTCGAATATACAAGGTCCGACGATACATATCCGGTATCCGGAACGAGAAGCACGCGGGCGGTCGTCTTGAAAACCGGTTTATATGATATGAAGGAGGACCACGCATATTTCTTCGAGAAATCGAGGTTTTTATAGCCTAAAAGATAATCTTCGAAAGGCGTGAGATATATCGAGATCCCGCGCGAAGCTGAAAGCGCCTGTGAATGGCCTTCAGCGATTATGACCGGCATCTGGCCGTTCGTGTTGACCGGTTTAGTGAAGAAAAAATTGGAGGAGGAGATCGTCTTTTCCGTGCCGGCCGAGTTATCGGAATAAAATATGGTGTAATTTAACTGGTTGACCTGGACGCTTCCGTTGAAGGGGCCTATGACGGCTTTGAAACCACCCTTGCCGTCTGCGGCGAGAGGCGTTTCGATGAAGCTTTTATCTTTCGATATTTTGGAGCCCTGCGGTATATATTCACCGGGCGGCAGCATTTTTTCATTGATCGTCCATTTTACTTTTCCGGCTTTTTCCGAAGTTATTACGACAGGGGTGTTGAAGGATTCGAAAAAGTCGCCCTTTGAGTCAGGCCTTCCGATCATATCCATGATCTCGTCGCAGAGTTTTGAAATTGCGGCGTCCTTGGAATAGTTCTGGATAAGCTGACAGAAGTTATAGAGGTCCGCGTAATCCGCGTCCGAATATTTAAGGACCTTAAGCCTTGATAAAAGTATCGCGTAGCTGAATCTGTCGAAATTTTCGATAAGGGCTTTTGAAAGCGCGTCGACCTTTTCGGCGAGTTTATCGATATTTGATAGATCGAAAGCCGAGAAAGTGCAGTTAGCCCACCCCTGCGAGCCGCCTTTATATGATCTGATGTCGTTCTCGACCATTATCTGGGAAAGTTCGCGTTCGTCCATCGAAGGCTTTTCGGCTAACTTTGACAGAATGAGATCGTAAGGCATTCCGTCGCCCGGCGCCACTTCTTCCGACGCGACATAAATTTTAGCGGTGTCCTTGATCTGGTAAGCCACTTCGAGCATGGCCATGAGGCAGGCGTCCATCGTGAGTATCTCGAATTTTTTCCCGCCGTTGAATTTAACCGCTTCGGCAAGCGCCGCGGTGAGTTTGAAATTATCGAGATGATTACCTGACGATTCGTCGTATGAAATGCCTTTCACTGGTGAAAAACGCGAATTGGCGAATTTCCAGCCCGAACCGTGGTTCCATATTATGACAGCGTATTTTTTAGCGGGATAGTTTTTAACGCCCCATTTAAGAAAGTCTAAAAGAACGGCTGGGTCGCCCATGTCAACGCTTTCGCCTATGTTTTGGATCATTTTGGAATTGACCGCCGAAAAGTCAGCGTCCTTTTCCATGTAGAAGCGGCGCGCGCCGATCCAGTTGCCGTTGGATTCGTCGTATTCGGGCGAACGGTCGCACTGTACAACGATATTTACCTTCGAGGTCGAACCAACATTCTCCATTTCGTTGAGATCTTTGATGCCGGCGCTTTCGAGATCGTTGTCGGAGTTCATATAGACCATGAAGGTCCATTCTTTTTCCGATTTCGCTTCATCTTTTCCGCTCGCGTCCGCCGGTTTCGTATCGGCGGCGGGCGCCTGGGTTCCCGCGCCGGCCTGCTGGCCGCCGTCGGAAAGGTCGGTCGAAGTGGAAGAATTAATGTTTCCGGAAACAGTTCCTGAATTTGAAGTTTGAGCCGAAGCCGCTCCGGCCTCTGTTTCGGCCGCCGGCTTTTTATTTGAGAAAAGTTTTTTCTGGCCGTTCACTTCATTTAAAAGCGATGTAAGCGTCGCCGCCGTTTCTTTTTCAGGCGCGCTTGTGATCTTGAATTTTATGTTCTCTTCGAGTTTTTCAAAAACCGGCTTGAAATATGAATATTTTCCGGGATAGTTTTCATTAAGTCCTGAAACGTAAGTTGAAACTTCCTGATATTTTTGCGTTCCTATGAGTTCGTCCATTCTGGTCAATATCTTATCGAGCGACTTCCGGCTTTTATCGCCGGCTTCGTTGTATCTCTGAGCGGCTTCGGCCGTTTTATCGGGCGCCGCTTTTTTTATTTTAGCTTTTAAAGTTATGGCGCGCGAATGATCAATTATGTATTGATTCGTGAGAATATTAAGATATTCGGCGTCGGAGACGCTGATGCTGACTCCCTGATCCGACGCGGATGACGGCTCGGGCATAGCTAAAACTGAAAACGCGAATATTGCAAAGGCCGCAAGTATGGCTGGAAATATAACTTTCTTTTTCATAGGCTTTTCCTCCGGAATTTTAATATATGATAATAAAAATTTACTAATGATGAACGGGTTCAGAGCGTGGCGATGAAATTTATGAATAAACTGTAAAAACCTATACTTACTTATATATCCGGGCGTTTATAAATAAATCCGGGATATAAATATTAAAGTCTTTATTTCCGGTTTTTTTCAAGGACCTCGATCACACGGGTCACGTTCTTATTTTGAAGGTTCTGCGACTGAACGCTCTCGAATGAGACCTTCTTTTTGATATCGTTTAGAAGTTGGGTGTAATTAGCTTTCTGGCTTCCGTCGAGTTTCGCGAATTCATCAGTGAACGAAGCCGCGCCTTCATCAGTCGATATCGAAGCCATTATTCCGTCCGACATCTGCGCCATGAGTTTCTCTTTCGCCGGCTGAGGCATTTTATTGTCTGAAACGAGCTGGTTATAGGCGGAAACCATGTATCTGACGTTAGTCGAAATAGGCACGAAATCGTATCTGTAATTATAGGTCGGGTTTGAAGCGGCGAGCTGTTCGCCCGAGACCGCGCCGAAAGTAAATATCAGGGTCTTATATTCCATCGGGAAGCCCGGAACGGTGAAGGAATAATTATTGTCCGGGCCTATGACGAAATCGTCGCCGCTATAAGTGTTGTCGCATTTGACTTTTAAAAGTCTTCCGATAAGCTGGTTGCCGCCGAGTTCGCCGGTCCTTGAAAGCGATATCCTTAAAGCGTAGCCGCCGCTTCCGATGCCGCCTATAGCAGTGTCGGCTCCGAGATTGGCCGCTTTAAGGTATTCGGGATCTACCGAGAATACCATATAGAGGCCGCCGTAGCAATCGAGCGTTCCGGTCATATTCGTGACCGGGAAAGTTCCATGAACGCTTCTTTTGTAAGGGAGGTAGTTTGAAAGATTCTGGTCGTAGCCGAAGCGTTTGCTGATATTTCTGTTGTTCACGGCGTTGGCGGTGAGCCAGTCGAGATAGATCTCGTTGAAGCCTTTAGTTATGCCGAAAGCTTTAAGCGTCGATAAGACACCAGCGATGCCGTGTTCGGGGTTCGCCACAAGGGCGCGCGTGAACCCGAGCTGTTTATTGCGGTCGTTCGCCGTAGCGAGAGCTACCGTCGTATTTATTAAGTAATATGAGAACATATATATGGCGCCGTAGTTTTGAAGGCCGCGGTCGGACCTCCACGCTATAAGCGAGGTGTCGGGCATTTTAAAATAAGGGTTTATCTGGCCGGGATGGCCGTAACCGTTTACGAAGGAAGCATACTGGGACATCGATTCATTGACCCAGGTTATCTCTTTCGGATCGTTGTGCCAGTGGATCATGTGCTGGAATTCATGCGCGATGGTTCCGCAGAAGCGCCTGAACCCTTTGTCGTCTTTGATACCGCCCTGTACAACGTCCATGTATATCATTTCGCGTTCGTTGGAGCTCGGATACTGAGCTTTCGAATATTCGTCGCCGGCGAAGAAATATCCCGCTACGAAAGCGTTGCTACCTTCCATGCCGTCTTTTATGTCCAGAAGAAGAAGCGTGACATGGTTATCGTTGTCGATGCCCGGTTTCCATTCGGAGCCGAAATTGGAAGTGTTGCTGGCGTAGATGTTGTCGTCGAATTCTTTGACGAGTCTGTCGAGATACGAATCTTCGAGTTCGACGTTATTGGCTTTGTAGATATAGCAGTTCTTTCCGACGCGCACGCAGGTGGCGGCGAGTTCTTCGTTCTGGTTGGCCGCGATATTTCTGGTCTGGAATGTTACGGCGTTCCCCTGCACGTCGAAGCGCATCGCGTCACTGATATCGAGCCGGCCGCGGGAACGGAGCTCTGATCTGGTCAAAGGCGATTTCTTATAGGAACCGGCCGCGTACTTTTGGAAATTATCGAAATAGTGAGTTCCGTCGATCGCCTGCGGCGTTATTTCGGGCGCGATGACTTGCGTATCACCGTCGCCGTCATAGCTTATCGTAAGCGCGTATGAAACTCCGGAAAGCGATATCACAAGTGATGCTATCAGCGCTGAAAGGATTGAAAATCTAACCTTTTTATTCATTTTTCCTCCACTAATATATAAAAAAAATATAAAAATACACTGAAAAAAATTTGTTACATTAATTATAATAGATAAACCATGCTTTGTCAATTTTCTGAGCTTAAAAAGTATAAAACCGCTCATTTTTTTATAAAAGCGGGCACGAATTTATTTTGTAAGCAGTTATGCATAGTTTCAATTTGCTGCATCCCGCCATTTTTGCCGTTGCCAGGGGGAGCGCTTTATATTTTATATTTTTCAGAGATAAACCAGGGCTTTTCTTGAAGCGTATATTGTAATTAATGTCAGCTATTTGATGCTACTGTTAATAATTGAATTTATTCCCTGTCGCGCCGGATTTCAAAATCAGCTTTGCCTGCCGTGAATAGAAAGCCTTAATATAATGAAATAATGCCGTTCGGCCGTCAATTTAAAATTGATTTTAAGTCGTAAATCTGATATATTGGGGTTTAAAAGCCCTATACTTTTTGCCGGCCGGCTTTTTTCAGGATAACCGCAACGAAGGACACCGGCTTCTTCCCGCGCTGACATCCGTTTCAATAACATATTGCAGGGGGCGCAGTCATGAAAAATTTAAAAAACGCCATAGAGGGATGCATTCTCGGCACGGCAGCAGGCGATTCGATGGGTCTTTTGTATGAGAATCTATCGCCTTCGAGACTGAAAAAGCTTTATAAAGATATTTCGTCCCAGCGGTTTTTTTTCGGCCGCGGTATGATATCCGACGACACCGAGCATACGCTGATGACGGCGTCAGCGCTTATACGCTCGGGACCTGACGCCGCGCTGTTCTCAAAAGAGTTCGCCCGCCAGTTGAAGCGCTGGTTTTTTACGATGCCCTTAGGGGTCGGTTTTGCGTCCTTGCGGGCATGCCTTAAACTTCTGGCCGGTTATTCGCCTGATAAAAGCGGCGTTTTTTCGGCCGGCAACGGCCCCATGATGCGTATCGCCATTCTCGGAGTGTGTTTCGGCGATGACGAAGAAAAGCTCAGGGAGTTCGTTAGAGCGTCCACGCGCATAACCCATACGGATAAAAAAGCTGAAAATGCCGCGCTCGCGGTCGCTATCGCGGCGCATATTTCGGGCCGCGGTCAAATTATCGCAGCGGAAGAATTTTATAAAAAAATGGAAGCTGTGATGCCGGAAGAAGCCGCGTTCTTAAAGATCGTTAAAGATCTCTCGGAAAGCGTGGAGAGCGGGGAAAGCACGCCGGAATACGCCCGGAGAACAGGCCTCGGGTCGGGAGTTACGGGGTATGCCTATCACACGGCCCCGGCTGTGCTGCACTGCTGGCTTAAAAATCAGCGGGATTTTCGTTCAGGTGTGCTGGAGATCATCGGCTGCGGCGGCGACACCGATACGACCGCCGCCATATTCGGCGCCATAACCGGCGCGGGAGTCCACAGGGAAGGTATTCCCGCGGAATGGACCGATAACATCGCCGGCTGGCCTTACACCATAAGATACATGGAAGAACTCGCCTTCGCTCTTGACGAAAAAATACGCATGGAAACCGATGCGGGCTTTTGCCGCCCGACGGCTGTTATGGATGAGAAAAAAAGTTCCGTGGATCTTATGGATATCGCCCGTGAATCATCCATTTCAAAAGAAAAGTCCGGTTACGTAAAGGAAATCGGGTCGGAAGCCGCAGCGGCCGTTTCAAAAGATGCGTCAAAAGCCGGAATTGTAATTGAGACCGCTGGCGGACCAGCGCGGCAAAGTTATGCGCCATGCATTGAAAAGCCAATTTTTCTGGTGTTTTTTAGAAATTTATTCTTTTTAACGGTTCTGATCTTTCATGTGGTCAGACGAATGCTTCCGCCTTATTGAAGATAAAAACAGGTTTTATGCCTTATCGTTCCTTTCAAACCGCCTCTTCATAGTTAGCCGCAATATTTTTTCTGTTTTGTTCGGCTTCGTTCATTGGTTCTTTCCGTCTTTCCAGTTCCACCATTTTAATTTTTCCTGATCATGTTTTTTATTCGAAGCGTAATAAACGGCGCATCTGAAAACGTAAAGCATGCATCTATCGATCTTTTGACCTTTTATCGAGCAGAGTTTTTCGTAAAGTTCTTCGGGAGATCTTCCGGCCAGCTGTTTCACTTTGTATATTCCAAGCTCGATGCAGTCGCCGGCGATCGACCTTCCGATACCCGGAACGCTCATAAGCTCTCTGACGGCTTCTTTTATTTTATCTGTCATATTTTGCCCTCCCGGCATAATTATTATTGCTCTTTCGTGTTTTGTACGGGTAATTTTTCAGTGAAGAGTTGAGAACGGATAGTGGATAGTTGTGGTTTCGCTCGCTTCGCGAGCCTTTACAAATAAAATAATACCTGTAAGACGGAACAGACTGTCTTTATTGTCAAAAATTCCTTTAGTTCTAAACTCTCCACTCTGAACTCTCAACTTGAAATGAACCCATTTTACCCACATGATTTAAGGAAGAGCCATTATTATTTGGGGTTCACGGATATGACGAAACGGTCCCAGGTTTTTAAAAACTTTTCTTTTTTCAAACGCCGGAATTTTCCTTCAAGCGAGTCCGCGAAATATACTTCCGATGTGCCTACCTCGAACATCGTAACGCAGTGCAGGATATCGTCGAGTATGTAGATGTTGGTTAAAAAGGGTTTCGGTATCGATACGAGGCTGTCCCAGCTTTCGCGCGTGAGCCGGACCTCGTATTTATCCGGGTCGAGTTTGAGATTTAAACCGCGCACGATGTCGATGTATTCCGTTCCGCGAACCTGCGTCAGGCATAGTTTCGACATTTCCTTCTCGCTGGTTTTAACGCCGAACCTGCTTAAAAGCGTCGCGCAGGAAGCGGGAGCGCATGTATATCCGGTCGATTGGAGGCACATGCCCCGGAAAAAGCCGGCCTGGTCGAAGTCGTTATCGGTGTTGAAGATAGTTAGCCGCCATAGGAAGACATAGACGAGAAAAGCCAGAAGTACATAAAGAAACGGCAGCCGCGGGTTGCGTTTTTTTATCTCGTCATACCCCGAGCCGATGATGAGAAATGCGCCTGCCACGCCCCACCATCGAAAATAAGAATAGTCGTTGAACCCCAATAACCGGTATTCGATATCGGTATTAAAATAAAGGACGAGCTGCAGCGCGAGTATGGACAGGCCCGTGAAAGCGCAAACTTTAGCGGCGCGCGGTCCGCGCGCCGCCATGAAACGGCCGGCGGCGAAGCAGAGCGCGAAAAACATTAAGTTGACGGGGAAATAGATCATCGCCATGTCCACTATTTATCAGCTCCTGAGAACGGCATGCAAATATTTAAAATTTCGCTTTTGGCTCATCTGTTCTAATTATAAACCATGAACGGTTATTTTGATACGCTTATTCTGAAAAAATGTCGAATTTTTGTGATAATGTCCTGTTGTAAAACAGTTTATTGACTAAAAAAAGTTTATCTGATAAAATTCTTCATGGGCGCCGAAAGTAAATTTACTCCTGCCGGCGAGGTTTTGAAGATGAGTTTTATTACACGGCGGTCCGCTTTCGCCAAAGGGGAAAATACCGGCCCGCCGGCAAAGCGCGTCACGGAAACCAGTCGGTCCGAAGCGGCGGCAACCCGCACCGGCGGGTCATCATGAAAAAAATCAATATACATAATGGGGAGCGGGAACAGATATGAAATATCAAGCGGCAGTCTTATCGATATTATTCTTATTTTTTTTCTTTGGAAAAGTATCCGCCGTTCAGATCGAACTCGATATTCATGGGCGCGAAATGGAAAACGTCAGAAAATACGGCATTCAAGGAGGGTTTGTTTCAATACGGCCGGAACTTTATAATCGCGCGAGCGGCACGCTCAGGCGCCTCGGGATTTTGTCGATGACTCAAACCTGTTACGACCATAGCATTGGGAAAGCTTATAAAATTTCCACTGAGGAATATGATAAAAAAGGATTTATAACCAGAAAAATCGATTTCACTCCTGACGGGAACTTTCTGGAATTCTTCGAATATGAATATGACGGCGCCGGGAGAATGACGAAGCTCGCGCAACGCGCTTCGACAGGGACCATTTTAAAGGGAACATCTCAGAAATATTATGAGAACGGCGATCTGATGGAGATAATCGATTTTGGCCTGGATGAAGCCGTCAAACTCAGAGTCGAGTTTGTAAAAAAAGAAAATATCCTTGAGATAATATCGCATGATCCCGTGAATAAGACCGCAGGTAAAAGTGTCTTGAGATTTTCCAACGGGGTCCTTACCGGGAAATATTACGATTCCGAAGAAGAAGGCGCGATCTCGGAATATTATGATTATAACGGCAGAGGCGATCTTGGCGAGATCAACCGCAAAAATTCAAAAGGCGAAATTTTATTGAAATGGTCCTATAAATATGATGATGACGGTTATATCACTGAAACATCGTTCAATAATCTGCCTGCCAAATGGGCCATGAGATCGAATTTTAAATACGACGCGAAACACTGCCTGATAAAATACGAAAGTTTGATGGCGCCTCCGCTCGATAAAACGGCATTCAGACAGGAAGCTGAATATGACGCTGATGGCAATATCGTTAAGCTCTTTAGTTATTCACGCGGCGGCCTCGATCAGCTCTGCGAATACGATGCGGTCGGCAATGTCGTCAAAATCGTCAATTACACTAACGGAAAAGCCGGAACATCTGAAAAATTCAAATACGATGTCGATGGCCTGCCTGTTGAAAAATGCATTTATTCGCGAAATGGCGATCCGGAAAAAACCTGCGGATATGTTTATCGCAGAACACGCTCCGGCAAGGCGGATCTTGAGCGCGGGCAACTTTTGACCGAAGCCAGTGTGAAAAACGAATGCGTTCAAAATATGCGGCGCATTGAAGCCGCTATCGATTTATACGATGTCGATAACCATAAAAAACCGTCGGATTTAGAAGCGCTTGTTAAAATGAATTATTTTTCAGATTTTCCGAAATGCCCGAAAAAAGGAAAATATTCGTTTGAGTTCGAGAACGGAATTCCCGTTGTAAAGTGCGCCATACATGGAAACTATCGCTGATAAAGCTCATTCCCCCATCCATCCGCCCGGAAAAAAGGTCGGATGAGAATTTCTATTATTTGTTATATATTCTATTGACAAACAATGGATATTCTGATAAGATTTTCATTTGTTCGATGAATTTATATACGGAGGTAGCTTTTTCATGTTTAAAGGCTCGATCGTAGCTCTGATAACGCCCTTTAAAAACTCCAGGCTTGACGAAAATTCGTTCGCTAAAATGATAAAATTTCAGATAGAAGCTCAGACAGACGGTATCGTTATCGCCGGAACCACCGGCGAATCTTCGAATCTCAACAAGACCGAGATCAACGAAATGTTCGATATCGCAAGTTCCATAAGATCGGAAATGAATGCGAACCTGAAGATAATAATCGGCACAGGTTCTAATTCGACGGAAAGCGCGGTCCAGAAGACCGAGTTCGCTAAAACGCTTCATCCGGACGGAATGCTCGTAGTGACGCCTTATTACAATAAACCCACGCAGGACGGCCTTTATCTTCATTTCGAAGAGATCGCCCGGGTCGCGAGCCCTTTTCCGATAATACTTTATAACGTTCCGGGCCGCACCGGCTGCAATATGCACGCTTCGACAACGGAAAAACTATCGAAAATAGAGAACGTGGCCGCTATAAAAGAAGCCTCCGGAAACCTGGCCCAGATATCCGAAATATACATGAAAGCGTGCGCCGGTTCTAAAAAGGGTTTCACAATATTATCTGGCGACGACGCTCTTACGCTTCCGATATTATCCATCGGCGGCAGCGGCGTTATTTCCGTAACCGCGAACGTCGCGCCTAAACTCGTGAAAAAATGCGTCACTCAATATCTTTCCGGAGATATAGTCGCCGCGCGCGAAACGCATTATGAACTTTTCGAGCTTCACGACGCCATGTTCCTTGAATCGAACCCCATTCCGGTCAAGACGGCCATGCATATGATGGGGCTTTGCGAAGAGGAATTCAGGCTCCCGCTTTCAAAAATGTCCGCAACGGCAAGAGTTAAACTTACCGAGGTCATGAAAAAATACGGCCTTATATAATCAACCGCGGTTTTTATTTAAGATCAATTGATTTTAACGGTGGAAAAAGCTAATGCTCCTATACCTTTTAAGCGACATAAGAATATTCGACATAATTGATATTCTAATAGTGAGCTTTATAATTTACGAATTCATTCTCCTCATCAAGGGCACCCGCGCGATGCAGATCCTTGCGGGGCTTGTTCTGGTGCTTTTTCCGATAGTCATTTCGCCATGGTTCCAGTTCAACACCATAGTCTGGATCCTCGAAAAGATACTTCCGATAGGCGTTCTCGCGCTTCTGATCCTTTTCCAGCCGGAATTTCGAAAAACGCTTGAAAAACTTGGAAGAAAAGGGCTTTTAGGCGGACGCAACTACGTCAAGGACGAGGACCTCGAAAAAATGATAGGCCAGATCGAACGCGCCGCCGTTATGTTGGCCCGCGACAAGATAGGCGCTATAATCCTCATAACGCGCGAAACCGCATTGGAAGATTAAATCGAATCCGGTATCGCCATAAAACGAATGGGACCATCTCAACCTCTGCAAAAAATATTACTTACA
>CAZKCG010000013.1:0-103064 GCA_964551445.1 uncultured bacterium | reverse complement strand
GTCGGCGATAAGAGTGTAATCGACAGTGCCGCCGGCCGGTATGTTATCGATCGTATAGCTGCCGGTGCCGTCGGTGGTCGCGGTATAACTCGCAAACCCCTGCACTTTAACTATTACGTTGGCTATTCCGCCTTTGGGCGTGGAATTAGCGTCGAGAACGCGGCCCGCGATCGTGCCTTTCGGTTTATATAAACCTATATAAACGTTGGTCGCGTTACTGTTCTTCCAAATAGGGACCGACTTCGAACTGTTGTTATAACCGGATTTAGCTACCGAGATAAGAAGATTCGTGTCGTTACTGACGTCGACCTTATCGAGCAGGAAGTTTCCAAGGCCGTCAGTGGTGGTCGTGATAATACTGCCCTGCGTTACGCTTACGGCGGCATTATCTATGAGCGGTTCGTTGTCGAACGCGCCGTTGCGGTTAACGTCTTCAAAAACTATGCCGGAGACGGTTCCCGTCGATTGCGCCAGATCGATATTTAAATTCTGGAATCCCTTGACCACGGTATAGTCGGTCGAGTATGAGCTGTATCTGGATGCGACGCCCGCCACTACCGGATTCGCCGCTATCTTTATCGATGAAAGCGGAAGATTGGTCAGGCTGTATGATCCGTCGTTCTTGGTGACGTCGGTTGCGACCGTGGCCGTCGACGAAGTGCCGCCGCCGCCCGAGCCTCCCGTTTGCTGAAGGGTCGCCGAGGCCGTAACGGTTATCCCCGAAAGAGGCGTATCGCCGCCGGCTCCCGATTGAAATCCGGTAGAACCGTTGGTTTCTATATAGACGTAACCCGTAAGTGTTCCGTAGTCCTTTTTCAGCTGGATATCGAACGGCCCGATGGTCTGGCCGTTATATGTCAAAGTTATGCCGTTCTTGAAGGTCGTCGCGTATCCCTGGGCCGCGACCTGAATGGTGTAGGTTCCAATAGGCGTATTCCTAAACTCGAACGCGCCCGCGTTTGAAGAAAATGTCGGGTTGGTCACGTTGGCAAAAGAGAAATTGGTAAGGGCGACCTGAGCCGCCGAGATCGGAAGGTTCGTGTCGGCGTCGACGATCTTGCCGAGTATATTGCCTTTAAGCTTGAATATCCTTGTTTTTAAATCATCTATAGTATTGACGGTCGAACCTTTAACGTTAATGGTCTGGGTAAGGCTGACGTAATCGCTTCGGCTGATTATCATCGTCATATCCTGGCCGGTCGTCATTTTGCTGGTAGGAACAAAAACATTGGTAAATACGAACTCGCCGCGCGCCGAAGCCGTGGTGGAAACCCTTGTGAAACTTACGGAGTTGGTGTCCGGAACGAGCAGCTCGATAACGGCTCCCGGAACTTCGACGCCCATGTCCGCGTCTTTAACGACGCCGATGACGGAACCGTAGTTCTGCGCCGAAGCGTTGGATGTCAATTCTATCGGATCGAGGTTATTCTGGGCGGGATCGACCTTGCGTTTAAGGGTCTGGCTGGTATAACCCGATTTGGAAAATAAAATTATATATTCGACATCCGGAGTGATCTTACTGACGTTGAAAGAGCCGTTGGCTACGGTGACGTTATAAAGTGAAGTCCCGAGAAGCTCAACGTTTACCCCGGATATAGGGGTTTTTGTCACGGAATCGACAATCGTGCCCACGATATTTCCGAAAATGATCTCGGGAACCGCCGTTATGGGCGTCATCATAATTTTCTGAACGAGGGTCTGGCCGGATGAAAGATTGAACTGCATCGAAAAAGCCTGGTATTTTTTAACCTGCGTATTTTCAACCGCGGTCAATATGAAATCCTTTCCTGCCGGAATGTTATCGATACTATAATAACCGGTGTTTATATCGCTGGAACTGACGGGAAGATCAGAACCCTGGACCTTAACGTCGACCTGACCGATAGGATCCTGAGTCGCGTTGCTTTGAACTACGCCGATGATCTTTCCGGGGAGAAGATTCTCGGACGAGCCGGAACTTTGAAGGATTATGTCAACGTTTTTAAGAGCAACGTTAGGTAGTTTTATGACGCCGCTTTTTTCTTCCGATTTAAATCCCGTCTTGGACGCCTTCAAAATATAAGGAGCGTTATTCGCCGTTGGAAGAACGCTTTTAAGAACATATGCGCCGTCGATGTCGGTAATGCCTTTTATTATCGGAGATGAATCCTTGATCTCGACGGTAACGTCCGAGATACCGGCCTGCGTATCGCTTCTTACGACCTTGCCGGAAATGGAGTCCGGCGGAAATGAAGGAACGAGCCTGATCGTGACTTTAAGAGGCCCGTTGGTTACTATGGCGCTCGCCGTAGCCGATTCATATCCTGATTTCGACGCGTTTATGATATATGAGCCGATCTTGACCTTCGAGAAGACGAAGGTGCCGGAATCGCCGGTGCTGGCGCTTTTTATTACCGTCTGTTCATTGCCGACCTCGGAAATGGAAAGAAAGACGTTGCCAAGTATCATGCCCGTCTGATTGTTCAAAGTGGTTACTTCTATATCGTTGGCCGACATAAGGTCGAGCACCGAAGTGCTGCCCGAGCCGCCGCCGCCGCCGCAGTTATTGAGCATTAAAAGCGCGAAGAAAAGGACCGAAGCCACCAGATATTTCTTTAGCGGCTCTAAGATCTTAAATATTTTTTTATACTTTTTCATCAGAAAATCCTCCATCCCAAACATACAATTAAAATTTAAGGTTCAAACCGACCGCCGGTGAAAGTTCGTTTATATTTATATCTTTCATTAGGAAAAGGTCAAAAAGAGCGTTTTCAGCTACGGCCGTGCGAAGGCCGAAATTATATTTTGAAAAGTTGTTGTTGGCGTCCTGGATAACTTCTAATATAAGGCTTGTGGGCTGCGTCGTGAGTTCCTTCATCTGTATTATGAGGCCGCCCCTGACCGTAACGTTGCTGAAGTTATTAATACCGTCGTTCATCAGCTGAAAATAAATTTTGGATCCGTGCAGATCAAAAGAGAACAACCCGAAATAATTCGTCAGATTTGCTATGCCGGTGCTGCCGAAATCTATTGACTGAAAACCGAATGACGCCTGCAGCTTCGAAGTTTCCGGATTGGTAAGCCTTAATTTACCTGTTAGAAATGTCGTGTTATTAGATGATTTATAATAACCTGAAGACCCGAAACCGAGCTCGGCGTTTTTCAGAATTCCGAAGGTCAGCGTCTGAAACATTACCCTTGCGTTAAGCTGAAGTTCAGGGCTGGTCTGTATCCTTCTGTGAAGGTACTGCGCTCCGACCTGAAATTTTCCGCGCGGCGTTGTCTGGGGGGCCGCTATCTCGATGAGGCCGTTCGAAGCCATGAGAGTGTTTCCCGTGTAATCTCCGACATAGGGTTTTCTGGGTTTGGGTTTCGGCGTTCTTATATCGACGCCTTCGGTTCCGGCCACATAATCAAAACCAAGTTTTCCTACCATGGTCTCGACGCTGTCGATGGATCCCTGCGCGCTTCCCGCGGAACCGAGAATGTCCGCGGTGGAAACTTCCTTCTTCTTCTTTTTAGCGGTAGTTTTCTTTATCCTGGGCAGTTCCTCCTGGGCGTAAGCCGGATAAAGTTCCGCCATAAAGCACAGTAAAAACGCGCTAATTAGAAACAGTAAAAAAGGTTTATACCCCGATCTCATCAGCATTTCGTACTCCTAATATCTTAAAATTTTATTGCTATCTGCGCGCCGGATATGACCTGACCCGGCAGTATATTTTACATACTTATCGGCAAACGGCTGATGAAATATAGAGGTCGATTTTGAGAAAGAACAAATTTTCTCTCTTTTTTAGTGCATATATCGTACCAGTCACCAAATTATTTTCTTTCCCCATAAATTCGTTCAAGCGGTTTAAGACCGGTGACCGTCCTAATTCAGACTAAAAAGAGCCTGTATATGCTTCAATAGATATCCGCGACTAAAAAAGCCAGGGGGCTGCTCTTGTGTTTTCACGCGCAAAATATCATGTAAATTCGTTTTTTTTATTACAATGCTAAATGAATAAATTTCGCGCAGGCAATAGAAACGCAGCATAAAAACCGCTTAAAAATTGAATTTTGGAAAAATTGAAGCAATTCCCCACACCAGATTTCAAAAAAACCGCTGGAACGGTGAAATGTATAATTTTATACAAAAAATGCCTTAATATAATAAATTAGTCTAAAAATTAACCAAATCATCTTTACGGATTGTTCTTCAGGTGTTCTACATAACTTCTGCCTAACAAAATAAATTCGCTGATCAATTATCCGCTTAGTAATTTTCCTTTTTGTTTATTAACTTTTATTGTTATGACGATATTACCCGGCTGAAGACTCCTGAAAAACCTTGTGGTCCAATCCGACACCGCGTCCAGATAAACCAGACCGCAAGATGTTTTTGCCGGACCTTAAAAATTAATATACGGCTATGACAAAACATTAAGTTGAACCATTCGGTCCATTTTTGATAGATTTTATAACCCGAAAGGTCCAGGGAACAGCTCCGAAAGTCAAGATATATCTCAGTAGCCGAAACGCGGTTCTCTAAGTGGCGCAATTTTTCGGTTCTACTATTATTTTCAATTTAGACAACTTTTTTCATTTGCACTTGCACGATTTCTATAAATTATACTATAATTTAAGTTAAAGTTAAAACCTTTTTTATCCGAGGTTTAAACACGCAAGCTGGACGCAAGTTAAAAGCAAGCGCGAAGCAAGCTGAAAGCAAGCATAATACAAGCATAATGAGCGTTTTAAACATTGCAATTTCATCAGTTTCTTGCTATACTGATAAACAGGAATAATTCAATCCACTTTATATTTATGAGCGTTTTAAATATTTTTATGAATAAAGGAGCGGCGAAAATGAAAAAACAATTGCTTTTGATTTTTGCATTCATATCACTTATACTTTACGGCTGCGCGGGAGGAGGCGGAGGCGAAAATCCTTCACTTCTGTCCGGACTTACCGGTCAGGAAACCATTGCGGATAACTCTTCCGGACCGGCTCAACCGCAAGGGCCTCTCTTTCAGAGCGCCGAAGAAGAAGAAAAATACTACGCCGATCTTGAAAAAGCCCTAAACGCTCAGTTAGACGCGGCATCTCCCGCGGCGGCAGTCGAAAAAGGCTCTCCAAACAGGGCCCCTGCGACCCTTTCGAGCATTTCCCTCAACAAAACAACCGATTCGATACAGCTTTCGGCGCCCGGGCTTCCGCTCTACGATCTCTCGACGATACTTGTGACAGCCAGAATGTCAGACGCTTCCACAAAACCCGTCACGCCGGTCTGGACAAAATATTCAGGCGGAGGGACACTTGCCGGAACAATTTTCACGCCGCCGGCCGCCGCCGGAACAACTGTTTTCAGGGCTACATATACCGAGGGCTCCGTCACGCGGACCACTCTTTTCAGGCTTACTATCGTGGCGCTGACATCCATAACTTTAAACAAGACCACCGACGAGATCAAAACGCTTGGCACGTTTGACGTTTCCAGCCTTATTGTCACAGCTAAATATTTCAACGGAACTCAAAAGGATATAACGGCCGACCCCGGCACCACCTGGGTTAAAACATCAGGCGCCGGAACATTTTCCGGAACCGTTTATACCGCGGCGCTCAACTATGAAACCGCAAGACTCACCGCCAGCTATAACGACTCCGGGGTGGTCAGAACCGTCAATTTCAATCTTATCGTCAATCCTCTGTGGTACCTCTCTCTTAACAAAACAACCGACTCCGTTCAGCTTTTAACTCCCGGACCGACGACCTACGATCTCACGCCGCTCATCGTGACCGCCAGATATAGAGTGGGAGCCGTCAAGGATATAACATCGGATCCTTCTACCACGCTTGTTTTAACTTCGGGCGGAGGAACGCTCGCCGGTAAATTATACACGCTTCCGGCAACCGCCGCGACGGCAGTATTTACATTTGGTTACACAGATTCCGGAATAACCCGGACCGTCCAGTTCAGGCTAACGGTTAACGGGCTCTCTTCCATTACGCTGAATAAAACCGTCGACAGTATCACGCCCGTCGCGCCCGGGCCGACCACATATGATCTTTCAACCTTAACCGTCACCGCCAACTATCAGGACGGAACAAAAGTTAACGTAACCTCGGACCCGGGCACATCCTGGGTGAAATACTCCGGCGGCGGAACGCTCACAGGCAAGCTTTATACGGCGCCGTTATCAGGCGGAACCATATATTTCAGGGCGACATATACCGATACCGTTTCAGGGGTAACCAAAACGGTTAATTTCAGGCTCAATTTAAACGGCATTTCTTCAATAACCTTAAACAAAACAATCGACACTCTTCTTCTCGTGTCTCCCGGCCCGAACACTTATGACCTGTCAACCTTGAAAGTGACCGCGAATTATCAGAACGGAACAACGGCCGAGATCACAACGGATCCGAACTTAACCTGGACAAAAACTTCAGGCGTAGGAAGTCTCGCGGGCAAGTTTTATACGGGGACCATATCCATAGGAAATGTCTATTTCCAGGCAAAATATACTGACCCGGCTTCGGGAGTAGTAAAAACGGTCAATTTCCGTCTCATATTAAACGGCGTTACATCTATCACGCTTGGTAAAACTACCGACTCCGTGACGCTTTCCTCTCCCGGACCTAATCTTTACGACCTTTCAGCGATAACAATAACGGCTAACTATTATAGCGGAGCGCCAAAGATCGTAACATCCGACGCGGCCTCGACATGGACCAAAATATCCGGGACGGGAACTCTTGCCGGAAAAACATATACCGCGTCGCTGACCCCGGAAATATCAGTTTTTACCGCGAGATATACGGAAGCCGGAATAGCCAGAACGAGAAATTTCACTCTTACAACAAAGGCTCTATCTTCAATTTCACTCAATAAAACCGCCGACGAACTTGTTCTTGCGTCGCCCGGCCCAACCACCTACGATCTTTCAACTTTGATCGTTACCGCTTTATATTCAGACTCGACAACGGCGAACGTTACGGCCAGCCCTAATATGGCCTGGGCGGTAACAACCGGCGGAGGAACCCTCTCCGGAAATATATACACCGCGCCGGCTGCTCCTGAAATAGCTACTTTAACGGCCAGCTTCACCGAATCAGGATTTACTAAAACCGCCGTTTTTCAGCTTAACGTAACCGCTTTGAATTCGATATCGCTCAACCCTTCTTCCGGCGTTATCGTAATAGGATCGACCTTCAATATCTCATCCGTCGCGGTAATAGCTAACATGTCAAACGGAACGACCAATAACGTTACCGTCGACGCAAACACGCATTGGACATTGACATCGGGCCTCGGAACTTTCGACGGCGCGGTATACACCGCGACCGCTAACACCGAAACCGCCATTTTCAACGTCAGCTATACTGAATCCGGAGTCACCAGAAGCATCGCCTTTTCGTTGATCGTTTCCAATGATATAACTCCTCCTTCCGTCGTCATCACGGATACTTACGTCAACAGCTCAAGCAGCTTCCACATCGCGAGCGGATCTAAAACCAACATTACGGCCACATTCACCGAAAGCGACCAGATAGACGAAACAATGCCGCCCAGGATCACGATCGCAAGTTCCACGGCCACGGTCGTGAATAACGCGGTAATGACCGAATATAATAACACCAACAAGGTCTGGAGATATCTGTGGACAGTTCCCATGGCGCCATACAGGTATTACAGAGTTACAATAACCGCTTACGACCGGGCCGGGAATCTTTGCACCGCCCCTACGGGAAAAATTACCTACGTTATATTTAATCCTACGACGATAAAAGCGCCCTATCCGCCCGTCCCCAATAATTGATCCAGCCATGAAAAAATGACTGTTAAATAACAAAAAAATCCCGGCGACCAGATCCGATTGGAGTAGGCGCCGGGATTTTTTTATCGCCTCATCATAAAAACGGCAATGCGGGAAATAAGATCTTGCCGTGACCAGCTGGTTACAATAATGCGCTGAGATAACACGATACGCACTGATACAAATTAGCCGCTTTCCACATTCAGGATCAGTTAGCCATGAACAAACAAAATACCGCCCCTGAAACAGGAGCGGTATTTCGCTTATCGTATTAAGTTTTTGTTTTATCCGTTATTATTTACCGATCACCATCATCGGAGGCATCGGATGAAAGCCGCCCGGGAAATTGTGGCCCCAGCCGCCGGGATATACGTCCGGGTAATCGTTGTAGCCGCCGCCTGTGTATCCGCCGTTCGAAGGCGTTGAGGGAGCCGCGGGAGCCGCGTTCTCAGCTACGGTCGGAGCGCCGGTAACCTGTTTTACCATTTCATCCCATGAGAATTTCGAGAATTTTATCGTGTCGTATTTTGAATTGAAGCTTGTTTTCGGGAAGTAAACAGCCATACCGGTTGAAAATCTTGTCGACATTCCGGTGATGTTGTTCTGGATTATCGCTTTTCCGTAAACCATCGTAAGATCGTTTATGGCCTGTTTTACGGTTTCGTTCTTAGTTACCTGAGCGAGCATCTGGGTGAAGTGAGCAAGGTCTATGTTGTCGGCGTAAGCGTATTTCTGTGTAGCTGCGAGAGCATCTTTCGTTGCTTTTACTTCAGCCGTGTCAGCAGCGCATGCGCCTGATATAGCGAGCGCGAGTTTGTTTATCGAATTAGCGAGTTCGTCGAGTTTCGAGCAGTCAACGGCCGACTGAGTGGTGCTTTTGCCTTTTGCGCCGTAGCTTGTGGCGTAAGCCTGGGGAATGAGTTTCGCGAATTCTTCAGCCGTCATAGCGGGATTCTGAACGAGAGGGGCGCAAACGAGGTCATAAGGCCATCCGTCGCCCGGTTCGGTTTCTTCGGAAGCTACCATGTATTTAACGTTTTCACGAATTTCATATGAAACTTCGATCATCTGCATGAGGCAGGCGTCGAAAGCGAGGATATCAAGAGGCTGGCCGAGAATGCCCTGGATCGCGGCAAGGCCTGTGCCGAGGTCTTTCGTCGATATGTGGTGGCCTGACTGGTCGTCATAGGAAACGCCTTTTAAAAGGGGAGATTCCTGTTTGTTGTTTTTCCAGCCTGCGCCGTGGTTCCACACGATGAGGATATATTTTTCAGCGGGATAGTTGTCATGCGCGAATTTTACGAAGTTTACCATTTCTTTGTAGTCGCCCATGTCGACTTCGCCGAGTTCGCCGACGTTTTTAGAAGTGATTCCCCAGTCGTCAGCTTTCGCTTCAGCGGTTCTTCCGGTAACGTCATATCTTCTGGCTGGTTTTCCGGACGAACGATCAACCTGGGCTATTATGTTTACGTCGCTTGAGATACCGGCTTTTTCCATTTCCTGAACGTCTAATACGCCAAAACGGTCGAGGTTGTTGTCGGCGTTCACAAATACCATGAAGGTCCATTTTTTCATAGGCGTTTCAGCGGCGAATACGGATGTCGCGAGAGCAAGAACTACAAGGAGGGAAACCAATAAGGTTACTTTTTTCATTTTTTGACCAATTCCTTTTCGTTAAATAAACGATTATACGTTTTGATTGATCCTACGTACTACGCACAACCCAACCGGGCAAGAAAGAGTGATAATACCAGAAACATATACTTGATGTCAAGAACTTTTTTTGTTTTTTTAAAAGAAAATTTATCGATACAACAATTATACAAAATAAAATGCCCCGTGTCAAAAATTTGACAAAGTTTTTCTGAATATTTTTAACAAAATCCAAAAAAATTGTTATTGCCGTGCTACGATTTAATGTTAGAATTTAATTCTTGTTTAATGTTCTCTTTCTTTATGAAAACCTGCCCGGGAAAATGTCGGAGCATCTTTATGCGGCAAACCGCATGCAGGAAAAGGCTTATGAGAGCCGATGGACACATAGAAGCAACCGACGTGCCAGGAGGCGCAAGTGCCGCTGGAGCCAATGAACGGCGGGCGCGAGGCCGGCAGACCGCTGCCTGGCGCAACCCATTAAACAACAGCGATAATAGCCCTGCCGTTAGTTTGCCGGACAAAAATCACAAACAAAATCATTGACTTATATAGTCGTATTTGATAATATAACAATCTATAAAATTTCTGAGAAAAAGGAAACGGATAAAGATATGGAGCACATATTGAATGTGAGAACAATCTATAAAACAATAAATATCATCCTTCTCGCCGTCATTTTAATATTCGCGCCGGTGTTTATAAAACACGCCTCGGCCCTTAACGAAAGCACAGCATCCTGGCGCATACTCACGACCAAAAATTTCGAGATATATTACCACAACAAGGACGACGATTTCGCGAGAGAAGCCGGAAAGATCGCCGAATCTTCGCTTATTGAAATATCGGCGGAATTGAACGTTAAAAACATGCCGGCCAGAATACCCGTCGTATTATATGATTTCAGCGACGCGCCCTACGGATTCACCAACATCCTTCAAAACAAGATGTTCGTCAGCATCGCCCAGCCGGAAGCCGCCGAATTATCGAATAAAACCTGGATCGAATCGATAATCCGCCACGAACTGACCCATTACGTAATGGGGACGAAATTCGACAAAAAGATAAAATTAGGCACCGGAAGAATAATCGGATGGGGTCTTATGCCCATGTGGTTCATCGAAGGCATAGCCCAGCGCGAAGAATCGTCATGGAACGCTATAAAAGACTCGGCGATCCGCACCGCGCTTATCTCGAAAACCTTTCTCAACCTTCAGGAACTTCAGGTCTTCTACTTCTTCAACTACCACGGAAGGCGCCTCGGATATCACATCGGAAATTCGATAGTCAACTTCATGGCCGAAAAGTTCGGAAAAGATGCGATCCCGAAAATAATCGAAAACACCAATTACTCCATAAACGGCTTCAATAACTCCGTAAAAAAGGTCACCGGAAAAAGCATGGGCGAGATATTCACCATGTGGCAGAACGAGAACGGAAAAAAATACCAGAAACAGGTCGAAGGAAAAAAATCCATTGACGAACTTCAGAAACCTATGACGGCGTTTCCCGGCCTCAACGTCTCGCCCCAGTTCGACTGCGCGGGCACGAGTATGTATTTTCTTTCCAACCGCGGCCGCGACGCCAGAAGACTCGCGCTCTTCCGCGAAGATCTGAAGACGGGCCATACCGAACAGCTTATTGAGAACATCGAGGACAATTACTTTCTCGACGAACCAAACCAGACGATCTATTTTTCACGCAAGATATTCGACAGATACGATAACCTTAAGTCGGATATATTCAAATACGACATCAAAAGCCGCGAAGTTACCCGCATGACCAAATGGATCAAGATGCAAAATCCCGTTTACGACCAGCGCGACGGCAATATTTACGGCATAATAAACGGTTCCGGCACCACCAACGTTTGCAAGATCGACCGCAACGGAAAGATAATCGAACATTTAACCGACATCAAATACGATTCATCCATTTACGAGCTTCACATGCCGGCGGGCCCTGAAACGAACGACGGCGGCTCCGGGGCTCCGGATAAAAACCTTCTTTTCCTGAATTTTTTCAAGAACGGAAAGTTTTCTGTAGCCTACTTAAACTGCGACAAAAAAGCCAAAAGCTACGGCAAAATAGTCCCGTTGACATTTTTTGATGAAATGATTTTAAAACCTTCCGCCTACCTTGAAGCGGACGGATCGTACCGCGTTTTCTTCATAAAGGACGAAAACGGCATATTTAACATTTATTCGCTGAAACTTAAGATCAAAAACGGCGATTTCGCCGTCTCCGAATACGTTAAACTCACCGACCTTCGCGAATCGGTAATGGATTTCGACTATTGCCCCAAATTTAAAAGGCTCGCCGTCGTAACACAGACCGCGGGCGGTTCACAGATAACCATCCTCGATTCGAATAAAACATATTGTCTCGAAGCCGGCGGCGGCACCTGTTCGCGCGAATTCACTGCGGCCCCGAAAGAAGAAACATTAGAGGTTATGTTTTCAGGAGCCGGCAAAACCGTTGCTGAAAACAAAGCCGCGGTACAACTCTTAAAACCCGCGATCATTGACGAAGCGGGAAAAAAAGATATGACGGGCGGCGAGATCCACGGTTATAAAAATAATATGAGGCTCGAATACGCCATACCGATGATGGGCTCGCAAAGTTCCAAATCGTTATACGGCATACAGGGCAGAGTGGCCGATCCGATCAACCGCCATATCTTTGATTTCCAGGCGCTGACGGGCGGAAAATACAGAAATATCAACGCGTCTTATATGTATCGCGGATTCGCGCCGACACTGGGCATCCTCACTTACAATATAGTTCGCGACCTGCGCAAAGGCGTCCTTGAAAACCTCAAAGGAACGGATATTTTCGCCAACTTCAAGATCTTCGATTCAAATCTGACCGCGACCATATTCGACCGCGAGATATCGGCGAATTCGATCTCGCCGTGGCTTGAATTAAGGGTCCCCGCGCTCATGAACGCTTCCCGCAAGGACCGCGGATATTCGCTGAAATTCATTCAATACAGGACGGAAAACACGGTCGACGCCGACATCCACCCTATCAACGCGCATTATTTCATGGCGTTTCACCAGAACAGCAGCGCGCGCTTCAATTCGTTCTTTCAATACCGCATAAACCGCATGGACGCCTCGAAATGGATGATGTTAAGCGAGCGCCTCAAAAACACGATAAAGCTGCGCGTATACGGCGGCCAGGCATTCGGGGATTACGACTTTCAGATAGGTGGATACAACGATCTGCGCGGCTATTCATCGGCGACGCTCGTAGGGAAAAAGCTGCTCGGATATTCCATCGAATATTCGCACGCCGGAATATCAGAACCTTTAAAACTTAAGATCTTCAATATAAACAGGGTATATCCCGCTATTTTCTATGACGCCGCGGCGGCCTGCAGCGACGGAACCGAAAAGCGCTGGTTCAGATCCGGCGGACTCGAACTTAAGGCGAGGCTCCTTCTCTTCAAAAAGACCCCGATAATAGGCAGGATAGGCGTGGCAAAAAGGCTTGACTACGATAAGGCCAAAGAATTCTACAGCGCGTTCGAACTTAAGTTCTAGTCCGGGTCCGGCCAGTTTAAGTTTAGATATAAAAACAAGTATTTAATAGCGAAGATCCGTTTTGAATGTCAAAGCGGATCTTTTTTGCGCGAATGATGAGCGTAGGAAACAAAAAGCCCGCGCGATAATCAGCCGCGCGAAGCGCCTGCCATAACTATTCACTCTTCACTATCAACTATTCACTAAAATCAGCGCCCCCACCAGAACGGTTCATAATGTTCGCCGTAGGTCAGCTGCGTAATTTCAGTGCCGTCCGGATTCATCGTATATATTCCGTAACCGTTCTCTTCTGAATAGAAAACGATCTTCGAACCGTCAGGCGAAAACGAAGGAGCGAGGTCCCAGCCGTAATTATTGGTAAGGCGGGTGAAGCCGCTGCCGTCGGAATTCATGATACATATCTCGGGTTTTTCAGAAAAGCGTTCCGACACGAAAACGATCTTCGAGCCGTCCGGTGAAAAGCGGGGGTCATAGTCGCGGGAAGGGTTGTCGGTAAGCCTCTTCTGCCCGCTGCCGTCGGAATTCATGGCGTAAACCTCGAAGTTGCCGTCACGCTCTGAAGCGAAAACGATCTTCGAGCCGTCCGGCGAAAAACTCGATTCCGAGTCTTCGCCGGCGCTTGTGGTCAGCCTCTGAACGGAACCGCCGTTCCTGTCGCAGGTATAGATCTCATAATCCCCGTCGCGTTTGGAAGTGAAAGTTATCTTCGATGCGTCAGGCGAGAACGAAGGTATCAGATTCTGCGCCGTCACCGTCAGATAACTCTCGGACACTCCCGGCCCCATCAATTTTTCGATGTTGTTACCGTTAGGGTCCATCGAATAGATATCGCGCGGCAGATCCGCGTTCGAATCGGAAGAATCGAGGAATTGCGTGATGCCGCCGCGGCCGGAATCGAATATGATACGGTCTCCGCCGAACGAAACGAACGGCCAGTGATCGGCGGACGACTTGAAATCAAGATATTTTATTATACGGGAGCCTTCAAGCGCCGATGCGTATATCTTACCTTCATATGAGAAGACTATATTTTTGCCGTCGAAATCGAAGGCCGGAAAGGCGCCCGCCTGGGATTCCTCGACAAAAGACGGTTTGTCGCCGCTAATATCCATGAAATATACGCGGTAGTTCGAAACGAAAAGAATTTTTTTAGAATCGGGAGACACGGCAAGATCCTCGGCTTCATATTTCTCGTTCGTAAGTTTTACGACGTTTGCGCCGTCGCCGTTCATAACATATATCTGATAATCGCCGCCGCGGTTGGACTGAAAAACGATCCGGCCGTCCTTGAGATAGCGGGGGCGGCCGTTATAATGCGTGTCCGAAGCGGCGAGATCGGCTATGTTCGACCCGTCCGGATCCATCGTATAAACGCTCAAATTGCTCTTTCCCGTGCGGTAGGACTCGAAAACTATCTTTTTGCCGTCGGGCGAATAACAGCCATCTCCGTCAAATCCAGGGTTATTGGTAAGGCGTTTTGAATTGAGTGAATTAACATCGCAACCGTACATTTCACGGTTAAGATCGTCGTCGCGGTCCGACGTGTATATGACGCGTGAGCCGTCCGGTGAAAACGAAGGATTGTAATTGTTGCCGGAATTTCTGGTAAGCCTGACGCGTTTGAAGGTCCTGGCGTCCATGTAATAAATGTCGTCGGTCTCGCCGTCGTTTCCGGTGAATGCGATATGTTTGCCGTCGGGCGAGAAAGCGACCTCGCGTACGGCGAGATTTTCGGTGAAGGTCAGCTGCCTTTTGCCTGAACCGTCGGTTTTCATTGAATGGATATTGCCGCCGGCCGAAAAGTATATTCTGCTTTCGGTATTTATGTTCACGGTCACATCGCGTGAGCGGGTCACGCCGTTATCGGTAAAACTCGCGCGAAGCTGATAAGTGCTCGACGAGAGCGTCGCGGTGAAAACGTTATCCGCTATAGCCCCGCCGCCGGAAACTATCGTCCATGAAGGCTTTATCGCGGCGGATGAATTATCGGTATAATAGGCAACACACTTCGCTTCGTTCAAATTAACGGTGAGGCCTTTCATAATTATTGCTGAAAGGCTTATTTCCTTAAGCACACGGGACGCGGAAGACATTATGACGAAACCGGGTCCGGTCGAAGGATAATGGTCATTGAACGAACTCACGGAGAACGCTTTTGAAACGCCGCCGGATGCCGGAACGCTGTGTATACTGTCATATGATCCGTTATTCGAGGAATAGATAACCTGCGAACCGTCCGGCGAAAAACATGGAGAATGGTCCTGATAAGCGTTGCTGGTAAGACGGATAACGCCGCTTCCGTCGGAGTTAGCGGAATAAATTTCGTGATTTCCGTCGCGGTCCGAAACGAAAACCATCTTCGCGCCGTCGGGCGAAAAACACGCGGAATGGCTCACTTTTTCAAGCGATTCAGATGTCAACCGGACCGTCGCGCCGCCGTTTAAGGATACCGTGACTATATCCGCGGTGCCATTATCGTCCACGGCGGAAAAAGCTATTCGCGAACCGTCCGGAGTGAATGAGACCGGCGTCTCGAGCACATAGCCCGAATAAAGCTTTTGAAGGCCCGATCCGTCGGAGTTCATGACGCAGACCGCGTAACGATAATTGCCGTAAGATTTGATGAACGCGATCTTCGACGAGTCGCGCGAAAAGACCGGGTATAAATAACCGCCGGAAGGCAGCGGTATATCGCTAGTATAAGTGAGTCGCTTCATGAAAGCCCCGCCCGAATCCGAAACATAAACCTCGGAGCTCGCGGAACGGTCGGAAGTGAAAACCACTTTCCGGCCGTCCGATGAAAGCGACGCGTAGAATTCATTGAAATTGTCGGCGAAAAGCTTCTGCTGGTTGGTGCCGTCGGAGTTCATGACATAAGCCTTTTTCCAGATATCGCGGTCGGAAACGAAAGCGATCTTGAACTGGCCGGATCCGCCGGCTGGAACGCTTGTCGAAAAAGGCCGGCCGTCGGCCGGGGCGGACTCAACGCCCCGTTTTATCGCGATGACGCGAACGGTAATATCGCTGCGGTTTCCGGGCAGGTCCGAGGATATCTTCCATTTGATGGTTCTGTTAAGACCGGCTGCGACCTCCATGGTGGAGCCATCTACGAATGAAACTGGAGTAAAATTCTTTCCCGAATCGAGCGAATATAAAATTTTAACAGATGAAGTGTCGTTACCGGGGTCGATAAGATCGAAGGTCACGGTAATATCCTCAGAACTTCCAACGACGCGGACATTAGCCACTCTGGCGGCGCCATCGGGCGACTTCAACGGCGTCTGATCGGATCCGCCGCCGGAACCCGAGCAGCCGCATAAAAACATAATGTATAATAATGCAAAAAAGCAGAGTTTTCTTATCAAGTTTGATTTTCCTCCGGATTTATTATAAAGACGACTATGGATCGTCTTAATTTAATAATGTTTATTTTAAAACATAGTTTTTAAAAATTTGTATTATATTTTAACATAAACAAATATTTTTTTCAAACCTCTTGAATTTTTTCGCAATGTAATGTAAGATTATTTTCATCATAATTACATTATTGAAAAGGTTTGAGGTTAAAATGAAAAATCGGTTTACATATTATTTATTATCACTTTTTATCGTTCTGACATCCGTTGCCTCCATCTCCTGCTCATCCGGCGGTTCTTCCATTGACAAGGTTTTTGACGGAACCAGCGGTCGGAAAGTTCCGCTGGCCATAAATTTTTCGTTCGCGAACCGCGCGGGCGGCGCTGAGACCATATCTTCTCAAGCTTCCGGAAGCGTCGAGATACAGATATTCCGAAACCCCACCGATGAAAGCATCGAATCCGGAGCGTTAACACGCAAAACCCTTCTCGGCGTGTACGAATATGATTACCAGGAAAGAAAGGCCAATATAGAGGTTTTCGCCGGCGAAACATACTCGGTGTTCCTCGCCGCCAGGATAAAGAATGGCTTTTCGGACACCAGCGAAGTGGTTTACGAGTCCGAATCGGACGTCTTCGTTTCAAACGCCGCGAACCAGGAAGTTTTCACGCCGCAGATCCCGGTCACGCCTATCGCCATGCAGCTTAAATATTCACACGAGGAAAAATTATATATATCGCGCGTCTCTTTTCAGGAAAATTTGCCGCAGATACTTGTATATAACCAGGCAGTGCCCCCGTTCGAGGTCAAACTTCTCGATCAGAACGGTAATATTTTCAGCGGTTTCAACGGCACCGTCGAACTTTCGTTATCGGGCGTTAAAAACGCGCTTTCCGGAAAAACCACTATCAACGCGGCATCCGGCATAGCCAGATTTGACGGCATTACTTTGAAACTTCCGTCCGACAAGTACGAAAGCATACGATTCACGGCCAGAGCTCAGCGCGCCTACGGCTCCAGCGAATATGTCTATATTATGAAACCGGGCGCCGTTTTGCAGGTCGCAAACATAGAATTTGTGAACTATACGCCGCCGATGGCGAGCGTGAATTCGCCCTGGCCGCAATTTACGGTGAAACTCGTCGATAAAAACGGTATCCTCGTAGACACGGCCGAGGTCGTGACCGCGACGGTATCGGCCGGATCGCTCACAGGCGTCACATCCGTAACATCTTCTCACGGAATAGCCGTTTTCAAAGATATTGCGGCGACGACTTCCGGAAAACTGACCGTTAAGCTCACATCCGGCGCGGCCGAGACCCAAAGCCCCGAAATATTCGTGGCTTCAGGCCCGCTTAAATCATCGCTTGTTTTTTTGTTTTCACCGAATTATTTATTCTGCTTCGATTTCGCCTATTCCGACAGCGGCGCGAAAATTGAAAAATCTCTGGCGCTGAAATGGTACGCCCCGATCTACGACATCATAAAAGTCAAGGCCAGCCCGTTCAAAGACAAGATCTACGCTCTGGACAGCTACAACACCTTCTATGAGATATCAAACCTCTACACGGCAGACCTTCCGGACATATTCTCGACCGATCTCAATGAGATAGTGCTGCCGCGCGACACTTTAAGCGGCGACGGAGGAATAGTTTCAATGGGACGCCTGAGAAGTTTCGTTCCGTCATCAGACGATCTGAGCGTGTTTTTATGTTCCGGTACGGAAGTTTACAAGTGGCACCGCATGAACAAACCCTGGTTCATATCATCCATTGCCAGATCCCGCGACGATAAATATATCAACGATATAATCGAATACAAGAACAATAAAATAGCCGCCACTACCGAAGGATCGATCAAGCTGTTCGATTTCAGCCAGCTTCCGCCCGTCGAAAAAACATCCGCGACCGTAGCCGGCGCCCTTAATTCGCTGGACATCGACAGATACGGCGAACGCGTCATAGCCGCCGCGAGTTCCGGCGGATTCATCTACAAGATCGAAACAAATGATAATTCAGCTGAAAAGATAGCTCTCGGCCCGGAAGGAACAAGCGACAGTTATTCGTTCCTCAAATACAGCAATTACAACGGAACCGAAAGAGTGTTCATGGAACGGTATCCGGACGGCAATATCTATTCATACGATCTGAATTCCGGCAACGGTTCGGCCATACTGACCGGAAATATCCCGCTTATTCCCGCCGGCCTGGGAGTTTCACGCGACGGCCGCATCCTCATAGCTCCCAACGGCAGCGCGGCCGATTCGTTCATAAGGCTTATCGATTCTTCCACAAACGCTTTTATCGGCGATCTCCCGGTACTTGATTTCGACAATCAGCCGATAGACGAAGAGATATATGACATTATAGTTTTATAACTAATAAGACTTAAAAAAAATAATATCCGCAGTCATTCATGTGAAAAACCGTATCACTAAAAGGACTGCGGATATTTAATTTCAATGACGGCCGCATATCAGGGCGACCCAAAATCAAAATCGTGAATTAATCAACTTTTACAAGCTCGTATTTCATCGAACCAAGCCCTATTTTTTCGCCGTGTTCAAGCTGCATATAAGGATTGAGCGGCTCGGCCGGGTCATTCTCGAATTTAAAGCCGTGTTTTTCCATGCAGACATCGAGCGTCATGCGGTCCACCGCTACGGGATCTTCCGAGACCGCGATCCCGATATCTTCGAATGCCGCCGGCTCGTCCTTGGCCATGCAGTCGCAGTCATTCGTCACATGGATGATGTGGTTGGCAAAGACCTGATGTCCGGCTTTGCCCTTCAAAATTCCGAGCGTGTGTTCGGCCATCTTCTCCTGCACAATTTTTGACGTCTGTTTCCACGAGAATTTTATGGCCTCGTTCTTACAGATGGCGATACATTCGCCGCATCCTATACATTTTACTTTATCGATAACATAAGCTTCTTCGCCGAGGGTTATCGCGCCGGCCGGGCAGAACATCTGGCATCTTCCACATTTGACGCATTTTTTCGAAACGACCGACGGGGTAACGTTCGAATGCTGGGCGAGTTTGCCGCCGCGCGCGACGAGGCCCATGCCGATATTTTTGATGGTCGCGCCGATGCCGCTGATTATGTGGCCGGTGACGTGCGTCAGTCCGATTATGAAGTCATAGTGGGGAACGTCGGCGGCGATGTAAACTTCCTTGTAATGGCGGCCGTTGATTTCAACCGGCGTGTGCGAATGCCCCAGCAGGCCGTCGGCCATGATTATCGGAACGCCCGTGCGCTCGTATGTGAAGCCGTGTTCATAGGCTATATTTATGTGATCGACCGAGTTCGATCTTGCGCCGACGTAAAGAGTCGATGTTTCAACCAGAAATGGCCGGCCGTTGACTTTTTTTATCTCCTCGGCGAGCACTTTAACCGTTTCAGGTTTAATGTGGCCGATATTTCCGCGGTCGCCGAAGTGCATTTTTATCGCGACGAAGCTGCCGCTTTTCACGCGGGACAAAACATCGGTCTTTAATATGAGTTCGATATTTACTTTAGCGATATCGTCGGATGTGGCATTTGCGGGAACGGACTTAAAAAACACTTTTCTCATTTAGAACACCCTTTCTTTTTTAAAATAAAAAAAATCAAAACGATTCAAATTAAAATAAATATTAAGATACTTGACCAGGCAAGCTTTTTCATGCACTTTAAGAAACGCGGCATTAAAATAAAATTATAAGTTTATATTATACACCTAAACAAAGTGAAATTTCAACCGATAATATTTATGTTTGTTATTTGATACACCAGGGGGGAAGTCATACTATGAAACGTAGCAGCGGTCACTCACACTCACTCAACGATCTATTCAAAGAATCAAGGAACCCCATTAAAAGCTCGACGAACATTATGGAAGAGGTCATGAAATCAAAATGCGCGACCTTTTCAGAACCTTCATTAACTTCTGAATTCAATCTTTCGTTATAATATCTACTAACACACTCCTTAACTCGCCGCCGGATGTATAATCTGGCGGTTTTTCTTTTTTTCCGGCCCTTATTGATTCCATAGCTCTAAAAACAATTTCAGGCCGAACGAATTCAAATACGGTTTTATTCACATTATTTTATAAAGGGTAAGTTCAGCGGCGCGCCCCTTGACCTTTATCTTTTCGCACTTTTCAAACTTCAGGCGGGAGCGTAAATTTTCATCGAGCTTTAAAAAAGTTTCTTCGCTGATCAAAATATCACTTGAAAGATTTTTATTCTCCGATTCTATGCGTGAGGCGACATTGACCGTATCGCCGATAAATGTGTATTCTAAACGATCGCTCGTTCCGACATTTCCGGCCACAAGCGCCCCGCTGTGGATGCCGACGCCGAATTCCGCTTTGAACGGATATTTTCCCGCGCGATTAAATCCGGCGAGCGAATTTCTCATACCGGCGGCGCTTTTCACCGCGTCGGCAGCGTGTTCGTCAGATCCGAGATAAGGTGTATATACCGCCATTACGGCGTCTCCGATAAATTTATTTATGACTCCGCGGTTGTCTTTGATAGGGACGGTTATATATGAAAAATAATCGTTTAAAAAATCGATGACTTCTTTAGCGCTCATTTTTTCACTCATGGCGGTGAAATTTCTTATGTCGGCGAAAAGAACCGTAGCTTCTATTACCTCGCCGCCGAGATCTATCTTGTTCGAATCTATTAAATGCTTCGCTATTTCTTCGGAAACATGCCGCCCGAAAGTTTCACGGATCATTTCGCGTTCGGCGAGGCCTTCGACCATCAGATTGAAATTTCTTTTAAGGCTTCCGATCTCGTCGTTTGAAAGCACGCTCGTTCTGCATGAAAAATCGCCTTTCGCGACGCGCTCCATTTTTTTAATAAGTTCGCTGACAGGCATCTGTATGCCGAAATATAACATACGCGTATAAATAATAGCGTAAATAAGGGAAATAAAAGTTATGCCCGTCGAGAAACCGCGGCTTACATTGCTCGATAATTTCGGATATTGCGAAATGAAAAGCACGAGCGCGAGCGGAACCAGAAATAGATTTATTATGTTAAGAAATATACGCCTCTTAAGGCCTGAAAAAAGAGCAGTTTTTTCCATACCGGCAGGGGCATCGGGATATATTTCAGGCCACGCTTTCATAAAAATATAAGGTTCTATCTGAAGCAGCGTGAAATATCCGGCGAAATAGGTCCATACAAGCGGCGAAAAAAGGTTCAGCGCTTTATTTCGAAAAGTCCCCATGTCATAATTATAAGCCCCGATGAATATCGTCATGCCGGCTTCAAGCACGGCCGGGACCACGAAGAACATTATGATATTCTTATATACTCCGTTGAGGCTTTTCGCTGCGGCTTCGGCCGTAACCCCGGTTCTTCCGGAAAGGAATCTTATGGCCGGAAGCATTCTGAAATAAAGCCATATCAGCATCAAAACATATATATATATTTTCCTGCTGGTTGAAAACGAGTAGGTCACGCGCGCCTTTCCCTCGCTGTTCTCGAGCGTCATCGCCATGAAGAACGTGCCGGCGTCTGACGCTCCAGACGAACCGGCCGGCCTTTTTTCAACCGTATAAATTTTTTCGAGTTCCGGAATTTCCGGCAGAAAATCCGGTTTTACAAAAGAAGACCCGAAAGAAATCTGGCCTTTATCAAGCGGAACTGGAACGGTCAGACTCGCGGCGAAAAGAACGAACATTGCCTCGAAAAATATCGCGGCAAAGGCGGAACAGAATATCGCGAATAAAATATTCGCGAAAAGCCATCTGATCTTTCTTGAAGATCTCTTGTTTTCATTATCGATCATGTTCATTTTTCTTTAATCATGACATATTCATGTTTACGAACAAACCAGCACAGGTCTTTCGGACGCTTTACTTTTTACTTGAATAGCAAAAATTTACAATTAAAATCAAGGTTGACTGCGAGTTCCGTTCTTAATCGGCGGATGTTTTTTTCAATATGCTAATTAGAACCGGCTTCAGCGATAAATATTACCATACATGAACTTTGAAATCAACGTTTAACTTCTATTGATATAATATAAGTCATTTGACAAAAAGGGCGTAATCTGATAAAATCAGCGTCATGCGTTACATGGCCATAGACTATGGAACGGCCCGCATCGGCGTCGCAGTTTCAGACAGGACACTCACTATTTCGGCTAATTCCGTCACGGTTAAAAGCGACGGCAGGGCGGTCGACGCGGTAGCTGAAATATGCCGCTCGGAAGAGATCACTAATGTCGTGATAGGACTTCCCTTTAACCGCGAGGGCGGGGAGGGCGACATGTGCAGGGCGGCCAGAGAATTCGGAGAAAAGCTCGAAAACAAATTCGAATACGGCGAACTGCGCGTTGAATTTTTTGACGAACGCATGACGACGCGGGCCTCAAACAGTATTTTGATAGAGGCCAATATGAGCCGGAAAAAAAGAAAAAGCGTCGTCGACGGGCTCGCGGCCAAGATCATTTTACAGAAGTTCCTCGACGATATGAATTTAAAGATAAAAAAACAGTGATCTAAAGTTTTTTACGGTAAGGAAGATAATATTTTGTCTCAAAAAGAATTTATAAAACCCGAACTCGTAGTGGGCGCGGGCGATCTGGAAAGGCTTAAGATAGCGGCCAAATTCGGCGCCGACGCGATTTATTGCGGAACAAACGATTTCTCGCTGCGCGCTAAATGCAAGAATTTTTCGCGCGAAGAACTCGCTTTCGCGGCGGAATATCTTCACTCGCTCGGCAAAAAGCTTTTCGTGACTGTCAATTCAATAATCCATGAAGATAAAATAAGCGATTTAAAAGAATATCTGGCGTTCCTTGACTCTATTAAAGTCGACGCAGTGATCTTTTCAGACATGGCGGTTCTTATGACGGCGAAAGAAATAGGACTTAAAGCGAACCTTCACCTTTCGACGCAGGCCTCGTCCGCGAATTCACTGTCGCTTAAATTCTATCGCGGACAGGGCGTTTCAAGGGTCAATCTCGCGCGGGAATGTTCTCTCGCGGAAATTCAAAATTTTCCGAAAGTTGAAGGGCTTACGCTTGAAGCTTTTATACATGGCGCCATGTGCATGTCGTATTCGGGACGCTGCCTTCTGTCGAATTTTTTAACGGATCGCGGAGCGAACGACGGCGCGTGCGCTCAGGCGTGCAGATGGAAATATTATCTGGTCGAGGAAAAAAGGCCCGGCGAATATATGCAGATAGTCCAGCAGTGCGATAAGACGCTGCCTGAAGGCTGCGATTCAAAAGGCGAAACATATATTTTCAATTCCCGCGATCTCATGGCCGTCGATCTGCTTCCGAAATTATATGAGGCCGGCGTGCGCGGCTTCAAGATCGAAGGCCGCATCAAAGGGCCGCATTATGTGGCTCTTGTAACGCTCGCGCACAGGATAGCTTTCGACGCTTTTGAAAAAGCCGCCGCCGAAAACAAAGAATTCATAGTTCCTGAAGAAACTTTTTCGATGCTCAATTCGGTCTCCAACCGCGGTTATATAAAAGGATTTTACCTTGGCGGCATTAAATCAAAGGACCATAATTACGCCGATTCAAAGTACACTAAAACATATAGAATGACAGGCATTATAAACGAAAAAACCGGCCCTTGCGAATACAAGGTTTCCGTTAAAAACAATATTTTCACGGGCCGAAGATACGAATTCGTATCGCCCGCCGGAATATTTGAATTAGATATAGCCTCGATGAAGGACGCCGAAGGCGGAATCATGGCGAAGGCGACCAATCAGAAAGAAGCCTTTATAACGATATCGGGCGCGGAGAATATATTGTTTTCAGAATATGATCTCATCCGCGAAAGGAACTCGGACTGATGAGATTTTCTTTTGAAATGCCGCCGGAAAACATTCATCTTTTCGCTCATATACTCGAATCCTACGAGGACGTGGGCGTAATAACGACCGAAATGACGCCTGAAAAAAGAACGGCGACGGGCGGGATACACAAAAATTCAGACGGGCCCGGCTCGATAGTCGTGGCAAACGTTGCCGACGATTACGTCGAGCTTTTCAAGAAAATTTTAAAAAGCCTTGATAGAATGGACCTTAAGATAAAACCTTTAGAGGAAGATAAATAATGGCGGCCTTTTATTATCGCGCAAGCGACAATAAAACGATATACGGAAAAGGTATTTCGAAAAAATTCGAGATATCTTCCGGCGGCGATAAATCTATCACGCACAGGGCGATGATATTATCCGCAATGGCTGCGGGGACATCGAAGATAAAAAATCCGTCGCTCGCGGGTGATTGTCTGACGACCCTCGCGGCGCTTGAAAAACTCGGAGTTAAGATCGAATTTTCGGCGGCCGATAAAACATTGAAAATAAAAAGCCCTGGCATTGAGAATTTCATCGAACCGGACGGTTTCATAGACTGTGAAAATTCGGGCTCGGGCGCTAGATTCCTTATGGGAGCGCTTGCGGGTATCGATGGAAAAAGTTTTTTTTTAGCCGGCGACGCTTCGCTCGCTAAAAGACCTATGAAAAGGGTTTCGGCGCCGCTCGAAAAAATGGGCGCGAATATAATATTGCGAAGCGGCGGAAATCTTCCGGCCTCGATAAAAGGCTCGAAATTAAAAGCGATAAAATTCGACAACGCGGCTGGCAGCGCCCAGGTAAAGACGGCTTTAATGATGGCCGCTATCAGCGCGCGCGGCACGACCGTCATAACCGAACGATACGAAACGAGAAACCATACGGAACTGATGTTTCCAAATTTCGCACTCGAAGCCGAATTAGCGGAAACCCGCGACGGTCATATCAAGATCAGCGTACCCGGAAAACAAACGGTTCAGCCTGCTTCAATAAATATCGCCAATGATATTTCAACCGCTTCGTTCTACCTCGGACTTTCAGCTCTTTTTCAAACCGTTCACGGAGTGCCGTTCAATATTACCGCAAAAGAAACGCTCGTGAATGAAACGAGACTGGGGTTTTTAACATCTCTGGCCGCCGCCGGTTTCAAAGTTGAATACGCCCGCTGCAAAACCGTTTCGAACGAAGAAAAAGCGGATATATCGGTAACGGCGGGTTCTATAAAAAGAAATATTTTCCCGGTGAGCATGGACGACCCGGAAGAAATAATTTCAACGATAGACGAAATACCGATGCTCGCTCTCACGCTCGCCCTGGCCGATGGAACGAGTTTGATATCCGGTCTTTCGGAACTTCGCGTCAAGGAGTCCGACAGGCTTTCGGTACTTTCGGAAGGGCTCAAAAAAATGGGCGCGGACATTTCAGTTAAAAACGACTCACTCATTATCAGGGGAGTTAAAAAACTTCACGGAGCGGACCTGGACCCGAAAAATGACCACAGAATGACCATGACATTTATTATCGCCGGCATCGTATCCGGATGTGATTTCAGCGTCAAAAATACCGAATGCGTAAAGGTTTCAAATCCGGCGTTTTTTGAAGAGCTCGATAAAATGGGATTTAAGTTTGAAATAAAATAGGTTCATTATCATTTTATATCGATAAAACCGGATCGACATCCGGAAGCCGGATGCCTGAAATGCCGCAAACGGAGTTAAAAAGCAGTAATATTTTCAACGGGCCGGATGACGGCACGGCATGGAAGTTAAATATAAACGGCGGGAACGCAATTTAAAAATAGAAGCGGCTCATACTTCACAAAATATATTAACAAGTGGTGATAAAATTGAAGAATTTCACAAAAAGCCTCGCAATAGACGGCCCTGCCGGGTCCGGAAAATCGACCGTCGCGAAAAAGGTCGCTGAAAAGCTCGGCTTCACATACGTTGATTCAGGCGCGATATACCGCACATGCGCGCTTTATTTCATCGAAAGATTCGGACCCGAAGCGAAGGTCCGAATAACCGACGGAAGCGTCCTTTCCTCTGAACTTAAAAAATTCGATATAGGCTTCATGGTATCGGATTCGAATTTCACCGTTCTTTTAAACGGCGAATCCGTAGGAAACCGGATACGCACGGAAGAAGTTTCACGCTTCGTTCCGCTCGTAGCGTCCAATCCGCCGGTGCGCGACAAGGTCAATGAAAAACTCAGAAGTTTCGCCGCAACGCACCCGGTCGTAATGGACGGAAGAGATATCGGCACATGCGTTCTTCCCGATTCGGTTTTAAAAGTGTTTCTCACCGCGAAAGCCGAAGTGCGCGCCAAAAGGCGTTTTGACGAATTGATCGCTAAAGGCGACAGCGCCGTTTTCGAAAAAGTTCTCGAAGACGTCGTAAGCCGCGACAGAATGGATGAGACAAGGGCTATAGCGCCTTTAAAAATGGCGGATGACGCGGTGGAACTCGATACGTCCGATATGAGCGCGGCCGAAGTGATCGCAAAGATAGTTAAAATGGCTGAAAAAAGCTTTAATTTAAAATAAAAAAAGGGAAAGTACGGGTCTAAAAATGAAAGAATATAAAATTTATATCTACTTTTTCAGAATAATTTTAAGGATGCTCTTCTCCATCTTCTTCATCCGTTATGAGATCGAAGGCGAAGAAAATCTCGACATCATAAATAAAACAGGCCGGGGGGCGCTTCTCGCGTCGAACCATATCTCAAATCTCGACCCCGTTTTATATATGCTCATACAAAAAGTGCCGGTGTCATTTTTCGCGAAAAAAGTCCTTTTTTCAGTGCCGGTGCTCGGCTGGTGCATAAGAAAGGCGGCTCACGTCTCGATCAACCGCGAAGGCGCCGACTCAGGAGCCATGCGGCAGGCGATAGCGCAGATAAAAGAAGGCATGGTCCTCGGCATTTTCCCGGAAGGCACAAGATCCGCCGACGGCGAATTAAGACCCGCTAAAGCCGGCGCGGGAATGATAGCCTATAAATCAAAAGCCATAGTCGTTCCGGCCGCCATTTCAGGAACGCGAGAGATACTTCCTAAAAACAAATTCGTCCCCAGAATTTCGAGGGTGCGTATAAAGATAGGCCAGCCGCTTATTTTCGACGACATATACGGACTCGAGCACCTCAAGCCCGAAGACGAGCGCGAGGCATACAAAATAATAACCTCAAAAACCATGGAGGAAATAGGAAAGCTTTATGAATCGATTCGTTGAACTGCTCGCCGGAGCCGGAAGCATGGACGCCGCGAAGGCCGCCATGTCGGCCGGATGCGACGCGATATATCTGGGCCTCAAAGATTACGGCGCCCGAAAAATGGCAGAGAACTTCACTTTTCCCCAACTTGAAGAGGTCGCGTCCCTCGCCCATAAAATGAATAAAAAAGTGTATCTGACATTAAACACGCTCATCAAGGACGCGGAGATAAAGACGCTCGTGAACTCCGTCAGGACCGCCCGCGAATGCGGATGCGATGCCTTCATCATGCAGGATCTGGGAATGATAGCGCTCATGTCAAAAATATTTCCGGGGATCGAGATACACGCCTCCACCCAGGCTAACGCGCATAACGTCAATTCGGTGTCGAAGCTTCACGAACTCAAGGTCAAAAGAGTTATATTATCCCGTGAATGCCAGATAGAAGAGATCCGCCAGATATGCGCCGAATCAAAACCCGAGATAGAAACCTTCGTCGCAGGCGCCTTGTGTTCCGCGATATCGGGCGTCTGCTACATGAGCTCCTTCGCCAACAACCGCTCCGGAAACCGCGGCCTGTGCTCGCAGATGTGCCGCCTTAAATATTCAGCCATCGGAAGGCCCGATAAATATTATCTTTCGACGCGCGATATTTCGATGGTGCCGATGCTCACCGAATTATACGACGCCGGCGTCAAGTCCTTCAAGATCGAAGGCCGCGGCAGGAGCGCCTCATATATCTATAACGTCACCTCGGCCCTGCGCGAAGCCTGCGACCTCGTCATGGCCCGTAATCTGACGCCGGAAGAAGCCTACAGAATAAACGAAAAAATGAGCAGGACATATAACCGCACTTACTGCACGGGATATCTCAAAGGCCGCTCCACCTGCGACGTCATATATTCCGAAAGGAACCAGAATTACGGCCTTCTGGCGTCCCGCGACATCTCGGATTTCTGGGCCGACACGCTTACCATGAAAATAAAAATGTGCGCCGCGATCGGGACCAACGATCTTTTAGATCTCGAATCGCCCGAAGGCGAGAGGGCCCTCATAAAAATAGAGGCGATATTCGACCGCGACAAAAAACATATATTCAAAGCCGAAAAGGGCGAGAGCGTTTTCATAAAATTCAAATTCCTCACGCTTGAAAAAGACGCTAAAAATCCCAAAGACAGAAGCGGCTTCGTGATATCGAAAGTCTATCTGGTCCATTCCGAGGAAGCCTCCTCCATAAAAAAACTGAAAATATTACAGGATAAGGATGCCCCTAAAGCCGAAGGGCATTTGAAGCAGTTATCGATAAGCGTCGATATTTACGGGCGCACGATGAAAACCGAGATATTGTTCCACGGCAAAAAATTCGAATATCCCACTGAATCGATTGAAACGCACAAAGCCGAAAAACACTCGCTTTCTACCGAAACCGTCAAAAACACCTTCGCGTGCTACGATAAAACAAAATTCGCCTGCCCCGACGAAAAATTCAAGGTCAAATTTCACGTGGAAGGCATCTTCATTCCACTCTCATGCCTGAAAAAATATGGGAAGCTGGTTTTCGACAGATTCCACGCCGATTTCGAAAAATTCGAGGCCGATGAAAAAGAATTCATATCTTCAAATATCCATTCCAGGCATTTGCTGGGACTTGGCGAACCCGAATCGCCGAGGCATCCGCACGCCTTAAAAATAGAACCCGAAAAAATGGAAATGGAACTTCTTCTGTTCTCTGACGAACTCATAAACGGCGAACTCGCCCCTCATTTCAATGAAGCGGCTGCGTCCCTCAATTATTTTATGAGGCCCGGCGGGACCGACGCGATGGTGAAATACGCCGCATGGTGCGTTGAAAAAGGGCTGGAAGCGGCGGTCGAACTTCCTTCCGTTCTCTTTCAGAGCGAGACCGTCATATTTGAAAACCTTATCACGCAGGCCGCCGAATCGGGGATCGCCAAATTCATCGTCAATAATCTTTCACAATTTGAAGTAATGCGCAAGATCGCAAAAAAGACGCGCAAAAAATTCATCTTAAGCGCCGGTTCATCGATGAATGTAATTAACCTGCATACATGCTGTTACCTCATAAATCAGGGCGCCGATGAGATATGCCCGTCGGTTGAATTGAACCATGACGATATAATTAATTTTCTGAAAACGGCGGCCGAAAAAGCCCCGGAAGTGATCGAAAAGATCAGGATAAGAGCGTTCGGAAACCTCGCCGTGGCGACTTTCGCCTACGATTTCTTCAGGCAGAACATGAATTATTTCAAGGCCGATCATAACGAGGCGCCCGCCGGCTCGCCGTTTAGAATGGCCGCTCTCGTTTTTAAAAACGGCGCGCACTATATAACGGCCATAAATCCTTCAAAGACGGTCGCGTACAGCTCGGGCCTTTTGAATATGACATCTTACATGAACGAATACGCCGCTTTCGGGGTTAAAAAATTCGCGTTCTCGCTTTTTAACTACTCGAAACATTTCGACGCCGACCTTTCGGACACGGTCTCCTTCGTTAAAAATTACAGGCTGGATCCTTCGACCTCGCCATTATCGGGGCACGGCATAAAAAAAGACCGCATATTGGAATAATTTAACTTATGCGAAAAAAAACCGATAAAATAAACGGACAAACAATATAAGGGTGGCAGTTTATAATGAAAAAAAGCGCGTCCCATAACATAAAAAAGATCCTTTTAACCATAATTTTCGCCATGGCCTCTTTCGGCCTTCAGGGCTGCTTTTCGGATAAAGGCGGCGGTGCGCAGAATTCGATATTGAACCTTTCGCCGCAGCAGCAGCTTCACGGCGTGATAGTATCGCTTGAAACCGAAAAGATAATCTATGACGAAAGCAAGCTCAACAACAATATTTCCGTTCTGGAACGGACTCTTACGAGCGCCACCGGCCAGACGAAATACGACATGGTCTTTTTCAACGCGCTTTACAAGAGTTTTTATATTGACGTGCTTTTCAAAAAGGGTAATTTCAAGGTAAAACAGATACAGGACATGCTCAAAGCGTCCGAGCTCGACATCCGCTATTTCGCGAAGGCCAAATACCGCGTGGACGAATATCATCTCATCCTCGGCCTTTTCAATTCCATCAGAAATTTCATGCGTTCCGGCGAAGAACAGAAAAGACAGGTTTATAAAAGGGCCAGAACTCATTTTTCAAAGCTTTTCAGAAAAGATTTTTTCTACACTTCCGACTTCAAGATCGGCGGCGTATTTTTAACGCAGAACGACGTGCGCCTTTTTCAGATAGAGAACGAGATCCGTTTCGAAGATCCCATCGAAGCCTACGACCTTTTAAAGACGCTCGATAAAGAAGCCGAAACTTTCATGGAAACGCCCCAGTATAAAACAAAAAAAGCCCAGTTGTTAGTTCTTTCGGGCCAGCTCGAAGAAGCCGAAAAACTTCTCACGGACTTTAAAACCCGAAAATACCTGCGCTCCCCCTTTTACGACGAAGGCGTCTGGATATTGAAGGGCGTATTTGAAATGATGCTGGCCGCCGATGAAAAACGCTCCATAGACATAAAGGTCGCGAACAATCTTTTGAAGGAAAGCGGCGGATTCTACGGCAAGGGCGGCGTGCAGAAACTGGCCGACTACCTTCCCAGATTAAGCGACGTCCAAAAAGGCCTTTTCAAGGCTTCATATTTTTACTATAACGCTAAATACGACGAAGCGGTAGACATGCTCTACGACATCCTCGACTATCCCGAATCCAGATCGCATACTTTTAAAAAGCTGGACGCCGAACCCGACGATCTCGTAAAAGCCCACAGGATACTTCTGCGCTGCTATGAACACATGAAAAAAGTCGACGAGGACAGAATAAAAACAGAGACTGAGCTTGCCATAAGCCCTTACGATACGGAAGAGGTCATTATAGATCTCGACATCCTCATAAAACTTGAAAAGAAACGCCGCGGAGAACTTTCAGAGACCGAAGAGATCGAACTGATGGATAGTTCGGAAGTTAAGCTCGATACTAACGAGGCGAAATTAAAAAATACGGGGAAAGATACGCAAGACGCTTCGGAAATCAAGTCTGAGAAAAAAAGCGACGGGAAAAAAGCCGATGATAAAACATTGGAAGCCTCGACGCACGAAGTTAAAACCGCTGCCAAAAAGACTGCCGAAGTTAAATTGAAGACGGGCGGCGAAGATTATAAAAAGCGGATCCAAAAGCTTAAAGAAAAGATCGGCACGCCCAAAGACGGCGTTATAACTGAAGCAACGGAAGAAATAAGCCTGGAATAATTACTCCGGCGAAGATAAAAACGGACATTGAACGACCGCGGACCGGCTGCCGGCCGCGCAACGCGCTCAAGTTAATGAATGGGCTGGACTATTTCTTTCGCTCCGGCCTTTTCGAGTATCTTAACTATCTCTTCATGCCCTTTTTCGCGGGCAAGCATTAAAACCGTCCATCCGGCGTTGTTTTCAGTGTTGACGTCGGCTCCGCGGCTTATGAGATATTCAACGATATCCGCCATACCTGCCACCGTCGCGAGCGTCATCGCGCTTACGCCGTTATTGTCCTTGGCGTTAAGGTCCGCCCCGTGTTCGACGAGAAGCTCGATTATGTCGGCGTGGCCTGAAATGACGGCGAGCATGAGCGCGCTCATTCCAAAAACCGTCTGTTTCGAGTTTATCTGCATGTTCTGATCGATCAAAAGCTTCACGATATCGAAATGGCCCATCCTGCATGCGTAAAAGAATGCGCTGTTTCCGAGGCCGTCGAGTGCGTTAACGTCGGCGCGCATCTGTATCAGAAGTTTGACGGTGTCTATGTGCCCGGCGCTCGCGGCGAGCATCATAGGCGTCATGCCGATCGAATTTTCTTTCGAGTCGACGTTAATGCCGTTTCCAATGAGTTTTTTCAATATCTCGTTATTTCCGTATGAGGCCGCGAACATGAGGCTCATTTTCGCTATGTCGCCGTCAGCCGCCGAACTTATGAGTGAATCGCCGATATCCATGCCTGATCTCCTCCATGATTTTTATTTAAAACTGTTTATTATCTTGACCTTTGAAAGCGATATGGAGACGGTGTCGCCGCCGGCCGTTCTAAGCGCGATAGTTTCCGTCTGAAGCTTTCCGGTAACGCGGTCGCCGTTCTTTGAAACCACCTTGTCGTACGGCGGGTCAGCCTCATAAATACAGAAGATCGAGGTAACGTCTGAAATTTTGAAGGTTATGCTGCCGTGTTCTGTCTTCGTGACTATTTTGTCCGTTATTATCCGGCCCGTGAGAGTATCGCCGTTTCTGAAAATTATCTCGTCGATCCCTTTCTTTGACGGTTTCGAGTTAGCGGAAGCGTCTTCAATGCCTGTCGGAAGATCCGGCCGTTCCGGCGCAGCGCCTGTGTTTGATCGGAGCGCGTCTAATTTGCCGGAAGATCCGCCTTCGGAAAGCAATTTTTTTATTCCGGCGTTCTGTTCCGGGAACATCCTGGCAACGCCTTCGGATGATGCGAGGCCCTCGAGTATCTCGACACCGCGCGACTTGAAATATACCAGCGCAGCGCCGGCCGCGGCCATCATAAGAAGCATGGCAAGCATGACGGTCATTTTGCTTAAACCGGTATTAAATTTTACATGGCGTCCGTGATTTGACCGCCGCATCTGATACTCCCGCGCTATCATCGATAAGCCTTCCGCGTTTTTTATAAATAAATGCGTTTTATTAAAATATGGCGGAACTTATGACTGCATTTTTATCGTTTTGATGCATGAGCATTAACAATACTCAGCCAGAATTATCGTATTGCCCACCCTCCATTTACGGAAGCTCACCCTTGCCGGAAGACCCCATTCCCCGAATCGGCGGCGCTTGAGCCTCAGACCCGTCATCCCGCAAAATAAGAGGCAAATAATGCTGCTTTTCATTTATGATCATGTTTTTATATGATAAGTATCCAGTATTTTTAAGTTTAAGTCATTTAGCATTATTATAACACAACACTAACTTATCAGTCAAAATAAAAACTTTCAATTTTAGCGGGCGGTTTTGCTGTGTTTTTACAAATGATTTTGATTGAAAAAAAAAGATTTTTGGTATATAATAAGCATATCGCCGGCAAACGGCCGAAGCCGTCCGGCGGCTCTTGAAAACCACCATATTTACAACTACCGAGGCGAAAATGCTCCGTTAAAAGTCGATTTCCGGCCGGAGCGCGGTTACCGTTTTTTTCGAAAGAGGAGTCAAAATGTCTGAATCAGGTAAAAGCCCTGAAAAAATAATCCCGGTTTACGCGTATAAAATAAAGAACGCCATATACGTCAACACTACTTCGTCCTGTTCCAACGTGTGCGAGTTCTGCATTAAATTCTTCGCCAGGGGCGTTGACGGTTACGACCTTACTTTAGCCGAAGACCCCGGCGTGAACGAAACTCTGGATCAGATCCAGAAACTCGCGACGGCGGGCGTTTCCGACATCGTCTTCTGCGGCCTCGGAGAATCGACATACAGGCTCGACTTCATGGAAAAGATAGCCGACATATATAAAGCCAAAGGTTTTAAGATCCGTTTAAATACCAACGGACACGGCAATATCATAAATAAATGCGACATAGTTCCCCGCCTTGCGGCTTTTTTGGATTCAATATCAATAAGCCTTAACGCGCATAATAAAGTACTCTATGACAAAATATGCAATCCAGAGTTTGACGATGCTTACAATGAAATGCTCGATTTCTCTAAAAAATGCGTCGGAAAAATAGCGGAGGTATGGCTTACGGTCATAGACATGCCTGGCGTCGATAAAACCGCTTGTAAAAAGATCGCGGAGGATATCGGGGCGAAATTCCGTATCAGGCCGTATATACCAGATAAAAGGAAAAAATGTGAGAACGAGAACTGCTGACGGCGAAAAAATAAAAATAAACGCCGAAAAGGTCCGGATACGCGCCGCTAAATATGCCGACATAGCCGCCGTAATGGCTATCGAGACCGAAAATTTCGGCCGCGACGCTTTCAATGAAAGACAGTTCCAATACGCCGTAAAAAGCGGAAACGCGGTATTCGCCGTAGCGGAAATTGGCGCGGAAGAAAAAAGCGCGGCTGAAATATCGTCATACGCCATTGGCTATGTCAGGACCGCCGGGACGGCGGCCGGTGAAAACAAATGCGGAAGGCTCTATTCGATAGCCGTATCGAAAAAATATCAGGGGCGCTCGCTCGGCACGAAACTTCTGACGCATATTGAAAAAGCGCTTGCGGCCAGAAAATGCCGCAGAATTTATCTCGAGGTAAAAAAAGGCAACGCTCCAGCGATAGCCATGTATGAAAAATTCGGATACAGGCCTCTCGCCCTGATCGAAAACTATTATAACGACGGCTCGTCCGCCATAAAATTCGTGAAAGAACTGAAATAATAATGTTGAGAAAACCCTCGGAAATATTAAAAGACTTCGGGTTCGAACCATTAACGATAGACGCAAGCGCCATAGCCGGCGGTTACTTTAAAAAAGAGAACTGTAATTTTTCGGATTATTCGTTCCCGCTCGCTTTCGTATGGTCGCCTCCGAACACGGTCTTTTTCAAGGAAGATAATGGAGCCCTCCTTATAGTCCGCGTATTGCGCAGAATGATAGACATGCTGTATCCGCCTCTCGGAACGGGATCGCCGGAAAATTTTATTAAGGCGCTCGGCGTCGCCGTTTCACAGCTTTCAATGATATCGAAAGCTCTCGGGAACCCCGGTTCGAGAATTTTGAGCATTTCAGAGCAACAGGCCGGCCTCATGGGCTCAATAAGCGGAATTTCAATGGCCGAAGACCTGCCGGACTACATCTACGAACGGGCGAAGCTTATAGAGCTCGCAGGCTCCAAATATAAAAATAAAAGAGAGAACATAAACAAATTTTTAAGGACCTACACTTCTTATGTGATAGAGCCTTTAACGGCCGGTAATATAGCCGGGGTCCGTTCATTTTTAAAGAACTGGTATTACGAGAACAAGCCCGGGCGAACGATACATCTTTCGGAACTTTTTGACGCCAGGAATATAAATCCTGAAAAGAACTTCATGCTGGAGGCTTTTCAGACCAGAAGCTACCTGAAGAACTTCCTGCAGCTTAACGGAACGGGGGCCTGCATCAAATTATACGGAGCGGTGGCCGGCTTTATAATCGGCGAACAGACAACGGCGGATACTTTTACGGTCGCGATAGAAAAAGTGGATAACAACTTTTTTGGATTATCACAGTTTTTATTCAGGGAATTTTTAAAGGAAAATGTCACATGTGAGTTCGTTAACACTTCTGACGACTCCGGGATGCCCGGGCTTCAAAACCTCAAACAGTCATACATGCCGGCTTACATGAAAAAGAGGTTTTACGCGGCCATCAACGATTAACCAGACTAAGGTTTCAGCTGAAAATAATGGAGTTAATACGAGGATGAAGGATAATCAGAACGGCACGAGGCTTTTGATCTCGCCAAAGAGCAAGGACAAGATCTTAGAACATATCAAAAACTGCAATCTCAGCGATGAATGCAGGACCAGGATATTGAACTGCGATTTTTACCATCTTGAATATTTACCGGACCACCGGGAACTTAATATAAGCCTGAAAACGAATGAAATTACAAGCTCAAAGGACCTTCTGCCGCTTCAGAGCTATTTCAAAAAAATTTTTCCGGGGTTAAGCTCGGTCAATTTCGATATCAATTTTGAAAGCCGCATCGACCTTGAGCGCATCATCGCCGAACTCTGGGACGACATAGTGGCATACGTGATAAAAGCGACGCCAGCCTGCCAGGTATGGCTTCCAATGGCGAAAGCCTCCCTTTTCAACGAAAAGACCGTCAGGGTCGAGATCGGCCACGAAACCGGATTTTATACTTTAAAAGACAGACAGGCCGACAAAAACATCGAAAAATACATATCCGAAAAATTCGGCATGGACTGCCGCGTGTTCATCGACAGAAGCACTTTTCAGGCCGAAACAATGGATAGTTTCGCCTATACTGACGCCGGTGAAAAACCCAACGGCGGCGTTTCTAACGGCAACGGCGTAAATAACGGCGGCGCTGTCATCAGCGATCCGGTTCAAACCAACTCGGCCTCTAACGGCGGCGGTTCAAACCCGTTACCGAAAGACGCGAATACAAGCGGAAACGGCATCATCATAACCAACGGAAAGGAATACGCGGAAAGGCCTCCTTCAAACATTATTCCGGGAAGCGCCCCGAAGGCCGCGCAGCCTTATCAGAAACAGAACTATCAGTCTTCCAGGCCCCCCGATACCGGCCCTAAGGAAGAAGGCGTGTTTTTCGGGCGAAAGATACCCGATAAATTAAATCCTTCAAAAGTGAACTCAATATATGAGGAAGCCAAGAACGTGATGGTCGAAGGCATTATCGTAGCTTCGGATATGCGGCTTATCAAAAGCGGCAAAAAACTCGTCTCATTTTCCGTCAGCGATCTTAGCGATACCATAGTCTGTAAGATATTCGCGAGCCCCGAAGCCGATATCAAGCTCAAAGCCGGAATGGTTGTAAAGGTCCTCGGAAACGTGAAGTTCGACCAATTTGAAAAAGACCACATAATAATGGTCAATGACGTAAACATCGGAAAAATGCCGGAACGCAAAGATACCGCGGATAAAAAAAGGGTCGAGCTGCACGCCCACTCTAAAATGTCCTCCATGGACGGAATGACCGAGATCTCAAATTACGTGAAACTTGCCGCCAAATGGGGACATTCCGCCGTCGCTCTCACGGATCACGGCGTGGTTCAGGGCTTTCCTGAATTCGCGGAAGCCGCGAAGAACAACAAAATAAAACCCATATTCGGCATGGAAGGCTATCTCATCGAGGATTCTACGGCGCTTCTCAATAAAAATGATAACGAAAAAAAAGTCAAGGTCCCTTCGCCTCATCACATCATAATTCTCGCGGCGACGCAGGCCGGCATCACAAATCTTTATAAACTCGTATCGGCCTCTCACATCAGTTATTTTCATAAAAGGCCGCGCATTCCAAGAGCCGAACTCACGAAACACCGCGAAGGCCTCATACTCGGCTCGGCCTGCGAGGCGGGCGAACTCATACGCGGCATGGTGGGCGGAAAAAGCGACGAAGAAATGGAAGCGGTCGCGAATTTTTACGACTACCTTGAGATACAGCCGATCAAAAATAATTCATTCTTTATGGAAAAAATGCCTGAAGAATTCAAGTCTGAAAAAGACCTGGTCGCTTTGAATACGCGCATTTACGAACTCGGCAGAAAACTCGGAAAGCCGGTCTGCGCGACTTCCGATATGCATTACCTCAATCCCGAGGACGAGATCTTCAGAAAGATATTATTCGCCGGACAGAAGTTCGATAACGTAGAAAACGCCTGCCCGCTTTATTTTCCGACCACTGAAGAAATGCTCAAAGAATTTTCATACCTCGGCGAGGCGGCGTCTAACGAGGTCGTCATCGAAAATCCTCAAAAAGTGGCGGCCATGATCGGCGATCTTATCCCGATACCCAAGGACGACGCGTTCCCCGTCATGGAAGGCGCCGAGGATAAGATCAAAGATATGTCATGGGAGAACGCGATAAAAAAATACGGCGATCCGCTCCCCGAGCCGGTCAAAAAACGCCTCGAGCACGAATTGAACTGCATCATTAAAAACGGTTTCGCGACGCTTTATCTTATAGCGCACGAACTGGTCAAAAAATCCATGATCGACGGCTACCTGGTCGGTTCGCGAGGATCCGTTGGTTCTTCGCTCGTCGCGACCTTCACCAACATCACCGAGGTGAACCCGCTGCCGCCGCACTATTACTGCAAAGACGAAAAATGCAAATATTCCGAATTTTTCGAGGACCTGCCTCTCAATTCAGGCTTCGATCTTGCCGACAAGAATTGCCCCAAATGCGGCGCGAAGTTGAAAAAGGACGGACAGAAAATACCTTTCGAGGTCTTCCTCGGATTCGACGGCGACAAGACGCCCGATATCGATCTTAACTTCTCCGGCGACTATCAGCCGCGAATTCATGAATACGTCGGCGTGATATTCGGCGAAAACAACGTCTTCCGCGCCGGAACCATATCCACTATCGCCGATAAGACAGCGTTCGGCTTCGTTAAAGCGTATCTGGAAGAGCGCCACGTCAATAAACGGCCGGCTGAAATGAACCGGCTAGCCATAGGCTGCAGCGGCGTCAAAAAAACCACCGGCCAGCACCCGGGCGGCATCATGATCGTTCCAATGGGCCGTGATATCCATGAGTTCACTCCAGTGAATTTCCCGGCCAATGACAGAAACGGCGGAACGATAACGACGCATTTCGATTATAACGCCATCGATAAAAAACTTTTGAAACTCGACCTTCTGGGACATGACGACCCGACCATCATAAAAATGCTGGAAGATCTGACAGGGCTTTCGGTCAATGATATCGAATTCGGCGACAAACAGACGCTTTCGCTTTTTTCAAGCCTTGACGCGCTTAATATAAAGGCCGAAGACATCACCGGAATAAATCTGGGGACACTCGGCATACCGGAATTTGGAACATCCTTCGTCCGCGGCATGCTCGATGAGACAAGGCCGAAAACATTCGGCGAACTCGTTCGAATATCGGGCCTGTCGCACGGCACCGACGTCTGGCTCAATAACGCCCAGATGTATATTAAAAACGGGAACGCGAAGCTCTCCGAAGTTATATCCGTGCGCGACGACATAATCAACTATCTTCTGGAACACGGCATGCCGCCGCTTCTCTCGTTTAACATAATGGAGAACGTCAGAAAAGGAAAGGGCCTGAAACCGGATATGGTCGCCGAAATGCAGAAACACAATATACCACAGTGGTATATCGATTCGTGCAACAAGATAAAATATATGTTCCCGAAAGCCCACGCTGCGGCTTATGTCATGATGGCCTTTCGAATAGCCTATTTCAAGGTCAACCATCCGCTCGCTTTTTACGCGACATATTTTTCGACGAAAGGTCTCTCCGCGTTCGACGCGGGTACGGTTTTAAAAGGCCGTGAATATGTCGCAAACACCATGAACGACACGAAAGCGAAAGGCAAGGAAGCGACGGCCAAAGAGAACGAACAATACGTGATAATGGAGGTCGTGCTGGAAGCCATGGCGCGCGGCATAAAATTTTATCCCGTCGATCTTTATAGATCAAAGGCTTTCAACTTCACCATAAATAAAGAAACCAACGACGGCCTGATATGCCCGTTCAACTCGGTGCAGGGACTTGGCGGCGTGGTCGCTCATAAAATTTTCGAGGAAGCCCAGAAATCCGATTTCGTATCCATAGAAGATTTCAAGGACAGGACAAAAGCCTCGAAAAACGTAATAGAAGTTCTATCGACCATGGGAACTCTCAAGGCGCTTCCGCAGACCGATCAGTTAGTTTTTTTTGAATGATACTGACAAAGCGTCATTTATTTGTTATAATAAAATTAGACGCTATTTTATTTTTACGGAGCTTTATAAATGGAAGAAAACGGCGGCCTTAAATGGCTATTAATAATACTTCTGCTCATAATCATCGCGGCGGTGATCTATTTTCTTTATGGCGGTTCAGACAGTTCTTCAAGCCGGTCTTCAAAAAGATCGTCGGACGGTTTTTCGTTCAATAAAAAGGTCAAAAACGCTTCATCTAAAACGACCTCCGATTCGAGCAGTTACTCAAATATCGACAACGGACCGCTTTTCGGCGGAAAAAGCCGCGTTCCGGCTAAAAACAAGGCGTCCCATATAAAAGCCGTGGCGGGTCTCAATAACTTCACATGGGATGACGGCGAATATTACAAATCGACGCTCACGCCCCTCGAGCCGATGAAACAGTCCGCTTACAATGAGTTTTTTGACGCCAATATCAAGCCCATGATAGACGCAAGCGGTTTCAACACCGCCATGGTGCCGCTGATGCAGCAGGCGGAACAACACCCGGTATTCCTTCAGGCCTCAGACCTCTACAAAAAAGGCAGATATAAAGAAGCCGCCGAATTATTCGCGAACCTCGCCGACAAATCGACCAATATTTATTTAAGATCGCTAGCACTGGGTTATTTAACCGACATTTACAAAAAAACAGGTGACGCGGTACAGGAAGCCAAAGCCCAAAACGCCATGCTCGCCGTCAACGCCCAGCTTTATTTCAAAGCTTTCCCCGATATCGGCGATTCGCTGAAAAAGGCTTATCCTAAATCGGACACCGCGATGAAGACTTTTTTAAAGGCCGATACCGGAAAATCCGATTTCAAGGCTCCCAATGCCGGAAACTCCGACTTCAAGACCCCCGACATGAAATAAGCTGAGGTCATGCCACATTTATCAATACTATCTGGATGTGATCTGTTATGAAACATTACTACTCAAAAGAATTTTTAAATATTTTCAGAAAGTACCGGCGCGGATTCGTTATCCCGCTTGTGCTCGCGCTTGTTTTCGTCATGGCTATGATGGCTTTTTTCATGATGAATTTCTCGAAGAACCAGGATGCAAAAACATTTCACATCGTTAACGTTGAAAAAGCAAGGCTTCTCGGCGAGGCTGCCATAGAAGCCGCCACTTATAAGGTCCGTTCCGAAATGAACGCTCTCGGGAACATGAATCCTGTAGAACTTGTCAAAAACGTTATTTCCATGCTCGGAAATCCATCTTCTTCATGGTATCTTAAAATGCGCGTTCCGGGGATCGTAGTTACCGGCGGAACCAGTTCGGGGACGGGCGTCTCCGGCATCAACGCCGATATAAGCCTGTCGCCTGACACTCTCGGCCTGTCACCGACCTGGAGCCAGCAGAAATTAAACGCCCAGGCCCTCGGCGTGACCCAGTTCATAAGGGAACTCGGCGGCGACGACGGCAGGACCAAGGTCGAATGCACGATGATGATAAAAGACATGAAGCCGGTCGTCTCCGACAGCGGCTCTGTGCTCTGGCCCGGAGCCGTCGTTGACGACACATTCCTTAAAGACTGGCTTAAAAGTCTCGGAAACCAGCTTTTTGACTTTCTGGGGCTCAACGATATAAAATTTAAGATCGACCTGAGCGGCTTTTTAAAAGGCTTGAAAATAAGTATTTTCGGTATTCCGATACCTATCGGCGATATACTGGCAAAATGTTTAAGCCAGTTTTTAACCATTGAGATAAACGTCGGCCAGATGCTCTCGAAAGCGCTGGAAAAGATCGTCGATCAGCTTAAACTGCCATCGCTTATCCCGATAAAAGCCGACATAATAATAGAAAAATTCGCCACGCTTTATTACAACTGCAGAGTTGAATTCGTCCCGAGCGGAACAAGCATACCCATAGTTACCGTGATAGAAGCGACGCGCGACGTAAAGGTCGTCGACCTGGCCGCGCCGAACCCGCTCTATACTTTTTACTGGCTCAATAAAAATAACACCGTCCATAGCCCCGACGCGTGGTGCAATACCGGCGGCGGCAAATTCAAACTGATGAACTTAAACCTCGACCCGGACTATAAAGGCGCTTTCAACATCGGCGATATTCTCGAATTTTTCAAAGGTCTTTTCAGCATGAACATAGTCAGATTTCCCGGTCTCTGTTTCATAGGCGGCGCCGGAAAACAACAGATACCGACCGGGCTTAACGATCTTCTTCTTCTCTATCCCGGTCATACCCCGGCGATCACGATGTTCGGAAATTACGGCGCGGGCGACTGCTATCTGCCTTCGGCATATTTAATGGGCATACCGTGCGACGGCATACCCTGGTTCCCGTTTGTTTCCGTCCCGCCCTTAGGCGTCGTCGGCATAGTCAAGGTTGTCGCCGGCCTTTCATCGGGCAAAGGTAAAACCCAGTTGTTCGGCGACTGGTGTCTTTCACCACCGCTTAACATGAAGGTCAGCGGAAACGTTACAAAGAGTTTTACCCACGTATACGGCGTCGGGTTCACTTTCTACATCGTTTTCGTGCCCGTCGGCGCGGGCGTTTATTACTACAAAACCAAGGAAGCCGGGTATTCTTATTCTTTCTTTGAAAAAGAGGCGCAGGCCGAAACCAAGGGAATAATCGAAAATATTTATATGCCCGACCAATACAAGAAAAAAGCCACTCTCGTTTTTGAAAGCGGAACCGACTTCAATAACGACTCAACGATACGCGACAGCGCCGGGGTCATTCAGATAGACGGCGTTTACTACATCGAAGGCGGCGCATCCATCTCCGGGACTTTTTACGGCGCGGGCCAGATAGTCGTCAACGGCGATCTTACCGTTACCGGAGATATAATCCATAAACCCAAAGACGGCGACAGAAGCGTTCCTTTCTCGATAATATGCATGGGAAAATTAAGGACGCAGGCCAACTGCCGCATTTTATCGCCGGTTTACGCGAAAACTGGCGTGGCTTCAGGCGGAGACACAAATATAATAGGAAATTTCGTCTGCGAAGAATTCAGCCCTTCGGAAATAATGAGAGATCTTACCATCTGGTACACACCGGAAGTTACCACATGTTCATTCCTGTCGTTGATACCGTACGTCGGAAGGTATATGCCAGACAGATACCGTGCTATCCTTTCATCACAGTTCAGCACATATAAAATTTCAAAGGTGAAATAGTAAAGGAGAGAACGCGCTATGCTTATCACAACAAGGAAATTATTAAAACTTAACAGGCGCGCGGTGTCGTTTCTGGAAGTTCTGATAGCCATCGGCATAATAGCTCTGGCAATAATGCCTTCCATCAACCTTTTTACATCCATTAAAAAATACACCATACACACCGACGACGTTCAGATCGCCCTGAGACTGGCCCAGGAAAAGGTCGAGGAATACAAATCCGTTTCCTACCTCGAGCTGAAAACGCTTTTGAAGAACGGCCTCAATAAGCCTGAGCCGGAGATACAGGTCACGGCACAAACTAATACCGCCGGTACCGCATACAGCAGCGACATCTATAAAAAATTCAAGCGCCAGACCACCATCGCATACATGAATAATGACCCTGATATGGTAATGGTAACGGTTTTCGTATGGTGGTACGACGGCACGTTCTCAGGCGGCGATCAGCGTTACGTCACACTTAAAGCTCTTGTTACAAGGGATTATGTATTATAAATAATTTTCTACTGGAGGGGTCTTTATGATAAAATTATCTTCATTTTTCAAGACAAAAACGGGTTTCACGATACTGGAAACGCTTATGGCTCTGACGGCATTTTCGATGGTAATAGCGAGTTACGTGAAATTCACCTCGTCTCAGAACCAGCAGGTCACGACCATGGTCCAGCACAGCCAGACGGCGGAAAACACTACCATGGTGATCCAGTATTTAAGCGGCGATATAAAATCAGCCAGACGCGGCGAGATCTTTATTTCCACTCCGGCGGGGCCGCTTCTTACACCATGCGTCAAGATCAGCTCCAGCGGGCAATCCATCTCGATATTCCGCTTCATTGAAAACCCCGACATAAAAGCGTCGGATAAAATATCGATGGAAAAAATTGAGAGCGTTTATAATCCGGCCACCCGCGAATTCGTAAGATCGGTCTATAAGGTCGATTTCGCGAAAACATTTAAAAAAGACGATAAAATATTTGAAATGTACACGGTCGGCGATATAAAATCCAAAAACAATCCCGTAAAAAACGTTGAAGCCATAAAATTAAAAAGGATACCCATCCCCGGCATGGAAAGCACCAGCCACACAATGGCCGTCGGAATAGAGGTAGAATCGAAAATGGCCAACGTGCTCGTCGCTGACGCGCAAAAATCTAAAAACCAGGACATAATTTATATAAAAGATGAAGTGGCTTATAAAAACCAGCCGAACTGGAACGTAAACCCCGTTTTCACAAAAGAGATCGTCGGCGTGACGCTCTCGCCCCCGCAAAAACTCGATTTCGCTTCAGCCGTGGACGCTTTTAAATGGGTTACCAATTTCAAGACCCTCATTCCGGACCTTCTCACGGACGCGAAAAAAATGCTTATGGATAAACTTATGCTGGCGCTCGTCGACAAGTTAATGGTACACGCCGACGAGCTATATTCCAAGTACGTAAACGACTCTCAGATACAGAACATGATAAACCAGACAAAGAACAATTTCGCGAAAATAATGTATGACGCCGCGGATAACGCGAAAAAAACAAGCGTCGGAATAGCCGCGGCCCTGGTCGGCGATTATGTTGACGCCGCGGGAAATCAGGCCGAGGTCATAAAAAACAAGATACTTAACAGAGCTCTTACCAACGCAGAGATTGAAGCTCTCATTCAAAAACATTCCGGCGACTTTAGAAGATTCGGAATAGACGTTAATTACTTCGAAGATTTTAAAAACAACGTCGCGACCGCTACCGATCAGGGCAGGTACCTCGCCATAATCGACAACGTAAGAAATAATATCTATAGCGCCGCGGGCGACACGAAAAAATTCGGCGATATAGTTAACGCATATAACGCAAACCTTTGCGACGTTATGAGAGGCGCGTTGAAAGCCGATGCCCTTGGTTACTGCAGCGCCGAGATAGTAAAAAAAGTGACTGAAGAAAAAGCGCAGGAAGTTTTGAAAATCGTCAAGGAAAATTGCGGAGTGGAAAACGTATTGCGCGAATCGAACCTTGACGACGCCGGCCGGGTGGTCGTTCAGGGCGCCCTTTCAATGCTCGAAAGCGGTCTTACTAGCGCGATCGCCGGCATCGCAAGCGACGCTGTCGCGAAGATAGTCAACGGCACCCCTACCAAATTCGGCAGCCGCGATGAGGCTAAAGACGCGATGGCTAAAGAAGTGCCGGATACCATCAATAACCTTATCAACGTCATGGCAAGAAGTTATCTTACCGGCGCAAAATGGGATTCCGCGAAAAAAGAATTCGTTCAGGTCGCCGGCGCGAAGGACCGCCTCCAGAACGTTTGCGATAATTTCAAAATACCCTACGAAACGTCCTCAGGCGATCAGAGCGCGAATGACGCTAAAGAATTATTTAAATGACCCGTCGAAACAATAATTAAAAAAGTATCTTTATATATAGGACCGCCGGTTGACATTTAAAAACCGGCGGTTTTATTTTGCCTTTTTACTCAAATTATTACTTGAAAAAAAACTGGTTTTAATGTTAAAATGTTTCGTAATTTATTTAATAATGTTTTTTGAATTTATTCAAAAGGTCCGTGCGTAAAAATGAGCCTTTTAAAAAATCAGGACAGCGGCACTTTCATGATCGTCGGCATCGGGGCCTCCGCGGGAAGCCTCGACGCGCTCGAACAATTCTTCAACCATACTCCTTCCGATATCGGAATGGCTTTCGTCATTATACAGCACCTGAGCCCCGACCACAAAAGCGTGCTCGGCGATATCATCCAGAAACACACGAATATGAGGGTTTTAACCATCGAACCGGGGCTTGGTCTCGAGCCGGGCTGCGTCTATGTGATCCCGCCAAAAAACTTCGCCTTCATTGAAAATGCTAAATTTAAACTTATCCCTTACGATCAGATGCGTGAAATGACGCAATCTTTGCCCGTCGATTTTTTTTTCAGTTCCCTCGCTGATAACTTCGAATGCAGAGCGGCCGGAATAATTTTATCAGGAACCGGCTCTGACGGGTCGCTTGGAATAGAATCCATAAAAGAAAAATACGGAATGGTAATAGCCCAGGACCCGCTAACGGCTAAATTCGAGGGCATGCCTCAAAATGCTATTGAAACAGGCCTTATCGACTATGTTCTCCAGCCCGGCCAGATGGCTGGAAAACTTATCGAATACCGTCAGAACCTCGCGCTGCAAAAAGACGAGAACGACCTTTTGGAAATATTTCTGCCGAAGATCTTTCAAATATTAAAAAACCGGTTCGGACACGATTTTACACAATATAAAGACGCTACTATAACGCGCAGAATAAAACGGCAGATGGCTATTAACGGGCTTGACGGAATAGAAGAATACATAAAAAAACTCGAGATCAACAATTTTATGGTTGAAACGCTTTTCAAAGAAATGCTCATAGGCGTAACGAGTTTTTTCAGGGACATAGAAGCTTTTGAAATACTGGAAAAAAAAGTCATCCCGGCGCTTTTGAAAGCCAAAAATCCCGATACGCCTGTGCGCGTGTGGATCCCGGCATGTTCGACCGGCGAAGAAGCATATTCTATAGCGATGCTTTTAAAAGAGAATCAGGAACTGGCCGGCGAAAATATAGATTTTAAAATATTTGCGACCGACATAAATTACAGAGCGCTCGACATCGCCAGAAAAGGCGTCTATTCTGAAAAAATAGTCAAAATCATTCCCGCTGAAAGGCTGGAACGCTTTTTTGAAAGAAGCGGAGAATCATATAAAATATCCAAAGAAATAAGAGAAATGATCATTTTTTCGGAACAAAACCTCATCAAGGACCCGCCGTTCTCAAAAATGGATCTCATAAGCTGCCGGAACGTTATGATCTATCTCGGGCACGAAGCGCAAAAAAAGGTCATATCGACTTTTTATTACTCGCTTAATCCGAAAGGGTTCCTGTTTCTTGGAAACGTCGAAAATCTCTGGGGTTTTTCAAGTTTTTTCACGGAAATAGATAAAAAATGGAAAATATTCCAGTGCGGATCTGACAAAAAAATAGCCAAATTCATATCAGAAATGAATTTCGAAAAATTTAAAAAGAAAAACAATCAGGATAAAAATGCCATCGAAACAATAAAAAAAGAAATGAGCTTAAAGGAGATAACCGAAAAAACGCTTCTTAAAGAGTTCTCGCCTTCAGCCGCAGTCGTTAATGAAAAATTTGAAATAGTCTACACTCACGGCAAAACCGGAAAATATCTCGAGCCGCCGGTGGGCGACGCAAGCCTTAACATTTTCCAGATGGCCCGTGAAGGCCTGAAACTGCCCCTGACTATCGCTTTAAAAGAAGCGGCGGCTAAAAAAAAGAAGGTTGTTTTAGAGGGCGTCGAAATAAAAGCGAACTCTCATTTCGAAAAAACCGACATAACCATAATCCCTCTCGCGCTGGAAACGGAACCTCAGCCAATGATGATAATTTTTGAAAAGTCGGGCAGCGCAACATCTGATCTTTCACCGAAATCGGCTGTCGAATTCGAGGAAGAAAAAGAAATATATATATCCAAACTCGAAGACGAGCTTCATTCAACGAAGGAATGTCTCCAGGAAATAACCGAGGAACTCGACGCGTCCAATGAGGAACTGAAACTTGCCAACGAGGAACTCCTTTCATCCAACGAAGAACTGCAAAGCTCCAATGAGGAACTCGAAACTTCAAAGGAAGAGCTTCAATCGATGAACCAGGAACTTCTCAGCGTAAATAACGAATTACATAATAAAAATGTTGACCTCATAAAAGCCGGCGACGATCTCACGAACCTTTTCAACAACACCAGGATCGGCGTACTCTTTACCGACATGAATCTTAACATAAGACGGTTCACTCCCATAATGACCGAAATAATAAATCTAATTCCGGGCGATATCGGAAGGCCACTTGCGCATACCGTTAATAACATAAGCGATAAATACGATATCATGAAGGAACTCACGGAAGTCTCGAAAAGCCTTTTATCCAGAGAAAAAGAGATCATGACAAACGACGGTTCATCATATTTGATGCGGATAATGCCTTATTATACGCTGGATAAAAAGATCGCCGGATTCGTCATCACTTTCAGCAATATAACGGAATTGAAAAGACTTGGGGATGATCTTCGCGAAGCGCAGGAACGCTTTTTTTCGTTCATGGAACAAAACCCCAGCGTGGCTTTCATAAAAGACGAAGATGACCGCGTATTGTTTACGAACAATTGCTTCCGCGAGCTCTTCGGCGGCGATCCGACAGGAAAGAGAACAATCGACTTTTTACCGCCGGAAGTGGCGGAAAATATGATCGAGAACGACAAAAAGGCTCTCAGGGAAGGACGGGCCATGGCAATAGAAACCGTTATCGGCAGGGACGGTAAAACAAGGATCTTTGAAACTCATAAGTTCAGGTTGGACCGCGGGAACAAAAAACCGCTTCTCGGTGGAATGGCCATGGACATAACCGCACGGACAAATTTCGAGAAACAGATCAAAATTTACTATGATATAGTCGAAAACATGCAGGTCGGGCTCTTTCTTTACCGTCTCGACGATATCAACGACGCTGACTCGCTTCGCATGATAGCCGTAAATCCTTATTCTTCAACGGGACTCGGCCTGAAAAAAGAAGATATGATCGGCAAAAAAATCGGCGAGATATTTCCGGGACTGAAAGAACGCGGAATACATGAAAAATATGCCGACGTCGTCCGCAATAATAAGCCTGTCGAATTCGATGATTTTTACTATGGCGATGACAGGATATTGCTGTCGTGTTTCTCGGTCAAGGCCTTTCCGCTTCCCGATGATTCGGTGGCCGTGCTTTTCGAAAATGTAAGCGAAAAAAAATTGTACGAAGAAAACCTCAAACTTTTCAAAACCATCATCGAATCTTCTCACGAAGCCATAGCCATAAGCGACGCGGCCGGTAAATTGATATATATAAATCCCGCGCACGAAAAACTTTTTGGCCGGAACCTTGAAGAAGCCCAAAAAATGAATTACCTCGACTATTATCCGCCGGAATCGATAGAAAAGTTAAACGCAAGGGCCCCGATGCTCGCGGGCGGAGAATCGTGGGAAGGCGAAATCGAGGTGTTTGATAAAGCCGGAAGGCGCTTTCTGTTATTGGAAAGCGACGGCGGCGTCCTTGACCGGAACGGAAAAATGTCCTACGGCTTCGGCTTTATGCGCGACATAACCCTGAAAAAACAATCCGAACTTGAAAGAGAGACCATAAATATAATATCCCGCATGTTCCTCTATTCCGGGAGCCTGGACGAGATCTACCGGGAACTTCCCGCGATACTTGCTCAAAGCCTTAATTTCCCGGTCGTCACAATAGAACTTTACGACCGGAAAAAAGCCGAAATGGTCTTTAAAGGGATACACGGCCTCGATCCCGGGCTTGCCGGCACCCGCGTCCCCGCCTCTGAAACGCTGTCCGGCATGGTTGCCGAAACCGGAGAGCCTTTATTGGAGCTTAACGCGCCCCACAGGCCCGAATATAAATTTAAAATTCTCAGGGAATTATCCATCAGGACCTTCATCTGCGTCCCTATCAAAACGAATGAAAGGGTTTTCGGAACTTTAGCGTTAGCCGACACAGCCGGACGGCAGGGAATGGAATTCGTCTTCCATCTGCTTCAGATAATAGCCGGACATATAGCGCTCGAAATGGAACGAAAGATATCCGAGAGCGAGCTTTTATCGGCCCGGGACATGGCCGAAGCCGCCAACACCGCCAAGAGTCATTTCCTCGCCAATATGAGCCATGAGCTGCGCACGCCGATGAACGGCATCATGGGATTCGCCACCCTTCTCTCGTCTACGAAACTCGGCGATACGCAAAAGGAATTTCTCGATATCATACAGCTTTCATCATCGCACCTATTGGATCTTATAAACGATATCCTCGATTTTTCGAAGATAGAGGCGGGCAAATTAAGGCTTGAAAAAGAGCCGGTCAACGTCGCCGAACTGGCAAGAAAGACCGTGGATATGCTCTCCGACCTGGCCGTAAAAAAAGGGCTTGCGGTCAATTGCGACAGCTCTTCGATCGATTTCGATATTTTAGGCGACGGCCTCCGGCTTAAACAGATAATAACCAACCTTTTGACCAACGCAATAAAATTCACCAATACCGGAAGCGTTTCAGTGCGCGTCACCGAACGCGAACGCATCGGGAATATTTCCATTTTAAAACTAAGTTTTACCGACACCGGCATCGGAATAGACGAAAAAAAGATACCTGAAATATTCGAACGGTTTCACCAGATAGACGATTCATCAACCAAAAGACACTCCGGAGCGGGACTTGGACTGGCCATCGTAAAAGGGCTCGTGGATATGATGGAAGGAAAAGTATCGGTTGAAAGCGCGATCGGCGGTGGAAGCCGTTTCACGGTCGAGATCCCTTTCGAAATAGCGGAAGATGTTTCATACGATGCCCTTTCAGCAAAAAAAATAATCGATATCGAAAAGATCGGGAAAATCAAGATCCTTCTGGCCGAAGACGACAGGATAAGTCAGCTGCTCATCAAAACCATCGCCGGAGAACACGAATGGGATATCACAATAGCCCAGAACGGGCTCGAAGCTCTTCAGCATTTTCAAAATGAACATTTCGACATAATATTAATGGACGGCCAAATGCCTGAAATGGACGGCTTTGAAGCGACGGCAGAGATGCGGAAATTAGAAACGGCTGACTCAAAAAAAAGAACGCCCGTTATCGCCATGACCGCTTACGCCATGCCCGGCGACCGCCAGAAATGCATTGATTCAGGAATGGACGATTACATTTCCAAACCTATCGATTCGGACGAATTCATAGAAAAGATACTGAAATTCTTCCGATAAAATCCGCCGTTTCAGTTTCTCCGCGGCGGCTCATTCGCGCTCGGCAAGTTTCGCGCGGATCTGCGTCACGACCATGTCGACGGCGATCTGGTTATGGCCGCCGTAAGGAATAATGACGTCGGCATAGCGCTTTGAAGGCTCGACGAACTGATGATGCATGGGTTTTACCGTTGAAAAATACTGCGAAATTATCGATTCGAGCGAACGGCCGCGTTCCTTCAGATCGCGTTCTATGCGCCTTATTATTCGCACGTCCGGCTCGGTCTCAATGAATATCCGGATATCGCACATCTCGCGGACGCGCGGATCGGTAAAAATCAGAAATCCTTCAAGAACGATTATATCTTTAGGATCTATCAGGTTCGTTTCAGCGGACCTCGTATAGGTAACGAAATTATATATCGGCTTATTTACGGGTTTCTCCTCGCGCAATAACCTTAAATGCTCAATAAGCAGGTCGTTATCAAGAGCGTCCGGATGGTCGTAATTGACGAGCGGCCGTTTTTCCATGGGCAGTGCCGACTGATCGCGATAATATGAATCGTGATCGATCAATATCACTGAATCGGAATTTAATTCCGCCAGTATTTTTTTCGCGACCGTAGTTTTTCCCGAGCCGGAACCGCCGGCGATGCCTAAAATAAATGGTCTCATTTCTCTCTCCTTGATCTTTTTATCTATTTCTTTTTTATCTTGAATACGCCTTTTGTAGTGCCCGCGAAAACAAAAGGATCCAGCTGGGCAAAGCCGATCCCCGCGCCGTCGACGAGTTTCGTGATCACCGTGGAACCTCCGGAAAACACCAGCACGCATTTATCGGGAGCGCTTTTTTTACCGGAAGTTCTTTGAAGGATCCAGAGCCCTTCCGAAACGGTGTCGCGCATCGCGCATACACTGTCGCCTATCGTTGCCGCTCCCGCATTCGATATTTTTTCCCAGGAGGCGCCGTTAAAGCGGATAACGCCAAAATCGCCGGCGAAACATATCTCGTTATTTGAAACCTTGTTCATGGAGCTTATCCGGCCCATGGCAGCGCCGGCGCTATTCTTCGAGTAAAGCCATTGGGGCCCTGAGCAAAACGAAAGCGCGTTCGAATCGCCGTCGAGGCTTCCGATAAAAAAGCCTTCGCCGACCGGCGCAAAAGCTGATATCGCAGAGCGGGAACTTGAAGTAGAATCAAAGTCCTCTATTTTAGTCCCTGGAGGCGGCGGAAATAATTGCACCTTATAATCCGGCGTGATCAAAGCGCATTTTTCCGAAACGCGCGCCGCCATGTCGCCAAAACCGACCAGAACACCTTTGTTTTCAATATTATAAACGGCCGTACATCGAGACGACCTCAAGCCGTCCGCCGGACCCAGGCTCTTTATAACGCCGAAACCGGTTCCGCCCGAAGGCATGGCAACGGTTCCGGTGATTACGGCTCCATGAGTGGCGCTGGCAAAAACAATATTGCCGTTGCCGTCAACGCAGGCGCCGCTTGTATTGATTACCTCCGCCGATCCGTGTAAAACTTCTTCGGTCCCTCCGTTCACGGTATATTTAAAAAGACCTTTCGATGTGCCAATAAATAACTCGTTACCGATGTTTTTAATAAAGTTAGGCGCAATATCCAGTATTTTTTCATGATCTGAAGAAACAATATTCGGCTCGTCGTATTTTCCATACCTTAAAAGGCCGCCGCCCTCCGTAGCGGCATACACGAAATTCGGCGTCGTGAGTATATCGGTTATCATATTCGACATGAGCGGGGAATTTTCCTTGTTAAAGCATACGAATTCGCTGCCGTTGAAAACGGATAATCCGGAGTTTTTAGTGCCGATCCAGAGGCCTTTTTTTATGGATTCAAGCCCCGGCACAGGTTTAGAAGGCCTCGGAATATTAAAATCGAACAATTGGAGCCTGTCGTTGAGCACCGCAAAAGCCGGTTCCGCTAAAAGACGCCCGGGGTCCTGAGTCCTTATGTTGATCTCGGTGCCGTTCCTTGTTATCTCAGTATAATCCAGCCTCAGAGCCAAAAGGCGCCTGATGAGTTCTTCCCTCTCCGCGGCGGGCATTTCGTCGCCGCCGGCCAGGCGCTCGTCAACGGAAGACTTGACATTCTTCTGATCGTTAAGATTATCATAAGCAAAGCTCGTCACCCAATCCTCAGCAATGCCGTTCTTCGCCGAAATGTTTTTAACTCCGCCGGCACCGCCTATTATATTAAGACCGGTAAGAGAGGCGAAAGCCATATCGGGAGGCAAATCGATACTTTCATTTTTTTCCGAGCCGGCTTTTATTTTAAGGCGGCCTATGCGGTTTATCATTTTAAGGCTTTCCGACGAAACGGCCTTTTCATTATTAAAAGTCTTCATATCGGAAGTTCTCAATATCTGCGTATCGGTCCCAACATATATGTTTTTAGACTCGTCTGCATATAGTGAATTCACGCGGCCCATCTCGGCTTCGGCCGATATACGCGTCGCCTTTTCACGCACGCCGTTTCCGGCCACCCTGAAAACGCCCCGGTCGCATCCGGCGTAAAAACTTTCGCCGTCGGCCGCGAGAGCGCATATCGTATCGCTTATCGCGCCTTCCTTCGCGGTTATGACAACTGCGTCGACGGTTTTACCGTGCTTCGGCGAAACCGCTATAACGAGCCCGGCGTTCGTACCTACCGCGAGCATGTTGCGGGTTTCATCATAACAAATGGACATAACGTTAGGCGAAACAGACTGCGCGGAAACAAGCAGCGGCCTGATATCCCTGCCGTCATAAGTGAAAACCCAGTTTTCACGGGTACCTATGTACAGCAGTTTGTTTTTTTTGCTGTAAGCCAGGCAGGTCGCGCCGTTTCCCAAAAGGCCTTCCGTTTCACCGAAAACCTTGAAATATCCGGCCTCGAGGTAGGTAGGAGTTCCAGAACCGTTAACCGCGAATTCATGCCACGGTTCGCCCGTGCCCACGCAGGCGTATAAATTCACGAAAACCAAAAACATAGCTGAAACGGCTGTTAGTATCGCGGTCGCGAGGATAACGGGTGTTTTTCTCATGAACTCACTCCCTTTGTTACCAGACGTAGTCCCCGGCTATTTTGCGGGTGCCTTTTCCGGCGAGTATGTGAAGTATCTGAAGTTTTTTTATGGTCTGCGGCGAGAACTGTCCCATGGGAACGTAAACGATCTTTTTACCGACCCTCGCGGCCAGCGTTTTAAAAAATGAGCGCGGAGGGGTTTTGGCGCAATAGGCTATATATTTTTCCTCTGAGTAATCTATGGCCGCCATTAGCAGCGTTTCAGGCTTGTTTTTAGCGGCGAAAAAATATTCGTCGTTCCACACGTCATAGAGGCGGAGCGGCGGATAAGAAAGCATGAATCCGCCGTATTCACAACGCGATATTCCGGGGCCTACTATTTTTTCGCCCGGAACGGTGGAATAAAAAGCCATATCCGATTCCTGATGGTGCTCGCCGAGCCAGGTCATGCGGTACGGATATTTTTCAGAAGCTCCCGGCGCGGGCGGATCTTCGTCAAAAATGAAAACGACGGATCCGACCTTGCCCGAAACGTGCCTGCCTATCTTAACGTAAAGTTTTTTATCGATATGGTAATTTCTGATGGTCTCGCGCGTATCGATGCCGTCCATGAGAGATGTCATGAAGGGCTCCACCCTGCATTGTTCGTCGGTCAGAACCGATTTAGCCTTTTTCCTTAAAAAATTCCCGAAATTTTCTATCAGAAGGTCCTCGGGCTGATGCGAACAGACCGAATCCTGATTATCATTCCACTCGCGAAGCCATTCGCCTTTCTTCCCCTCTTTTTTGCGCATTTTGACGAACGGCGAAAATATCTGGCGCATCGATTTGAGGCGCCTGTGAAAGGTTATGGTTTTTCCGTTTATCTTAAGATCGGAAAGGGTTATCTCGATGGAGGCGTACCGGCCGTTCTCCTCTATCCATGGATATTTCACGGCTTCGTCAAAAACCTCGAACGCGTAATTATCGTCGGCGACGGCGCGGGCGCCGGTAACAAGCTCGAACAGGCCGGGCGCAAGCATTCCCTTGAATCTGATATAATTTCTAAGGAATTTGAACATGATAGAGAACGCCGGCCGGGATATCTCGCAGCCCGCGTTCTTTTTATATCTCGCGGCGGCGATCTTCATAAGTTTCAGATTCAAAAATTCACGGTCGATATCGTCCGGGCTTTCAACGCGGTAATCGTTATCGATGTCGCATAACTTTTTTTCAAGTTCCAGTTCTTCGGCGGCCGATGACGGCGCGCTTCCGGCCCCGCGGCCTCCAGCATCGCAAGCCCCGTCAGGCGTTGCGCCGCCTGCGAAGCTTCCCGGAAAGCTGATAACGTTCCCGGCCGCGGCGCTTTTTTCACGCACGAATTCGGCGGGGCCGTCCTTCTTTTCAGGAAGCAAAGTCCCGTTAAGCAGCTCGAAATGTTTTATCAGGAAGGCGTGCTCGCTTAAAACGCTCTGGTGCGAAGCCGCGGAAAGATTGGCTATATATGCCTTTTTTATGATATTTTTCACGAAGGGGACCGCGTTATTATAATCAAGCATTTTAAATATCGCCGGGTAATGATATAAGCCGCAGACGAAAAGTATTTTTTTATAGCGTTTGGAAAGCGACTGAATAGAAGCGGCCATGTATTGTTCGCGCGCGATGTCATCGGGTTCGCGATCGCTTAACGGCATATCTTTTCGCGATTCGTAAAATTCGCGGCAGTACCTTTCATATCCGACCACCCGAAGCGAATAGGCGTCCGGGAACGCATCCGGATGTTCCATGTAATTTTCACAGAAATGATCGATGAAGTGGATGTGAGCGGCCCGGTCCGTCCCGAATCTTCTTACGGCCGCCGCCGTCGGGTCCTGCGGCTCGACTATCTGATATTGAAGAGGACCCGCCGACTCGACGCAGAGCGCAGATATATATGGAAAACGGTTCACGGCGTCGATAAAAGGCGCTTTGGCCTGATGGGGAAGCTCCACCGCCAGACAGTCCGGCCCGATCGCTTTCACGAGAATATCTATGGATATTCCGAATTCGAGCTTGCCGTGAAGCGCCGGAGCGAAATATATATTATCTTTAACGAATATTTTAGAATTTATATATTCGTCAAAGTTTATATATTTCTTTTTTTCATCAGAGGGCATAGTTGATTCCCTCGTCGCCGAGAACCATTTTTACGGCGTTACGCAGAGCCGCGAGGTTTTCGCTGACGCCGCGCCCGCTTTTCGCCGAATTTTTTATAAAACCCAGCTCATAACCGGAGTTAAGCGTTTTAAGGGCGTATCTCCCGATATTTATCCCGTCGCGGACGCTGTATCGCTCGTCCGCCTTGTGGGCGCTCTGAAGGAAATCCGCGATGTAATTCAACACCTCGTCCGGCGCGTGCGAAAGGTTATGGCGCAGGATCAGAAGTTCCTCGTCGCGCTCCGGAAAATCTATATAGATCTGCGGCTGAAGTCTTGAATGGATATATTCGGGAAGTTCAAAGGTTGACGAATCCTCGTTCATCGTCACGCATATCCTGAAATCCGGGTGAGCGTTTATCTTTACTCCGGCGACTATCGATTCGACATAACGCCTGGTATCTAAAAGCGGGGCGAGAGAGGCCCACGATTTTTCGCTCATGCGGTTGCCTTCGTCTATTATGCATATGCCACCCTTGAGCATCGCGGTTACAAGCGGCGAAGCGACGTATTGAATGCTGTTGTTCTCTCCTATGACCGGGGTTATGATAAGATCCTCCGGCCTTGTGTCCATCGTCGACTGGAATAAATAAACGGGCCGCCCGAGCATGGACGCGGCCGTATAAGCAAGCGTCGTCTTTCCGACGCCCGGCTTTCCAAGAAGCCTCGGATTAAGTGGGTGGTCGCTCTCATCGGCGACGTACCAGCAAGCCAGAAGCTGGTATAAAAGATCGGTCTGTCCGACCCATTTAAGATTTAATTCATCGGGGTGCGCGAGCGCGACCGATACGTTCTCTATTTTCATTTTTTCCAATTCATATCACCGGGCCTTTTTAAATTACTGGCCGAGGTCGAGGTCGAACTTCGGCTTGTCGGCGGTGCCTGAAACTATGAAGTTGCCTTTAATGCCCTGCACTATTTTTTTGAATATCTTTCCCCACTTGTTGTCCTTCATCTTATCTCCGACACCGCCGCCGGAAATTTCAGCGAAAAGCTTCGCGCTGACGTTCCGGTTCTCGTCTATCGTTCCGGTGGTCTTCATTTTGATGATATTTGACAATATCTCGAAATTTTTGAATTCAACTTTTTTATTCATGAAAAGTTTGAATTGTCCGCCTATCTTCTGATATTTCAGTTCTTCCATGCCGGAGGTCCTGAGTTTTTCGCCGAGCTTTTTAAGCGGCTCGAGATCTTTGATAACGCCGTTTTTAAAGTCCAGCGTGCCTTCCGCATAAGCGTTTTCAGGCGTCATTATATTTTTTATGTTGAAATTTGCGTACATATCGCCCGAGAGTTTGCCTTTATATTTATCGAAGAATTTAGAGAACTTCTCGACGCTTATACCGTCAACCGAAAACGCGAGCGCGGCGTCTTTTTTTTCCGCCGGATTAAAAGACCCCGACAGCTTGACCATTCCGTCCATCGTTTTAAAACTGAAATCGCTTATCCTGTAAAGTTCCTTCGAATAGGAGAACGCCGCTGAAATATCGGATATGCCTATACCTTTCAATTCAGGAAGCATTTCGCCGAAACCGAAATCAGCCGATTGAAGCGCTATTTTGCCGTTCAAAAGCGGCTCGTCCTTGGTGCCTTCGACCGCGCATTCAAGCTTGAACGCGCCGGCGATATTAAACTGCGCGAGTATCGGAAATATCTGTTTGAGATCCTCGAATTTAACGGATTCCGAAGTGACCTTGAAACTGTTTTGTACGGGGCCTTTTCCAATGATGCCGCTCGCTTTGAAGTCGGAATTCAATAATCTGAAGCTGACGCCGTCCATTTCAGTAGCATGCTGCATCCATTTGACCTTGCCCGACACTTTCGTGACAGGGAATTTCAGCTGTTTGATCTGGACGGTCGCGTCGCGGATCTCGGTCGCTATATTTACGGACTCCGGCGTCTGAGCCGAAACGTTAACCGCCATTGTATCGGCGTCCTTAACGGCCGTCTCTGTCGCGGCGGCGGCTTCCGCTATCGCGGACGGATCTTTCAGAAGCTTTATTTCACCGGTAACGGCGTTCTCCATCGTATCCGGATGTTTTATGGTTGTTTCAGCAGTAACGCCCTGTGCGTTCGCGAATGCGAAGGCTGAAACGAGCGTAAGCGCGGACGCCGCCAATATCATTGATTTTATTTTTGATCTTATGGACATTTTTTTCTCCATTCCTATTGATAAGTTGATAGTTCCGGCCGGCTTTTTATAATTCAAACAGCCTCTTCTAACGATTGAAATTTAATCGCAAACCCTTCGGTTCCCTGGATATTCACCATACGCTTTTATCGGCATAATAGCTTCACAGAAAAATGAAAGAGCCCTATATTATTTTATGTTCCCTGATCATAGCGGAAAGCGAGAATTTCGGGCGTGCGCCGAAAACTTCCACTATCCTTGCCGCCGAAAAAGACGCTATCTTTCCGGAAGTGTAGATGTCGTAACCGTGGGTTATACCGTAAAGGAACCCGGCCGCGTACATATCGCCCGCGCCTGTAGTATCGACGGGCTTAGCCGGATAGCCTGGAATATTATGCAGCTTGCCTTCGGATATTATCAGAGAGCCGTTTTTACCTACCTTGAGGCACGCCGTCGGCGCGAGTTCCGACATTTTATGTATAGCCTTTTCGGGCTCCATGCCAAACATCGCATAACTTTCTTCCTCGTTGGCATAGAACACGTCAACGAAATCCTTTAAAAGCGACAGGATAAACTCATGGTTTCTCGCGATAACGCCTTTATCCGCGACGTCGACGCTGATCCTGACGCCGTTATCCTTCGCGTGCTTCATGGCCGCGACGGCCATTTCGCGCAGCGTCGGGTCCTCGAGCTGATAACCCGTAAGGTGCAGATAGCGGCTCTTTTTGATGTCATCCAGGCTTAAATGCTCTTTTTTCAAAGAGCATGCCACGCCGAGATGGGTCGCGAAAGACCTTTCTGAATCGGGAGTTATAAGGGCTATGGCCGTGCCGGTATGCCCTTCGACCCTGACTATCTTTGAGATTATTCCCTGTTTAACCGTCTTTTCCTCGTATAGTTTTCCGTATTCGTCGTTTCCGACGCAGCCCTGATAAATCGGCTTCCCGCCGAGATTTGCTATTCCGGCCATGGAGTTGGCCGTCGAGTCCCCGGCCTCTATCTCCGCTTTAAGATGCGATATGAATCCCAGAACTTCTTTGGAACGGTCATGATCGACCAGATTGAACATGCCTTTGACCAGTTTTTCTTTTATCAAAAAATCGTCGTCGATCGAGACCACTATATCCATGAGCGGGTTTCCTATACCGAATACGTCGTATTGATGTTCCATTTCCTGATAACTCCTTTTATTTTTAATTATTTCACTACAGTAAAACAAGGTAGCCGCGAACGGCATTAGCCAGTATATAAATAATTTCATATATACCAGCCTCCGATATGCCGTCCGGATATGAATAATATTTGAAGATAACGTTTCCTGCCGATACCTCTCGCGCATCGAAAAATATCATTATATCTCCGGCCGAGCGCCTGACGGTCGAAATGAAAATAACGGGCCTTTTAAACCTGAGGCACTGCAGAAGAGAGCAATAATCGATATTTTTTTGAAGAAAAGCCCTGCAGTCTATTTTGACCGAAAGCAGATAATCACTCAAAACTTTAAGCAAACCGGCTTTTTTGGAAGAAGCGTCCGACCCGATTATAAAGTCGTCGAACAATTTCAGCGATTCGTCGTATTTATCGTATTTGCCGCCGTACTTTAAAAAGAACAGGAACGCGAGCGAGTAAAAACTTTTTTTATCGGCGCTGGTAAAGAAGAATTCGGATCTTTCTATTTCGTCCGGAAGCTTCACTCCTGAAAACGATCCGGCCGCTGAAGCTTTTCCTTTCAGATCGCTGTTTAAAAGATAGACGGGCGCGAAATGAACGCTTTTAGCAAAGTAATTTTTTTTATTTAATTTCACTATATAACCGTCGCGCAAATAGCTCTCGACCGCGAATTCACTTTCCGCCCCGGCATTGATAATGGCCGACCCGCCGCCGTCACCGACGGGATAAAGCGGGACGGGGACGCCGTGAACGGGCCTTATGGTCTCAACCTCATCAGACGCGCCAAAAACTTCCCTTTGAAATGGGAAAATAACGATGAACAGGGCCAGAAAAAATATCGCCGTATTTTTTATCATTGTTCCTCTTTGAGTTCGACCGTGAAAAGCTTGTTTTTAACTTCGAAAATGTCGAACGCCCGGTCTTTGCGGACATCCTCCATTATCTTTATTATCCTTCTCGTCGAATAGCTCTCATTATAAAAAAAATCATCGAAAAAGTCAAATAAATTAAGCGTGCAATCGGTTATCAGCTTTAAAAGTTTCGCTTCAGAAAAGCTTTTTTCGGAAAATTCAACGTTAGTTATGTTTTTAAGAGAGGCCTGGATGCTCTTATATCTATATTCAAGTTCATCGATATACGAGGCTGAGCGGTATCTTTCGAAAAAACCCGGAGCGGCGCCTTTGCCCTCGAAAAATGGCGTGCGCGGCTTTATGACCAGCGGATTTATGGAGACCCGGACCGTGCAGTCGGAAGATCGGTTCTTTAAGAACGCCGCGGCCCGCTCTATGAATTCAGCGGTGTCGGCGGCCTCGCCGGCGGGATCTTTTCCGAAATAATCATATAAGCCGAGTATGAGATAGATCTTGAAGTTTTTAAAACCGCATTCGGCGGCCCTGGCGAAGCTTTGAAAGAGCGCGGCCTCGGGCAGCGCCTTTCCCGCGAGTTTTCTGATCTCATAATCCGCGCTTTCGATGCCGGCGGTTATATTGCGCTGCGAATTTCCGGCTACCAGTTCGAGCGCTTCACGGCTCATTTCCTCGATATAAACGGACGACATCGAAACGTCGAACCCGCGGTCCTTGAAAAACGAATATAATTTTTCGATATCAGGGTGCGATGAAACCGCCGGCCCCATAAGGCCGAACTTTTTTGTGTGGACGGACGCAGCTTCGACGTAGGCCGCGATCGTTTCAAAAGACGCGGGACGGAACTTCCCGTAACAGCTTCCTACCATACAGAATCGGCACCTTCTTACGCACCCGCGCTGGACCTCTATAAGAGCGCGTGACGAGAAATTGGTGTCAGGGGTCAGAATGACGCTTCGGGCGAAGTCAGGGCTTGCCGCAAGGCCCACCCCGACCATAGTATCTCTGCTCATGTTAGCGAGCCGGCCGCCGCACAGAAAATTATCCTGTTCTGAAAGCCGGTCAATTAAAAGCCGGTGGGCGTCGCGGACCTTTTTCGCGCCGGAATTTTTCAGAGTATCGCAATAGGCCGCCGCGAATTTCGGGATCGTTATCTCGCCGCTTCCAAGCGCGAAGACGTCGAAAACCTCAGAGATCGGAATGATGTTTTGAAGCGCGGCCGGGCCGCCGCATATTATAAGCGGATAGTCGTCGCCGAGCCTGTCCTTGGCTCTGAGCGGGATATGGGCCATTTTGAGCATCTTTAAAACGTTTATGAAATCCGTTTCATAGGAGAGTGTGAAGGCTATTACATTAAAATTAACGAGAGGAGTGGAAGTTTCAAAAGAAGGAAGATATTTGGACATTACGAGTTTTTCAGCTTTTTTTTCGGGCAGGAACACGCGTTCAACCGCAAACTCGGTTTCCTCGTTCAATTTCGCGTATAAATATTGAAATCCAAGCGAGGACATGGCTATTTCATAAATATTGGGATACGCCGCGCAAACGCGTATATGCCCGCCGGAAGGGGCGAGCATGTGAGTTTCTCTGTTTTTTCTTGATCTTATGGCGAGCTCGAAACGGTAATCCATATATTATTAGACCTAAAAATAAAGGCGCGTTGCGTTTTTTAACGATCGCGCCTTTATTTATATCAAAAATAGAATTTATTTTAAAACCGTATCCATTAAGATTTTTTGTGTTTTCTTAAGAAAGCGGGGATATCGATCTCGTCATCAGGCGGATTCGATATTACCTTCGGTCCGGTCTTGATATTGGTTATTATTTTTTCTTTTTCGGGAACGGCTACTTTTTCTTCGGCGTTGAAACCCGTAGCTATTACGGTTATACGGATCTCATCCTTGATATCTTCGTTGACCACCGCGCCGAAAATGATGTTGGCGTCGGGAGCGGCGTCGTTATAGATGATCTCGCACGCCTTGTTGATCTCGTAAAGCGAAAGGTCCGGACCGCCGGTGATATTTATGAGAACGCCCCTGGCGCCTTCGATGGTGCTTTCAAGAAGCGGACTTGATATGGCGGCTTCGGCGGCCGATGTGGCCCTGTTCTCGCCGGTGCCAATGCCGATACCCATCATAGCTGATCCGGCTTCGGTCATGATCGTTTTAACATCCGCGAAATCAAGGTTGACAAGGCCAGGTATGGTTATAAGGTCCGATATGCCCTGAACGCCCTGACGCAGTATGTCGTCGGCGATCTTGAAAGCGTCGATCATCGAAGTGTGCTGATCGACGACCTGAAGAAGCCTGTCGTTAGGTATCACGATTATCGTGTCGACCTTCGACTTGAGATTTTTTATGCCTTCCTCGGCCTGAGCCTGTCTTCTTCTGCCTTCAAATGTGAAAGGCTTCGTAACGACGGCTACGGTGAGAGCGCCTGCGGTTTTAGCTATCTCGGCAACGACCGGAGCCGCGCCCGTGCCTGTGCCGCCGCCCATTCCGGCGGTTATGAAGACCATGTCGGCTCCGTCTAAAACTTCGCCGATCTTATCGCGGTCCTCTTCGGCCGCTTTCATGCCTATCTGGGCGTTGGCGCCAGCGCCTAAGCCCTTGGTAAGTTTGTCGCCTATCTGTATCTTAAGCTTGGCATTAGAGAGCACAAGCGCCTGAGCGTCAGTATTTGTGGATATGAATTCAACCCCGGTAACACCGGCGTTTATCATACGGTTGATAGCATTGGAACCACCGCCGCCCACGCCAATTACCTTGATATCGGCAACCTGTTCCATTGCGTCAAACTCGAACATCAAAAACTCCTCCTTTAATACTTTGAAAACAAGGGCATTTGGCCCTGTTTCGCGGCTGGTATCTGTCAATATTATATAAAAGAATTAAAGTACTCCGGAAAAATATATATTAAAATTAAAAAACATCTTTAAAAAAACTCTTGATCCAGTTCGAAAAGCTGTCAAATACGCTGTTGGACTGAATAAAAGAATGCTTCGGGTGATTGTGCTGCCTCATCGCGTGGGCCAAAAGCCCGATACATGATGAGTAGGCGGGGCCGTTAACTTTTTCAACCAGCCCGCTGATATTCGATGGTTTTCCGATCCGCACAGGCATCTCTAGCAGCTTTTCAGCGAATTTCTGGGCTCCGCATAAAAGAGCGCCGCCGCCTGTCAAAACAACGCCCGCAGGAACGCCCGCAGCGCACCCTGAATTTCTTATCTCGTCTTTGACCATGTTAAATATTTCTTCCATTCTCGGTTCTATGATCTCGAAGATCTGGCGGGAATCTATCTGGCGGGTGCCGTCATTTCCGGCGTTCTGAACCGTCAGTTTTTCTTCGAGGTCTGCGCCTTCGCTCCACACGAGCCCGTGTTTAACCTTAAGTTTTTCGGCCTCCTGCGCTGAAGTGCGAAGCCCGATGGAGATATCGGAGGTGATATGTGCGGAGCCGAGCGGAAGCACTATCGAATGGCGGATGTAGCCGCCTATATAGATGACCACGTCCGTCGTGCCGCCGCCGAAATCGACCAAAACCACTCCGAGTTCTTTTTCATCAGGCGTTAAAACCGCTTCACAGGAAGCGATCGCTTCAAAGATCATTTCTTTTATTTTCAGGCCGGCCCCGCGTACGCTTTTTTGAAGGTTGCGAAGCGAAGGGGTTGAACCCGTTATAACATGGGCCCCGACCTCAAGCTGCGACCCGGTCATTCCGATCGGATCGATTATTCCGTCCTGATCGTCCACTTTATATTCTTCGGGCAATACATGCAATATTTCCGTGTTGGGCGAAAGCTGGACCGCCCTGGCCGCTTCCTGTACCCGGATCTTGTCGTCGGCGGTTATCTCTTTCTGGGCCGGCGGAATAACTATCCTTCCGCGGGTATTCTGGCCCTGGATATGGTATCCGCCGATACTTACGTAAACGGTGTCTATATCCACGTCAGCTATATGTTCGGCGTCGGCTATGACGCTTTCAATAGCGGCTATCGTCTCTTCGATGTTGACGATCATGCCTTTCTTAATACCGGTGGATGCCGCGATTCCGGAGCCGAGTATATATATTTCATTGTTTTCAGCCGCTTCGCCTACTACGATAGTAACCTTTGTCGAACCCACGTCGAGCCCGACGAGTAAACCGTCTTTTGACATTTAATAATTTTTCCCTTTATAAAAAACTTATTTTAAAATTAATTTGTTATCGGTTTAACAACGACCTCATTATTAAAGCGCATATCGACGTAACTTATTTGAATGCCGTCTTTTCTGAACTTGTTGAACACTACGTTCAGCAGCTCGAAATTATTCTTGAAGTTCGCGGTGCTGCCCGGATATATTTTGATACCGTCGTTGGTTATCAACAAAAGCTCGCTTCCGCTGAGCGATATCTCTGATATATTCGTCAGATAAGACGGCTCGAGGTTTATAACCCAGTTAATAACGCTTTTTATTTTAGCGTCCGCTTTTATTGACGATCCGACGGTTTTAACGGGCATCTGACACCCCGTCAATACCGGAAGATCGACCCGGACGTTCCTGTTATTGACGGAAAGTATGTAACCTTCACTGTCAAGTTCGTAAAAGCCAAGGTCGCTTAAAACCAGAAGAATGCCTTCGCGTTCCGTTACCTTTATCAATACTTCTCCGATGCCTTCGGTTGAAATATCGACGCTTTTAAATTTCGGATGAAGCGAAAGCTTCTTTTCCGCCAGAGCGTAATCCATTTTCAGAAAATTTTCAGAGAGCTTAAAATTCGAGAGTTTTATTATGGTTTCCTTGTCTACCGTTATGTTTCCTTCTATCGAGATCTTTTTGAGTTCAAAGTACGAAGTTTCATATATTAGGTACTTAAATTCCCAATTGGCCAGCCCAAGTAATTCAAAAGTAAAAGACCAACACAAAAAATTGCGTGAAAATCTTAATGCCTTCTTGAAACCGGACCACTTTTTTATCGAAAAATCATACACAAACATTTAAACCTTTGTAAAAAACGCAACAACTCAAAAAAAACATAGTTTTTAAGAGTTAATTACAAAATAAAATATGTTGAACGTGCTTAATTTGAAAGGTACACTATCGTAAAATTTGATGATTATTATATCATTAATAATTCATATTTACAAGAACTTTTTTATAACGGCCTCACCGCATATTTATCTTTAAGTCTTTTAACAATATCCGTCGAGATCGATGTAACGTCGCCGGCTCCTATGGTGAATATAAAATCATTGCTTCGGGCGATCGACGCGGCATAGACCGGGACATTTTTGATATCGTTTATTATTATGGAGTCGGATTTCCCGAGACGCTTAAGAGAATTTAAGATCAGTTCCGAGGAAACGCCTGATATCGGCTTCTCGGAAGCAGCGTAAATATCGGTAAGTATAACGACGTCGGCGTGGTTCAAAGCGTCCGCCATCTGATCGTAGAAATAACGCGTCCGTGAAAAACGGTGCGGCTGAAAGATAGCTATTATGCGCTTATCAAATGAATTTCTGGCGGTATTTAAAACGGCGTCTATTTCCGTCGGATGATGGGCGTAATCGTCGATCACGGATATCCCGTTGACCTCGCCTATCAGCTGAAAACGCCTTACTACGCCGCTGAAAAGAGGAAGGCTCTCCCTCAGAAAATCCGCCGGTATGTCTAAAAGTTTATTGCAGACGATTATGGCCGCGGTGGCGTTCAACGCGTTGTGAATGCCTGGAACGTTAAGTTTGAAGCGGCCCAGGGATTTCTGACGGGTTTTAATTTCGAATGAAACTCCCATTCCGCCCTGGCGGATGTCGGTTATGAGAAAGTCCGGTTTATTGGCTTCATCAACGCCGTAAGTAAGGATATTGCACTTCGGCATTTTGCTGATGACGCTTCTTACGTTCTCATTGTCGATGCAGCATACTATGGCGCCGTTAGCCTTTAATTTATTAAAGAATTTAACGAAAGCTTCTTTTATCTGTTTGAGGTCGGTATAATAATCGAGATGATCTTCTTCGATATTGGTGGCGATTATGACCTGGGGCGAAAGATAAAGAAACGACGAGTCGGACTCGTCGGCCTCGACGACGGTATAAGTTCCGGAGCCGAGTTTGGCGTTTCCGCCGAAATCGCATACTTCCCCGCCGACGATAACGGTCGGGTTCAGCTTATAGGAATCCATAAGCATTGAAACCATTGATGTGGTGGTCGTTTTCCCATGGGTGCCGGAAACGGCTATGCCGTATTTATTGTTGAGTATGTAACCAAGTATCTCCGCGCGGCGGTATATCGGAATATTGTGTTCGCGCGCCGAAAGTATCTCGGGATTATCTTCAGGGATAGCGGTAGAAACGACCACGGCGCCTATATCGAGCCCGGCGAAATTCTCGGATTTATGTCCGGTAAATATCTTCGCGCCTCTTTTCTGAAGGTTTCGCGTGTTATTATTGGTTTTTATGTCCGAACCGGATATTTTATAGCCTAACTCGACTAAAACCTGAGCGATGCCGCTCATTGCGGTCCCGCCTATACCAATAAAATGAATATATCTGGTCTTATCCATATCTATGTAAGTTTCTCCCTTCAGAAGTGAAAGCGATAAAAAGCATATAAAAAATTTAAATACATTTTACCCCATAAAGATTTTATTTGCAACAAGTAAATATTATTTTCTGATATTTAGTTGAAAAACCCGCAGCCGGATTTTTAAAAAAGAGCTTTCGGGCCTTTACCTTGAGTATCTTGAAATGTTTAGAAGTATTCCCATGGAAGTAAGAGTTATGAGAAGAGATGTCCCGCCGTAACTTATAAAAGGAAGCGGTATGCCTGTGACGGGAAAAACGTTCAAAACTACGCTTATATTTGAAAAAGCCTGAACGGTGACGTAAAAGACTATTCCGGAAGCCATTAAAAAACCAAAAAGATCCGGGGCGCGCCTGGCTATCATTATTCCGCGCCACAGTAATCCTATAAAAAGGCTGATAACAAATAGAGCGCCTATGAAACCCAGTTCCTCGCATATAATGGCGAAAATAAAATCTGTATATTGTTCGGGGAGAAAGCTGAATTTTTGTTTTGATTGAGCAAGCCCCACGCCGAAAAAACCGCCGGAACCGACCGCCACGAGAGACTGAAGTATGTGATAACCAGAGCCGCTCGCGTCTTTATATGGGTCCCACCAGGCTATCACCCTTTGCATTTTATAAGGGCTGTTGATTATGACCATGAATGCGCCGGCGGTAAAAGTGGCGATTACCAGAAGGAGCTGGCCGAAATTGGCGTTGGCTATATACATCAGAAAAAAGCCTATCAGCGTCACGACAGCAGTGGTGCCCAGATCCGGTTCCTTGAGAATAAGCAGATTAAGAACCAGAAGAATTGAGATGAACGGAAGAACGCCGTTCGAAAAACTCTGCATACGCTCCTGTCTCGCCGCCATAATAGTTGAAAAAGTTATTATGACCGAGATCTTGGCCATCTCTGAAGGCTGCAGGCTGTAAAAGCCAAGATCAATCCAGCGCCTGCCGCCGTTTCTGGGCGGGCAGAAAAGCACCACGACCAGCAAGATCAGAACGATCACGAACAAAGGCACGGCTATCTTTCGAAGTTTCCAGTAGCTTATCTGGGATACGAAAAGCATGACCGCGAAACCGAGGCCGAGCGATATCAGCTGTTTATGAAGAAAAAAGCCGGATTTATTCGTCATATCGAGCGCGGTATAATAGCTGCTGCTATAGATCATTATTATTCCGGTGCAGACGAGAAGTATTATTATTAAAAAAAGTACAAGATCGAACCCGGTCTCTTTTATCTTCAATTAAGCACTTCCTCCGATCTTTTTTACCTCGTTGACGAAAACCTCTCCGCGATGCTCATAGTTTTTAAACATATCAAGACTCGCGCACGCAGGAGAAAGTAATACGGTATCTCCGGGGACGGAACCTTCATAAGCTTTCCGAACGCACTGCTCGAGCGTTTCACAGATAACCGCGCCTTTGAAAGCCAGACTTTCAAGGGCGGCGCGCATTTTTTGAGACACCTGGCCGATTATGTAAACTTTTTTTACCGGCGCGGCCTTTACGGCGGCGGCGAAAGCCTTGAAATCAGAACCTTTGTCCGAGCCGCCGGCTATGAGGCTGACCGGCGTCTTAAATGAACGAAGCGCAGTGACGGTCGAGTCCTCGTTGGTGGCTTTGGAATCATTGTAAAACAAAATATCTTTTATCATGCCGATGAATTCGAGCCTGTGATGAACGCCCTTGAATTCGCGGAGCGTCGCGGCTATTTTATCGGCGGGGACGCCGAACGCGTAAAAAGCCATGGCGGATGCGGCGGCGGCGTTCGAAAGATTGTGCGGGCCGATTATACCGAGTTCGCCGGCCGAAATTATTTCGACAACACTTCCGGTGTCCGGTGATTTAGCGCACATAACGCCGTTCTTTACGAAAACGTCACAATCCGCATCATTTTTTATAGTGAATTTTATTATCTTCGACCCGATTTTAGACGACGCGGCCAAAACCCTCTCGTCGTCAGCATTTATTACGGCGAAATCGGAGGTCTTCTGATTTTTAAAGACGCGCATTTTCATATCGATATAATTTTGAAGAGTGTGGTGGCGGTTCAGGTGGTCCTCGGTAATATTTAAAAGCATGGCGGCGCGGGGCGCGAAAAAATCGACCCATTCCATCTGAAAACTGCTTATTTCAAGAACGATAGCATCCGCGGGCTCCGTTTCATCCGCGAAACCGATAAAAGGTATTCCGATGTTCCCTCCCAGGAAAACTTTTTTGAATATGCCGCTGTTTTTTAAGATCTCGTGACAAAGAGTGGTGGTAGTAGTCTTTCCGTTAGTGCCCGTGATCGCAAGATACGGAGCGGACGCGAACCATGAGGCGAATTCTATTTCGGAAATAACTTCCACGCAGGCGTCAACGGCCGCCGCGACATATTCCGAATCTGCCGGAACTCCGGGGCTTAATATCAAAACGTCCTGGGACGCGAAGGTGTTTTTATCGTGAAACCCGAGCTCGAATTTAACCGGATTTGAAGTGTTCTCACGAAGGCGCGACACGGCGGATGCGAGTTCGCTCTCGCCCCTCGTATCGGTAACGGTAACTATGGCGCCATATTTTTGAAGAAAAACCGCCGATTCGAGGCCGCTTTTTTGAAGCCCGGCCACGAGAAATTTTCGGCCTGAAAGGTCATGGCGGGAGTATTTCCTGTGATCAGCTTTCAAATTTCAAACACTGCCTTTTCTCAATATTATCTTTTCGAACGTTACTGAATTTCCCTTGGGATTAAAGCTCATTGAGTCGGAAAGGTTTCTGACGAGAAAGATCCCGCGGCCGGAAACCTTTGAAAGATTGGACGGCATTGAAGGGTCGGCGACGCAGTCGGCGTTGAACCCCTCGCCCTCGTCCTCGACGGTGACCTTGATCATTTCACTGCTGATATGAGCGTGAACCAGGATTGATTTTTCCGGGTCCTTCTTGTTGCCGTGAATAAGGGCGTTCGCCATGATCTCCGAAAGCATGAGCTTGAAATCGAAGTAAAATTCATCATCGGATACCATGCAGCGCACCTTTTCGACCAGAGAAGATATGGTGGCCTCAACCTCGGTGAAAGTGCTTTTAATTATAATTTTTTCCATAACTATACACGCACCACTTCATTAATCGCTAATTTAAAAGTTGTTTGTTGGAAATAAGGGTGTTCAACCCGATTATGCATAAGCCCGCGAGGATGAGTATCACCGTTATTACCCAGAACCTGGCCACGACCTTGGTCTCGGGCCATCCTGAAAGTTCGAAATGATGATGTATCGGGCTCATTTTGAACACGCGCCTGCCGAAAAATTTGAAACTGAAAACCTGTATCATTACCGATAGCGCTTCCACGACGAAGATGCCGCCGACGACGACGAGCAGAAGCTCGCTTTTCGTAAAAATCGCCACCATGCCTATCGCCCCGCCCAGGGCGAGAGAACCGACGTCCCCCATGAATATCTCGGCCGGAGAAGCATTATACCAGAAGAACCCGAGACCGGCCCCGATCATCGAAGCGCAATATACAGTAAGTTCGCCCGCGCCCCGGATAAATGGAAGCGCCGCGTGCTTCGAGAATATGACGTTGCCGCTGATATAGGCAATAGCGGCTAACGCCGCCGAAACGAGAATGACCACGCCTATAGCCAGCCCGTCAAGCCCGTCGGTAAGATTCACCGCGTTCGAATAGCCGCACACGATGAACGCCACGAAAAAAATATATAGCCAGCCGATATCCATCTCGATATTTATTATCGGAACGAATATCGAAGGCGCTATTATCTTCTGGGAATATAACAGCCAGCCGACGGCAAGCCCCAGAACCATCTGAAGCCCCATTTTAGCTCTCGCGGAAAGGCCGTCGGAACTATGCCGCGTGAACTTGAGAACGTCGTCTAAAAAACCTACCATTCCAAGCCATAGCGTGGTGACGAGCATGACGACCACGAATTCGTTCAGCTGACACCAGACGAATGACGTGACGATTATGGATATCACCATGGCTATGCCGCCCATCGTAGGCCTTCCGGCTTTTACCTGATGGCTCTCCGGGCCTAGTTTTCTTATGTTCTGGCCCGCCTTCCGGCTTTGAATGTTTCTGATGACGATCGGGACCAGAAAAAGAGTTATGGCGAAAGAGGTTAAGACCGCGAAGAGGGCCCGGACCGTTATCATCGCCGTAAATTTCGATATGGAGCCGCTTATGAGATAATAAAACATTACTTGCGTTCTCCCTGTAACGCGCTCAGCACGTTCTCGAGCTTCATTCTGCGCGAGCCCTTTATCAGAATAAGGTCGCCGCTTTTGATGAGCCCGTTTATCATGCCGGCGGTCTCGTCGGAATCTTTGAAGTGTATCGCGTTCTTTTCGTCCATTCCGGCCGCTATAGCCGCTTCCCTGATCTGACCTGCCCGTTCGCCCACGGTCACCAGAAGCTCTATGCCGCTTTTTTGGGCGAGCCGTCCGATCTCCATATGCGAGCGCACGCTCCAGGCACCGAGCTCAAGCATATCCCCTATTATGGCCACCCTGCGGCGCGCCCCGGGTATTTCGGATATCGTTTCGATAGCCGATCTCATTGAAAGCGGATTCGCGTTATAACAATCATTTAAAACTCTTATTCCGCCGGCAATTTCAATAAGCTCCATTCTTTTTTTGACGCCGTCGAAATTATTCACGGCAGTCCTTATTTTCTCGACGCTCACGTCAAATTCAAGCCCTACCGATATGGCCGCGAGACAGTTGAGGATATTGTGTTTTCCGGCGAGAGGAAGGGAAATCGCGAACGGTTCATATTTTTTACCGTTAGCCGCTATCGCGCATGTGAAATCATAAAAACCACGCTCATTCAATTCAACCCGTTCGGCGCGCACTTTCGCGGACCTGTTATCGATGGCGTAGCCCATGACCCGTCCCGAATAAAGCGAAGCCATCTTCCTGGTGTAGGTGTTGTCGTAATTTAAAACTATCGCTCCCTGAGTATCGACCTTCGATATAAGCTCAGCCTTCGCTTTAGCTATATTTTTAAGCGTTTTAAGATGTTCGATATGAGCGGGTCCGACGCAGGTCACGACGCCTATGCGCGGAAGGACCAGAGACGCGAGATTTTCGATCTCGTGCAGGGCGCTCATGCCAAGTTCCACCACGCCGATCTCATGAGTGCCGTCGAGTTTCATAAGTTCCATGGGAAGGCCCAGGTCGTTGTTGAAATTCCCGTCGGTCTTGAACACCTTGTATTTGGACGCGAGGATCGCAGCTATAAGCTCTTTCGTGGTCGTCTTGCCGTTAGACCCGGTAACGGCCACGAACGGTATCGAATGCGCGAGGCGGTTGAAAAAGCCTATCTGTTTGAGGGCCGTCTTCGTATTGGCGGCGAAAACCGCTATGGCGCCTTTTTTAGCCGCGGCATCGGACCTTTCGAATTTCTCGCGATGAGAATTGTTTAAGATCAGCACTTTCGCGCCTTTCGTCACAGCGTCCTCGAAAAAATCGCATCCGTCGCGTCCTTCACCCGAAATGCCGAAAAAAGTATCGCCTTCGCGGACCTTTCTGGAATCTATGCAGGGCGGCCCCAGAGGTATTTTAAAGGCACCGTCGGCCGGGGCGTTTAAAGACAGCGTGCCATTGATCTCTTTTAATAGTTTTCTGGTAAGTTCCATAAGTTAATAAATCAGCCTTCCTTCTATGCTATTTGATGAATTATCGGTTGTGTTCGAGCCGGCGCATTTTTTATTTATAGCGTCAAGAGCGACCGCGTAATCGTCAAAATCTATCTTTTTGTTTCCGATTATCTGGTAGTTCTCATGGCCCTTGCCCGCTATGATGATTATGTCGCCCGCCGCACCTTCTTCTATGGCCAGCCCTATCGCCATGGCCCGGTCAGGTTCGACCAGATATCTCCGTCCGGCCTTTAATACACCGGGCATTAAATCTTTTATTATCTGATCCGGATCCTCCGTGCGGGGATTATCGGAAGTTATAATGGTCAGATCGCTGCTCGCGGCGGCGTTATATCCCATCATTGGCCGCTTTTCCCTGGAACGGTCGCCTCCGCATCCTATAACGGTTATTATCCGGGACGGGTTCAAAGAACGGGCCAGGCTCAATACGTTGGCGACGCCTTCCGGAGTGTGGGCGTAATCTATGAACACCGAGAACCCGGGCATGCGTCCGGCCGAACCGGCGCAGTCGACGAGCTGGAACCGGCCGGGAACCGCCGACATATATTCGAGCCCGGATTTTATTTCGTTAAGCGACATACCGTCGCATATGCCGCAGGCCGCCGCCGCCAGAGCGTTGTAAACATTGAAAAGCCCCGTCATTTTAAGCTCCACCGGAACGCCGAACCTTTTATATCTGAGGTCAAAAGACGCGCCGGAGGCTTTTATCCTGATATTATCGGCGAAAAGATCCGCCTTGTGCCTCGCGTCAAGCGCGTATGTGAACACGAAGGCCCCGGAGATATCCGCGAGCTCCGATATCAGGCGCATTCCGTACGGATCGTCGGCGTTGATTATGGCTGTCTTCCTGAGGCTCTTGGAACCCTTGCGCGCGAACATCTTCTTGAATATGGCGGCCTTCGTTTCGTAATAATCTTCCATCGTGGGATGAAGCTCCGTGTGTTCCTTGGAAAGGTTCGTGAATATTAAATAATCGTATTCGGTATTTTCTACGCGGCCGAGCTTTATAGCGTGGGACGAAACTTCCATGACGCAGGCTCTGAGCCCGTTAGAAACCATTTTACTCAAAAGCTCCTGGAAAAAAAGCGGCTCGGGAGAGGTATTCGGCGCTTCAACCGTCTGATTTCCGGTGACGTATTTTATCGTCCCTATAAGGCCGCAGTCCATATATTTCTGAGAAAGCACCGACCTTAAAAAATAAGAAGTGGTGGTCTTTCCGTTCGTTCCGGTTATGCCCGCAAGGGTCATCCGCGAAGATGGAAATCCGTAAAAAGCGGCGGCGATCCTCTTCGTGAATTCGAAAGACGAGCGCACCCGCAGTACCGGCACCTTCAATCGATCCGTATCAACGGGCTTTTCAACGACCAGGGCGAGCGCGCCTTTTTTTACGATGTCCGGAAGGCTTCTGTGGCTGTCATAATTATTTCCGCTCATGGCTATAAAAAGAGTTCCGTCCATAGGCTTGCGGTTATCGTTCTCGATCGCTTCCACGGCGAAGTCATCCGTAAAATTTTTAACTTCGCAATCGCCGGTCAATTTAATTATTTCACTCATTAACATTGGCATTATGATCATACCGCCTAATTCTTATTCATTGAAAAATTCAGTTTTATCACGCTCGCGTCCGACAATAATTCTCCGGGCAGCGGCTTTTGTTCGGCGACGAATCCGGACCCTGAAAATTCCGACGCGAGGTTATAATTTTTAAGTATCTCAAGCGACTCTTTCATTGATTTTCCTATCAGCATAGGCATAAAAAACTTTTTCTCGCTTTTTTTGTTCATGTTTATGTCGTCGGAAGTTCCCAGATACGCGATTATGCTTTCGTCGTGATGCAGGAACTTGAACGGCTTCGGAAATTGTTTGACGACTATGGGGCCGTTTCCCAAAAACTGTATCTTCATGTCGCCGTCATGCCTGCCTTTTATTTCGGAAGGCGACTGCCCGACTATGTCGGGAACTTTAATAAGTCTCTGGGCGTCGAGATTTGAAACGAAGGTCTCGATCTTTTTTTCCTCAGGCAGGATATTATAATACATCAGCATTTTTTCGGCCACGTTTTTAAACGCGGGCGCTGCTATCCTGCCGCCGTGAACGTCTTTTTCACCAGCCGGAAGCTGTGGCTCGTTGACGACGACGAGCACGGAAAGTTTGAAATGAGGCTCGTTTATAAATCCAATGAACGATGAAAAATACCTTCCCGCTTCATAAGCCCTTCCAGGAACTGACTTTTGGGCGGTCCCGGTTTTCCCCAGAATGTCATACCCTTCAAGTTCAGCCTTTTTACCGGTTCCGGAAAGAACGACCTTGCGCAGCGCCTGTTTCATTTTAGCGGCCGTTTCAGGCGAAACGATCTTAACTCCCGGCCCTATGTCGAATTTTTTTAACGCCTTGCTGCCGGTATCCTCGAAGGCCGACACGAGGATCGGCTTCATCATGATGCCGTCGTTTATTATCGCGGAATAAGCGGCTATGGCCTGAATGCCGTTCACGCCGACCTCCTGGCCGAGAGACATGGACGCCAGCGACAGGGCCGACCACTGTTTGGTCGCTCTTAAAATACCGGCCGACTCGCCCGAATGCGGCAATATGTTGGTGGCTTTTCCAAAACCGTATTTTTTCGCGTAAGCGTAAAATTTTTCTTTCCCGAGTTTATTGGCGATCTGTATCGTGGCCGGGTTGCACGAATTGGCGAAAGCCTCGAGGAACGTCTGTTTTCCATGGACGGAGTCGCATTTTATAACGAATTTATCGCCGAAAACGTTTATGGCGCCGGTGCAGTTAAAAACTTCCGACGGCGATATGGCGTTTTCTTCAAGCGCCGCGGAGTAGGTAACGATCTTGAAGGTCGAGCCCGGCTCATATATATCGACAAGCGCTCTGTTTCTACGATTCTCGGCCTGCGAGGCTGAAAAATTGTTGTTATCGTAACTCGGGCGGTTGGCTATCGCCAGAAGCTCTCCGGTCTGCGGATTCATGACTATTATGAAAGCGGATTTCGGTTTATAGACCTTGATTATCTCGTCGACCTCCTTCTCGGCGATGCTCTGTATGATGTCGTCGATCGTCAGATGGATGGATATTCCGCCGAAATAGCGCGAATCCATGTCCCATGTTTTAACGTTGGTCATGGATTTGGATTCGAACTGTTTTTTTATGACTCCGCTTACGCCCCGCAGATAGGTCTCAAATATCAATTCGACGCCTTCGAGGCCTTTGTTATCAAGATCTCCGCCCCTGTCCTGACCGACGCATCCCAGAAGGTTCGAAGCGAGATTTCCATAGGGATAAACTCTTTTAAATTCGTTTTTGAAGTAAACGCCGGGCAGGGAGAGCTTCTGGATCTCGTTTGCCGTTTCGGTAGGGATGGCCCTTTTTATCCACACGAATTTTGATTTTTTAAGAGCCGCCTGAAGTATTTTTTCCTTGCTGACGCCGAGATATTTCGAAAGCACCATGGCGACGCCTTCAGAATTGGAAATGAGTTCATCGGGACATATGTAACAGGATCTGACAGGCGATGATATAGCGAGTTTGCTGCCGTTTCTGTCAAAAATCGTTCCGCGTTTCTTGGTCACCACCACTTTTACCGTTCGTTTTCCGGCGTCGTTCCACTTCTCGTGTTCTATGACCTGGACCACGTATAGGCGCCTTACGATAAAAAGCACGAAAATGCATGTTATCGCGCCTACGAAAACGAGCCTTCTTTTATGAACGTCGAGTATGTCTACGAAATTATAATACATTTCTATTGCGTTTTAAGCGCGTTCTCGTTGGTCGCGCCGTAGTAATTCTGAAGAAGCGAAACATACTCGACCCTCGTAGGGAGCGTCATCATGAGTTTGCCTTTCGCCATCTCCTCGATGCGGTTGGTCGCCGAAAGCTTCGCGCGCTCGGCCAGAAGTTTATCGTGTTCCTTTAAAATATCTTTGTATTCGGTCGAGATCTTATTGAGCCCGACCTTTATTTCAACCATTTTGACGAAGGACCAGACGTAGGCGAGTATCATCGTGCAGAAAAGAACCGCGATAAGCATATAAAAAACCACGATGTTCTTTCTGCTGTCAGCGATCCTTCTTATGGATAGAGGTTTTCGGGCTATGATTACTTCCTGGTTGTCCATTTTTACTATCCGGCCTTGTTTAAATTATTTCGTATATCCTCATTTTGGCTGACCTGCTTCTCGGGTTGGCGCGCATCTCGGAGTCGCCTGCGGTTAACGGTTTTCGCGTTACGGAACGGACGCGGGCGCGATGATCGCACCTGCAGACGGGTATGGCGGCGGGGCAGACGCAATCCTTGCTCTGGTCCGCAATGAAGTCTTTAACGCGGCGGTCCTCGTTCGAATGAAAACTGATCATAAAGAGCATTGAGCCTGATGGAAAAAACGCGGGAGTTTTTTTCAGCATTTCCTCGATATTATTGAACTCGTCATTTACGAATATGCGAAGCGCCATTACGGCTTTGGTCGCAAAATCTATTTCCATGCGGATGGAAGGGTGCCGTTTATAGATGTTTCTGACTATCTCGGCGAAATCGCTGCAGGAAGTTATTTTTGAAACGGTCCTGCGCTTTATTACGGCGGCCGCGATCTCGCGGGAGAGCCGCTCGTCGCCGAGGCGGTAGAAAATATCGGCCAGTTCGCCCTGTGAATAGGTGTTTAAAACTTCTTCCGCGGTTTCCGAGCCCGAGACCGTATCGATCCTCATATCCAGCGATTCGGAATCATCGAATGAAAAACCGCGGCCGGGATCCAGCAGCTGGTAATTTGAAATACCGAAATCAGCTATAGCGCCAAGGCTTTTTTTCAAAATCGCCGCCGGGATCAAAGTTTCAAAAACGGAAAAATTCCCTCTTATGATCTGAAGACGGCCCGAGTCAACGTAATCGCGGTATCTGGCAAGCCCCAGCTCACAGGTTTTTGAATCCGCATCCAGGGCGGCAATTTTAAGCCATTCAAATTTTTCAAGAAGAGCTATGGAGTGGCCGCCGAGGCCGAACGTCATGTCTATGAAGCAGTCGCGGCCGGTAGCCGTATAGACCTTTTCAAGGGCCGAAAAATTATCCGTGACGGGTTCGAGCAGCACGGGCACATGCCCGCCGGTATGTTCACTTGTTTTTATCATAGCGAAAATTATACTACAAACGGTTAAATAAATCAACAAAAAAGTGTATTTTAAGCTACATTTTATATTAATTCTCACCCACGATTTTATTTTTATTGCGGCAGCCTGCTATAAATTCTCGAAATAAAACTATTCACGGCGTTACCGGCATGATCTTTCTCTATCTCTCACATTTTTCAAGAAAATCAACGCCGGAATTTTAAATTTCAACTCGAAACGTCATTTTATGACCGAATTTTTTATTTGCTTAACAACGGTATTTATGATAAAATGTTTCGCGGTGTTTCATAAAAGATACACGATTTTTTTAAAAAGGCGCGTTGAAAATTATTTTAGAAAACGAAAATATCTACCAGAGTGTTTTCGAAAACGACTCAAACGCAAGACTTTTAATAAATCCGGCCGAAATGAGAATAATCGCAGCCAATAAAACGGCGTGCGGTCTTTTCAGACTTATGCGTTCAGATCTCATCCTTTTAAAACTCCCGGAAATAGCCGAAGACGAACTATGTTACATTTTGGCTACCTTTAATTCTTCCGCCGAGGACGACGTCATCTCATTCAAATGTTCGAGACACTTTAAAAAAATTGAATACGAAGAACTGGATATAACGCTTGCGCGCATCGGAAATAGCGGTGAGCCCGTTATATCTATCGCGATATCAATTAATTCAGTAAAAGCCTCCGCCGGAGATCTGATATTCGAAAACTGCCGGGAAACAATAGATCTATTGCCGGAACCATTATGCGTTTTTAAAACCAACGGCATAATAGCGGACGCTAATATCGCCGCCGAAAAACTCACCGGCTGGAACAGATCTGAATTAATTGGGAGCCACTTCACCCTTTACGCCCATCCTTCAGACCTGGAAAATTCGTTAACGCTTTTTAAAAATTCCGTCAATGGCGAAAGCATTAATTTCGAAGGCCGGCTTCTTACAAGATCCGGAAAATATATAGCGGTCGAATTTTACACTAAACCGGTCATGAAAAACGGTTTGCCCGAACTGATAATATCCTCGGTCAGAAACATTTCCGAACAAAAAAAGATCGAAACGGAACTTAAAAATTCGGAAACCAAACTTAGAGCGCTCCTTGATAACATTGACGACAGGGCCTGGATCAAAGACATAAACAATCACTATGTATTCATCAATTCGTCTCTTGAAAAATACCTGGGCATGAAAGCGGAACACATCATAGGAAAAACCGACCTCGATATTTTTGAAACGGCAACGGCGATCAATATAATTTCTCAGGACCTCGAAGTTATCAAAGACAAAAAGAAAAAAAGTTTTGAAACGCTTATAAAACCCTTCGGCGGTATAGAAAACTTCGTCGAAACCACTAAATCCCCCTTTTACGACCAGGCCGGAAATATTATCGGCACGGTCGGGATCGCCCGCGATATCACCGGTCGGAAACGCGAAGAAGAAGTTTTAAAATACAGGCTCTCCTGGGAAAACCTCCTGTTAAGGCTTCTGACCAAGTTCACCGATGTGAAACTTCCCGACATCGACGGCGAAATAACTTCAGCGTTAGGCGAAATAGGTGAATTCAGCGGAGTGGACAGATGCTACATTTTTTTATTTGACGATACGATCACGGCCATGAGCAACACACATGAATGGTGCCGCGAAGGGATCGAACCGGTCATATCGAAAAATCAGAATATTCCTTTCTCGCTCGACTCCTACTGGGGCGAAAAACTCAGAAAACTCGAGGTCAATTACGTAGCCGGCATCGAAAGCCTTCCGCCGGAAGCCGAAAATGAAAGAAATCTGCTTATAGCCGAGTCCATAAGATCGCTCGTTTCGGTCCCTATAATTTTCGAAAAAGCGCCCATCGGTTTTATCGGCTTCGATTCGGTCAGGCGTGAAAAGGTCTGGCCGGACGAAGACATCACCATGATCAAAATAGTCGGCGAGATAATGTCGAATATCCTTACCCGTCAGAAGATCGAAAAAGAGGTCTCGGTTATAAAATCGGAGCTTTTTGTAAAATTCGGTTTTCACAATCTTATAGGCAAAAGCCCGCAAATAAAAAAGATCATGGACATCATACCCATAGTTTCAGAAAGCGACTGCAATATTTTGATCGAAGGGCCTTCCGGAACCGGAAAAAATCTCGTCGCCTCACTCATTCACCAGGTGTCGCCCAGAAGTTCGAAACCGCTCATAGTCGTCAACTGCGGCGCTATCCCGGAAACGCTCCTCGAATCGGAACTTTTCGGTTACGCAAAAGGCGCCTTCACCGACGCAAAAAAAGACAAACCCGGAAAATTCGAAGCGGCCTCCGGCGGCATAATAGTCTTGGATGAGATAGGCGAAATGCCTATGGCGCTCCAGGTCAAACTTCTTCAGGTCATAGAAGAAAAAAAGTATTCGCCGCTCGGTTCGAACGAGATAAGAAACGCGAACGTGAGAATAATAGCGGCCACCAATTGCGACATATTAAAAATGGTGGAAGAAAAAAAATTCAGGCTCGATCTTTATTACAGGCTGAAAATAGTCAGCATAAAAATTCCGCCGCTCAAAGAACGGCGCGAAGACATTGAATTATTGACCAATTATTTCATTACGAACCTCAACGGCAAATACTTCAAAAATGTAACAAAAATCTCTTCTGAAGTTTTTGAGTTCATAATGAAATATGATTTCCCCGGAAACGTTCGCGAACTTCAAAATATTCTTGAATCCGCCTATGTTTTCTGCAACACAACTACTCTGAAAAAAGAGCATTTTGCCGACGAATATACCTCGGCCGCGCTGTCTTCGTTCTCAAAAGAAAAACCGTCTGCGAAAAAGGACGATGTTTCACCTAAGAAACATTTAAAAGACATTCAGAGCATAACCGAAAAAGAAGCCATCATCGAAGCGCTGAAAGCCGCCAAAGGCAACCGGAATGAAACCGCCGCCGCACTTAATATAAGCCGCATACAACTATGGCGGAAGATGAATAAATATAACTTATTGGCAAAATGATGTTTCTTATTTGAAATACGATTTTTTTGTGTTAAAAGATCACGCATATTTGAAAGCTCGCAATACGGCATTATTGTTGAGTTTTATATTTCTGTGTTTTTGGCATGTAAATTGCTCTATAATAATCACTTGAAAAGGAGAGCATCATGCCTGAAAATGACAAAGAGGTCCCTTTTACCGAAAATAATCCGCTCATCGATCTCCCTCAGGCGGCGCGCATCGACGAAGCCTGTATCAGTTTTCTTTCAGGCATAAGCCACGAAATAAGGACGCCGTTGAACAGCGCCATAGGATTTGCCTCCCTGCTCGCCAAAACTCCTCTTTCCGACCAGCAGTCCCAGTTTCTGGATTACATAAGAACCAGTAACGAAATAATATCCAAACTTATAAACGATATCATCGACTTCTCAAAGATCCAATCCGGCAATATCGAATTCACAAACAGCGATATCGATATCCGCGGGATCATCCGCGAGATTTTTTCTATAACCAACGTCCTGGCCTTCAAACAAAACGTCATTCTTACCTATTCCATAGACGAAAACCTCAAACATATCGTTACCGGTGATGCCACGCGCCTGAAACAGGTCCTTTTAAACCTCATGTCGATCGCTTTAAAAACTTTCGTAAATCGCCCGCCGGCGGCCGACCGGCGCATAAAACTTGAAACTCGCGTCCGCTACACCGATAACTCGACCGTCGAGGCCGTTTTTTCAATAAAAACGGAAAAAAACGCGTTTGATATTTCAAATGCCCCGGTAAACTGTGAATTCAACCTCCTGCTGTCAAATATGCTCATCAGGCTTATGAACCAAAAATGCGGCGGCCGATCCGGCGGAAATGATCCCATAACGCTTTCGCAAACCGGTAAAGACGGGATCGATTTATCTTTTCAGCTGCTTTTCAAAACCGGAAAAAGTTTTTCGCAGGCAGACGATGAGTCGCGGCGCAATAAAGCGCGCCCCAAAAAAGCGTCAGATAGGAAATACCGCATACTCGTCGTCGACGACGACCCCATAAGTCTGGAACTTGCCAGGATCGTGCTTAATTCGAACGGCCACGATATATCGTTGGCCGCCAACGGCCTCGAAGCCGTACAAGCCGTCGCGACAAGCGACTTCGATATAATTTTAATGGATTCGCACATGCCGATATTGAACGGATTTGAAGCGACGGCGATCATTCGAAAGAACGGTTTCATAAACCCTATTATAGCTTTAACGGCGAGCGTTATGAACGAGGACCGCGAAGAGTGCACAGCCGCCGGAATGAACGGTTTCATAACAAAGCCCATTGACCCGGACGCCATCAGCGCATCAATAGAAGAACTCATGAAAACCATGAATAAAAAATGCGGTCAAATAATGACCCCGGCGATGACCAGAGAGCATGAAAGGCTTTCCGGCCGCGGCGCGAAAACTTTCAACGGCGAGATCTTCTACCGCAACGTCTCCGGAAAACCCAGAATAGCCAAAGAAATAGTGAAAATTTTTTTCGAGTCCTATAATAAATTCATGGACGAGATGCGCGACGCCATTTTTAAAAACGATGCCGGAGCTTTATGGAGGTGCGCGCACAGAATGAAAGGAACCGCTATAAACGTAGGAGCGGAATCGATGTCGGAGCTTTTCGGCCGGATCGAAGAATTCGGAAGAAAAAACGTTACGGACGGATCTCATCACATTCTTAACCAGGTGCTTGACGAGATATCGGCTGAATACGAAAAATACCGGTTTGAGATACTTTCCCATCCGATGCTCTCTCAAACGGAAAAAGAAATTTAATTTTTATGCGGCCGCATGCGCGATCGTATAAAAAAATATAAAACGGACATTAAGGAGTGTTAACAGTAATGAACAAGACAGACCTGGTAAAAAAGATCGCCGAAAAAACAAACCTCTCACAGAAAGACGCTAAACACAGCCTGGACACGACCCTCTATATAATCCGCGAAGCTCTTCACAAAGGCGAAAAACTCACATTGGTAGGGTTCGGAACTTTCTCGACATACAAAAGGAAAGAAAGGATCGCCAGAAACCCCCAGACCGGAAAAAATATCAAGGTCAAGGCCAGGAAAGTGGCGAAATTCAAAGCTGGAAAAATGCTCTCGGAAGTAGTCCACAGATCGAAATAAAACCTTCTTAAAAAAGGTCAAGCGTATCGACCTGATTTTCCCTCGCCGAAGGATCTTTCTTTGGCGGGGGAATTATTTTATGAAGGATGATATAGTTCGGCTTTTCCTTGTTCTGGGATATCTTATATGAGATGAGCCCCATCGAATCCATTTCGTTCAGGCACATAAGCACCGTGTTAAGATCGTACCTGGTATTTTTCACGATCGTAGTAAAGGCTATCCAGACGACGCCCGTCGGGTGGGCCATGTGGCATAAAAGCATGTAAATGACCTTGCTGGCGTCCGAAAGGCTCCAGAAATAACCGAGTTTAAAAAGTTTATTGGATATTTTAGTGTTGCCCAGATCTTTTTCCTCGTCGGCGGAATTTTGAGTATAGTTGCTGATTATGGCGTCGTCGTTTTCGCACGACCATATGCCGAGCTTCTTCTGGCGCGCGGTATGTTCGATACGGGCCCATTCGTAAAAATCTATGTGGCAGGGCGGCACGGCAAAAAGCCTGGCGTAGCCGAGTTTTAAAAGGCGCAAATTCAGGTTGTAGTTATGGCCCCGTTTATCTTTATAAAATATTATGACGCGTTCGCGGTTATAAGTATCGAGCCTTTTTACCGGGCAATATTCGGCGAGCACTTCGCGCCCCTCAATGGCCTCTTTTACGAAAGCGAGAACATCGCTGTAATAAGGAAGCCTGAAATCGGGGCAGTCGATGCCTATAAGCCTTAACAGCCGGCCGGATGAGGCGTTAAGCGTATCGCCGTCGACGACCTTTTCGATAAATACTTTTTCAAGATTCATAATTTTTACACCGCCGGTTAAATTTCGTCGTTTTCCCTGCCGCTGGAATTTTTAGGGGCGTTTTTCCTTATTTCTTTTATCGCGTTCGTATGTTCGATTAAGGTCTTTGAAAACACATGATAGCCGTTAGGTTTAGCCACAAAAAAAAGAAAATCGGTGTTTTCCGGATTCAAAGCCGCCATTATGGATTTTTTAGACGGGCTGCATATCGGCGAAGGCGGAAGACCCTCATGCTTATAAGTGTTAAAGGGTGAATCGACCTGCAGGTCTGATTTTAAAAGACGGGCCTTGCGGTTCTCGCCGAGGATGTATTGGATCGTGGCGCAGGATTCAAGGCGCATCTTTTTTTTCAGCCTGTTGTAAAAAACCGACGCGATCCTTGCGCGGTCGGCATCATGGCGCGCCTCTTTTTCAACGAGAGAAGCCACTATGAGAATTTTCGGGAAAGGCATGCCGATCTTTTTTTCGTATTCGGCGATGCCTTCAGGAAGCTTGTTTTTAAAGCCTTTTACCATGGCTTTAATGATGTCGGCGGCTTTCGCGCTTTTATTGAAGATATAGGTGTCGGGAAATAATATGCCTTCTACGGTGTCGGCGTCAAAGCCGGACATTTTTAGAAGCTCGGGCTTTGAAACGGCCTCATAAAATTCTTCGGCCTTCATTACGTTATAAGAGATGAACCTTCTTTTGATCTCATCAGCCGTAAATCCTTCGGGTATCGTTACTGATATGTTCTGAGTATCGCCCGTGACTATCTTGCGGATTATCTCGTCGAGCGTCAGATGAGAGCTCAGAACGTAATCACCGGCCTTTAAGGTGGATGCGTCGACGGTGAATTTGACCATCATGTAAAAAACGATCTGGCTTTTAATGAGCTCGTTCTTATAAAGTATCTCGGCTATCTCCGAAGCATTGGAACCGTGCGGGATAGTGACGTTCTTATAAAAAGGCGTCGACGAAACGGGCAGCAAAAGCTGTTTAAAATAAAAAAAAGCGGAAACCGCTCCGATTATTGAAATAAAAAATAAGATCGCGATTATCTTTAAAAAATTCTTCAAATTAAAATTTCATGCCTTTCCGTATAAATTACTTTCTGACGCGTGAAACGCGGTACAGGGCAACCTTTCTGTAAAGAGTGGCCCGCGATATCTCGAGGGCTTCGCATACCTTTTCAAAATCCCAGTCGTATTTTGAAAGCGCGGCCCTTATAAGGTCTTCTTCCATTTTCTTTAGAGTCGTGATCCTGGTTCCGCATCTTTCAGGCGTGAACCGGCCGGGATCGTTGATTATCGAATCCGGCAGATGGGTTAATTCGCATCCTGCGCCGGTATCGGCGGACATTCCCGAAAGATGGTACATTTCGCGTTCAAGGACGGCCTGCAGCTGCCTGACGTTCCCGGGCCATGAATATTTTTTAAGGCCTTCAAGAAAGCCCGCTCCAACGGCAACATTAACTTCAGGGCCGAAAATATTTTTAGCCTCGAGTTTAATAAAGTAATTCACTATCTCGGAAATATCCTCGAGCCTTTCGCGAAGCGGGGGCACCCTTATCTCGAACACGTTTATGCGATAATACAGGTCTTCCCTGAACTTGCCTTCTTCTATCTCTTTCTGCATGTTTTTATTGGTGGCGCAAACGAGCCTGACATCGACTTTTTCAGGAGCCATCGCGCCTACCCTTACTATCTCGGAATTAGAAACCGCCCGAAGAAGCTTGACCTGAGCGTCCATTGAAAGATCGGCCACTTCGTCGAGAAAAAGAGTTCCGCCGCTCGCGATGGAAAATTTTCCAAGCGAACCGCGGGATGAAGCGCCGGTAAAAGCGTTGGGGACATAGCCGAAAAGTTCGGCTTCGATAAGTTCGCGCGGGATAGCCCCGCAGTTTATCGAAACGAACGGCATTTCAGACCGCCCCGAGGCGTTATGAATGGATTGAGCGAACAGTTCCTTGCCGACGCCGCTTTCGCCGAGAATAAGCGCGGCCGCGGATGATTTAGCGGCGACCCTGGAGATCCTGATGGCGTTTTGAATGGCGTGAGATCTTCCGATCAGATTGGCGAAGGTAAAACGGGCCGGCCACTGATTTGCGATATCATTTTTTTTAGTAACCATTTATTTTATTCTCCCTGGCCGTACCGGCGCTTCTTTACGGTCATTTTTAACGGCGCCTGATACCGGACATTCCGCGTTCTATCCGTTAGAACGCCTGATGGCATTGAATAGAAAAATAAAAACAAACTTCTTTTTTAAAAATATACAGCAAAATAGAAGCGTGGCATTAAAATGTGCTTTGACGGGAGTAAAAAAAAGAGAAAGGCGGCACTCGGACTTGAACCGAGGATAAAGGATTTGCAGTCCTCTGCCTTAGCCACTTGGCTATGCCGCCGGATTTGATAAAAAGATTAGCTTGAAAAACCCCTTTAATATTTAAATAATGGCGAGACACAGAATTGAACTGTGGACACACGGATTTTCAGTCCGTTGCTCTACCAACTGAGCTATCTCGCCATCGTATAAATAAAAAACGGAGCGGACGGGTCTCGCTCCCGCGATCTCCGGCTTGACAGGCCGGCGTGTTAACTATCTCCACCACCGCTCCAGGAATTTTGAAAATGGGCGGTACAGGGCTCGAACCTGTGACCCTTAGCTTGTAAGGCTAATGCTCTCCCAGCTGAGCTAACCGCCCGATTATTTTTAAAAAGCCGTATTTTTGAAGTAAGGAGATTATACCACAGTTGAACACCGTTGTCAACTCATTTTTAGACCATATATCATTGTAAATGACCAATTAACAGTTTTTCAAAAATATATGTTCGTTTTACTTGTTTTTTCTTTTTTTTTCGTCGTTTTTATAGACTTATCTGACTAAATATTTGACTTATTAAGTGATCATAACAGATGTATTATTAACGAACCGCGATTATGCCGTTTTCCTCCTCCGTGAATACTCTCGTTCATGGCCGGCGGAAACGAATGGCCGTAAACCGCTTGTCCCCGGGCGATCGGCTCGGCGCGGCTTATGCCAGGACCCGGCGTCATATACTTATAACCTTTTTTGCCCGCATCAATACCTCAAGTATATCGTACATATTAGATACATAGCCTATAGATAGGGTTTCACGCATCTTAAAGTGATTCAGGGAGGTTCCGCAGCATAGTATTGAAACGCCGGATCGTTCAAGCTCGCACAGGGCGCTCAGAACCGGCGACCCGGAAACAGCGAGAAGCACGCCGCGGTTAATGAGTATTATGTCCGAAGGCTTCGTCTCTTTTTCAGCCATGACGTAAAAAAGAGATTTTATAAGGCCGTGTCCGAGGGCCGTATCAGCTTCTCCTATAAAATCGTTCTTAACGAGAAAGCAATTGGATTCGATCTGTATCTCACCAAGAACGCGTTCGTCTAAAGCGGATGTCTCTTTTAAAATATTGACGTAAAAACTATCGAAATTCAAATTGAATTATCCCTTTCAATTTTATTTAAAACTCACGCTGATCGAGGAATTAAGATTTTTAACCCCGCCTCCGGCAGGGGAGAAGACCAGGATATGAGCGAACGCTTTAAAAATTTCCAGCGAATCAGCCAGATCGGCTGAAAATTCATAAGCGTCGGAACTTTTCCAGTTCTTAAGATCGAGCATCATATTAAGCATCTGCCCGAGCGCCGCGGAAAAAGCTTCACCGCGGATGCAGTAAAAATATGAAACGCCGGATGCGTCGAGCGATCTCGAGATAGCGTTCAGCCAGTCGAAATTAAGCTCTTTATATGCTGAAGCCTCGATCTTTTTGTTCGAGAGTATCAGCCGGCCCTTTGAAAAAACCGCGTCAATATCGGGAAAATACTTTTTAAAGGACGCCTGCGACATAGCATCCGGGGTTTCAACGCCGAACGAAACGATGAACTGAAGACTGTCTTTAACCGCCGAATCGAGTATAACGCTTAAGCCTCTGCCCGAAACCGATGAAAATTTAGAAAGCATGGCAGTAAAATCAGCCGAAACTTCAAGGCTTTCAGCGCATCCAAGAGCGGTCCCGAAAAAATTCGCCGCCGTAAAATTTTCGTTTGAAAATGAAAAAGCGGGCAGGTCCAGAGGGAGCGTCACTTTGTTAAAAGCCTTGACGGCGGCCTGCGCCTCGGCGTCGCCGGGAGGGGTAATTCCGTTGAAGGCCGCTATGTTAAGAGCCGCGGATTCGGACGACGGCGGGAACAGGTATAAAAATATTCCTTCGTTCTTTTTGAAATTATCCGTAAGACGGGCGGTCAGCGTTCTAAGGTTTATAAAGATCAGCGCCGGCGCCTTCGTAACGGGTTTCGCCTCGATGACGGTATTTTTAGAAACCACGGAACTTAAAAGATCAAAACTGTTCGAGAAATAGGTTTTATTCTGAAACGGCGCGAAACAGAAAACGGTTATGTCGTCGGCCGAATTCACAAGATATATGGTAGTGTCGCCCACTTTTTCAGTTTTGAGGCCTTTTTTGAATTTTATGAAATATTCATATTTTGAGATATTGCGGTCCGCCTCAGCCATAAGCAGAAGCGCGTCAAGATCCGAGTTCACTATATGAAGGGCGATGTCGCAATCTAAAAAATCCAGAAGCCGGGAGTACTTGAAATCGCCGCCGAAACTGTTCTTGAGCGCGACCGACGCCTGCTCGTACTTCTGATAGGCAAGGCTCTGCGTGAATCTGGGAAAAAGCTTCGATTCCGAGAACTTCCGGACGAACTCGGAATTGAGGAACGCGTCCAGCAATTTACCGGTTTTTTTAGCGCACAGGGTCATTTCACACTCGGAAACGCCTATTTTAGAAGGTATTTTACCGGCGGCATAAGCGCACCCCGAAAACAGGGCCGCCACAAGAGCAGACAACAGGAAAATTTTTATATATTTCATTTCGATCATCTCCATTTCGCTTAACGATTATTCGCCTTCGGCGGGTGATTCTTCCAAAGACTCCGGGGCGGCCGCTTCTTCATTTTTTATCTCGAGCGCGCGCGCTGAAAACTGCGTCATATAGACCTGCTGATATTTTAAAACACCTGCCGGATCGATATATTTCATGTTGTCACAGACGCGGCCTATGAGTTTGAGGTCGTCTATTTCACCCGCGTTATCAAGGACTATTGAAGCCAGGTCCGGGTCGGCGGGATAAAGGCCGGTATAGTAGCGGAGCTGCTTCTCGGCGCCTTTATAATCGTTGCGTTTTAAAGCGAGCGATATGTCAAGATATGCTTTAGCGGGCGTCAGATTGATATCTCCGTCGGTTTTCAGGGCCTTTCCGGCGCTCTTCCAGCCGCAATAAACGGCCGCGAGTTCTTCTATGCCGGATCTGTCGTACAGGGTCATGGCGTCATGGCCGCCTGCGCGGTAGTCATATACTTCCTCGAAAGCGGACATGAATTCATCCGCCGGTTCGGCCGCGGAAAACGCTTCGAAATAAACCTTCAGCGCCTCGGCATAGAGCTTGACCCCGCAATAGGCCTTATCGTAACGGTTGCGCTCTTTCATCTGAGCCAGAAGCCCTTTAAGAACCGGGCCGGCTTTATCCGGCGCGCCAGCTCTCATCAGAAACTTCGCGTAGCGGAGTTTATAACCCTCGGTCTCGGTCGAATAGTAAACGCCGTACTCTTCGTTGCCTTCAACCGGATCGGGCATATAAAGTTTATCCGGATTTATGCCGGCGGCGAGTTTTGCCGCTTGCGCCATATCGCCCGAGCCTTCGAGACTTTCAACGGTAAAAAGTTTGGCCGTTTCGCTTTCGTCATTGAGTTTTTTAGCGAAAGCAGAAAATTTAAGCGCGGCCGTAAAATGGCCTGAAGCAAGAAGCCTTTCAGCCGCCTGAAGCGCTGTCCGTTCGGAAACCTCTATATTCTCGCGGTAAAAAGCGAACATCTGCTCGTGCTTATTCTCGAAAACAACTGGGCTCGAATACAGAAGATCGATGGATGACGGATCCAGATTAACCGTGGCCGCCTTCAATTTCAAAAGAAGAGGCATAAGTTCGGCCGCGAAATTAACCGTATCCGGCGCGTTTTTGATCACAAGCTCAAGCAGGCGGGAGTTTTCTTCGGCCGTAAGCGCGTCTGAAAGGCCTTTTTTGTTGACACTTTCAATGACGAGCCCCGCGTTTTTAATATAAACGTCCTTGAATCCAGCGGTTTTTTTGAACTCATCGCCGAAGCCGGCAAAAAGCGACTCGAAATATTGCAGTACGCTCCCGGCCGAAGGTCCATACGAAAGATACGCGGCCGCCGCGGAATCGATGGCGGCTAAATTGGAAGCGCCGGCCAGTTTGGCCATCGCCGAGATCTTTTTAATGAAAACGAAGCCGTAATCGTTCGCGTTCTCTTTTTTAACGCGGCCGGCTATGAATTTATCTATTTTCGAGAGGAATTCGGACGGTTCGCAAGCGCCTTCGAGGCCGTTCACCGCTTCGCTCACGTCGGCGACGGCTACCGCGGCCGTAACGCAATCGGAAAGAAGTGCGGTCCCTCTATCCCTGTTTCCGGCGCTTATGAATATCCGGGCGCACTCGAGCTTTATTCTTTCGTCATCCGCGTATTTTTCCAGAAGCTGACCGGCTATATCCATGGCGTCTGATGATCTGCCGGCAGACGCGAATTTCATCGCTATATCCGGAGCGTTGGCGCGGTAAGAGCGCGGGGAGTATTTTTTCAGAAGGATTTTATAGTAGCGGGCGGCCGGTTCGTTTGCGTTCACGGCGAAAAGGGACTCGGCGATATTTCTGAGAGTATCGTTGGACGGCGCCGCTTTAAGAGCCATTCCGAAAAACGAGGCCGCGAGCTCCGGGCAGCCCTTTTTCTCCGATATAACGCCGCATTTGACAAGACAAGAAACAGCCTCGGAAAAGTTTTTCGCGCTTTCGAGCCGCGGAACGCTCCACAAAAGAAGTTTCATTACCAGCTCGTCAAAAGCTGAAAATGAAAAGCGCCTTATCATTTCGTTCACGGCATAAGAATTCGATGACGCCATGGCCAGATCGATATAAGCGTTCCAGTCTCCGGCGGATTTATAGATACCGAGAAGAAGTTTGCCGTATTGGGGCGCTTCGGCTGAAGCTCCGGCCGAATTCTCCCGGTAAAATTTCAGGGCTTCGTCATATTTTCCGAGCATTTTCCAGAGCTTGACGGCCTTTTTAAAATGAGGCCCGGAGATACTCGTCGTTTCCTGGTTTTTAAGTTTTTCGCCGATGATATCTTCCGTGAGTACCTTGAGGGCTTTTTCATATTCTCCCGCCTTCATATGGATATCGCAGATATCATCGAGGGTCTCGTAAATATAATACTTGTTGTTATAAGCGTCAGAGCCGTACTGTTCAAGGATATCGTTGAGGAGAGCGACTGCGGACGCGTAATAAGAATACGATTCCAGCACCGAAGCGTAACGCTTCTGGACCTGGACATATTTGGAGCAATAGCCTTTCTGGTTCGACGCCTTCCATTCGTCGAGGATCTTTTTCGCGTAGCCGGAGTAAAGAAGGTCGGCGCTCGATGTATCGCCGGTTTCAAGATAAACGTTCACGGAATCGATGTATCTGTCGGTAAGCGAAACATCATTTTCGGCCTCGCAAACCGCGAGAAAAGCGGGGATGGTTTTTTTACATTCGTCATTTTTCCCGAATTTACGGCACGCGTAGAATAGTTCGGATAAGGCCGCGCGTGAACGCGGAACGAGCGCAAGGGCCTGTCTGTAATGCTCTAGGGTTTTATCAGCCTTAGCCGTTCCGGAATAGAAACGCGCGAGCATCATGTGACGGTTGACGCTCTTCATTTTCGTTTCATCGAGCCCGGTTATGAAAGCTTCTATCTTTTCATGGCAGGCATATTCGATGGCCGTCCGCGCAAGCATATCGGCGAAAGAGGCCTCGGCGGGGTTTTCATATATAAGCCCTGAATAAACGGCCAGCGCCTCGTCGGTCTTTTTAGCCTTTAAAAGAAGCTTCGCGCGGGTTTCAGAAAGTTTAGCGATATCATCCGCCGAAAATCCTTTTTTTCCTTTTTTCAGAGATTCATCTATAACTGCCGCAATATAAGCGATGGCGGAATCTATGCCGCCCGTTTTTATCTTTATGTCGGCCATCATGTTTCTGTAGGTGACATTGTTCGGGTATTTATCGATAAGCCTCTGATAATTGTTTCCGGCGGTAACATAAACTTCCGCGCTCTGGCTCTTTTGTTCAAGAAGATATTTTGTGTAGTCGACGAGATAATATGAATCCTCGGAAAAATTCTCGGCCCGAAGCTTCATTACTTCCGCCTTATCCGCGGTCATGGAATATCTCTGAAAAAATTCAGCCGCGTCGTTATAATTCGAGGTGTTCTTCGGCTCGGCCTCTATAGCTTTCATGTAGCATTTCTTTGCGTCTCCGGTTTTTTTTATGGTTTCGAAAACCGAGGCGAGCTGGATGAACTGATAGCCTTTTTTCGCCGCTGCGAGCGCCTGATTCATAAATATCGAGGCTTTTTCGTTGTGGCCGTACTCTATCAGCATCCTGGAATATTCATAGTAGAGTTTGAAGTTTTGAGGATTCCCGCTTATTAATTTCTCGAAACTCGCGTCTATAGCTTTTTTTATTTTCTCGCGGCCGTAAAGTTTTACGAGCCTTGCCCTGCATTCGATTATATCAGGACTTTCGGTCCGCTCGTACCTGTAATTATAATGCGAGTATCTGCGTTCGTTCCGCCTTTCAGAATGCCTGTTCTCGAACTCGTCGCCCTCCGCGGCGTCGCCGTTTTCGATTCCGCCGTCATATCCGGGGGCGTCGGAAACTTCTTCCTCATCGGGAGCGCATATGACAGAAATATATTCAGGCACGGCCACTTCCACTGAATCGGTAAGTTCGAACAGGCCCGCGATCTCACGCCCGAAAATAAATCCGCCGGCCGAACTGCCGCGCCTCGAATTTAAAACGGCGAGCCCGTCGTCGTATTTGAAATAGTCCCAGTATATGGTGGCCAGTTCCAGATAATTATCGTTGTTCTCCGGATCTATCACTGTCAGCTTTTTAAAGTATGTTTCAGCCTCGGCCCATCTGTTCATGGACGCCAGAAGATCGCCGGCGACCACATAACCGTTCTTGTCGGAGGGAGCAGCCTCGATGTGCTTCATAAGAAGCGCGAGCGCTTCGGCGGATTTAGCGAAAGAGCGTTTAAGATTGGAAAGCCTCATTATCGCCTTAGTATCGGAAGGCGCGAGTTTAAGATATTGTTCGTAATATTTTTCGGCTTCCTCGAACCTGGAAACGAAGAAAAGGCAGTCCGCGAGAAGCCTTACGTCGCATGGACGGGGCGCCGCGGAAACGGCCTTGCGGCCTTCTATGAATTCGCCGGTTTTTCCCGACCGGGAAAGATTTTCAATGAACTTTGACTGATAAGCGGCGTCAACGAAAAAATACTGCTCATAAAATTTGTTGAGCATGTCTTTATAGAAAGACGCGGCCGCCGATGTTGAAACGGCCTCCGAACTTATAAGCCTTTCCTTTGCCGAAAGGGCCTGCCTGTCGAATCGATCTTCTTTAAGGCACGCGTCGATGAATTCCATTTTTTTATCGAAACGCCAGTGGAGTTTTTCTATAACGCTGAAATATTTAGATTTCAAATAACGGTCCGCCGGCCGCGTCTTGAGAAGCGAACCCAGATAAGCGACCACTTTCTGATAGTAAGCGTCATAGACCGCGGCGCTTTTTTCCTCATAGGTCAACCGGTTTATAAGAGTTTCAACGGCTTCCTTAACCGATTCGATAGAATTCGATCCGTTTTTCTTTATAAGACCCTCTATGGCGTCTATCGATCTTGAAGCAAGTTCTTCCCCCGAATAGAGGCCGCCGTAATGCGTGATAATGTTGTTAAGGGCGGCCGCCGCGTATGGCGAGCCGGGATGGTCGTCGCAAAGTTTTTTATACGCCGCGAATGAGTCTTCCATTCTTCCAAGGCTCGAATAAAGCGAACCCAGATCCGATTGGATCTTCGCAAGATATTTAACGCCGGGATACTTTTGAAGTATCATGCCGTAATAAAACAAAGCGCTGTTCCTGGAAATGAGCTGACGCAGGGTCACGCGCATGGCGTCGAATGTATGCCTGAAAAAACGCCGGCTGTTCATGGCCATTGAAGCGTTCAAAAGAAAATCGCCGCAGCCTTCTTTTTCAACGAGCTTAAAAGCTGCGTTCTTAAATACGAGATAACGCATGTCGATATAATACGCCGACGAAAGAGAGGACGCCAGTTCGTAATACGCGTCAGGCTCTTCGGCCGGCGTCAAACCTTCACCCAGAGCGGTGAGCGCGAGCCCGGCCGCGGTGAAATGTTCTCCGTAATGTCTTAATATCCTTGATATGCGGATCTTTTCAGCGGCCTTTCCGGCGGTCAGATAACGGGAAATATAGCTTTTACACTCGGACGCGCCGCCGCTCTGCATGATAAGGTTTATAAGCAGGAGTCTTCCGCCGTCGGAAGCTTTATCGAAACCGGCTTTAAGTTCGTCCGTCTTTTTTTTGAAGATCGCGTTATCCTGAAGAAAATTATAATACGCGGTCAAAAGAAGGGCGCTTTTATCGAAATCAGACGAGAATTCAGTTATTGCCTGTTCGTATAAGGAGCATACCTTCGATACGTTTTTTTCCTTTTCCTCGCCGGAAAGAATAAGCCTCGTGTATAGAGCGATCTCGCACTCAGAGATAAGCGATGTGTTTTTCGAGACCTTCTTAACGCTTTCGATAAGCGCCGACGCCCTGTCATATTTTTTTCTGTCGAGCATATAATACACGGCGCGGCTTACCGAGCGCGGAGCCGCCTCATGAAGCGAGAGAGCGTTCTTTTCGTAGAACTCCACCTCGGCCGAACGCATGCCGAATCTGGAATAATAATCGAGCGTCGCCGAAAACAAGCCTTCGGCAGCTGTTCTCTGAGCAGCGTATATCGAAGGCCGGTCATATATGTTCTGAGCCGCTTTTTTATAAACAGTTCCGGCTTTTTCGAAATCCAGCCTGGAAAGATGGAATTTAGCGGCTTTGGTGTATATTTCAACCGAGTCCGCGTATTTTTCGATAAGTTCGGCGTACTTTTTATCGGCGTTCGCGAACTCGCCCAACCCGGCGAGCGCTTCGGCTTCCAGAAGCCCGGCTTCGGCTCCGGTTATCTTACGGCATTCGGAAAGAGCGCCGGCGAAATCGGAGGTCATGATGTTATAATTAACGGCGTCCAGAAGCGGCGCTGAAAAAGCGTTATGCGAAATAGACAATAACAATATGCAAACGGAAATTATTAAAGTTATGCGAAATTGTATCCGGGCTTTAAGGCTGTTATAATTTTTCATTGTCGTCACCCGCCTGTTTTTCGTTTGAAACGGCATATTTAAGATATTTGACGGTCCTATTCCCGGCATGGTCTATAGCCTCGATCTCGAATTTTCCGCCGCCCGGTGGGTGGCCGGTCCCGATCTCGAAAACCGCCTTCGACAGGCTGGTAAGAGCGTCATATTTTAAATTGATGAGTTTTCCGGATGGATCTCTCGCCGTTATCGAAGCCGTATCGCTCGACGCGTTGGCTTTTATGGTCATAAGAGAACCCGGGCGGGCCAAGCCCGGCGAGCAGGAAACGTATAGCTCCGGCGGAGTGGAATCGATCCAGAACGAGGCGTTCTCGTGCGTCTCCCGGCCCCACCTGTCGACTATGAGTATGACGGCGTTGTATTCTCCGTCCCGCACATGGGCCGGCGCCGTGAACCTGGCCACGAAAGCTTCTTTTTTACGGTTATATTCGGCTTTCACGGCTTCGCCGAAAGGCAGATTCACCATAACGAGCCTGGAATCGGCCGGAGCGTTCACATAGACCTCCGGATCGCCCGGTTTTATGCGGCGCGGGCGCAGTATCGAGGGCGGCACAGCTATGAATGAGGTGTATTTCGTCACGAAATTAAATCTTTTCGAAAGTTTTATTATCTCTTTTTTCATCGCTTCGTTCTCGCCGTTCTGTTCGATGTAAGCGGTAAGGTAGTTGACGCGTTCGCGCCCCCAGAGAAGCGGAATATACCAGTCGCCCGGAGAGTCGGAACCGTCGGAAGCAAGTTTCGCGCTTTTCGGCGCGCCTGAGTAATTATAGGCGGCGTTCAATTCGAACGGGCCTTTTTGAAACAATTTACCGACGCAGCAGCGTTCGGACTCGAAATTGACGTTGACTCCGGAGTTCGGATAGATATCGGCCGCGCGCGGGTCTTTAAGGCTGAAGCGGAGATCTTTGACGATACCCGAAAGAGCCGATTTCATCATCTGCGCTATGCAGATGGAAGCCTGACCGGCGTCAGAGGCCGCGACCGGCCTGAACTCGCCTGAGAACGCGTTCGAGATCATGCTCATGCGGTCGTTATTGCAGTCGTTTCCCACGCCTATGGCGGAAAGCGTCAGATTAGACCTGACGGCTGGTTCTGACGCCAGTATGGTTTTCAAGGTTTTTTCCAGGGGCGCGCCGTCCTGCGAAGACGGTTCGAAATTTCCGTCGCTTATGAGTATCGCTTTATAGTCGTTGCGGCCGTCTTTTTTTATGACATCGACAAGCTCGCGGATCGCGCTCAAAGGGTCCGAGTAAGAGAAAGGCCTTATCCGTGAAAGTTTATTTCTTATAGCTCCAAAACTATCGCCTGAACAGGGAGCCTCGCCGGATGAAACATCGCGGACGCCTGAATTAAAAAAATACGCCCTTATGGCGCCGAAGCCTTCGAACGTTTCAAGTTTTGAAAAAAGGTCTCTGACGACCTTCATCTTTCCGCCTTTCATGGAATAGGAGACATCGACGAGAAACACGGCTTTTTTAAGAGCTACTGCCGCCGACCCGTCACGCGTTTCATGTTCGAAGGGCCTGAAATTAGTTAAAAAATAAGTTTCTTCGGTTTCTTCGGTCTTGTCTTTAAAAACAAGGACCTTCGAACGGGAATTGGAAATATCAAGCGAATAGGACAGTTTAAAGTCTATGGCGTCGGAAAAGCCAAGGGCCTTATACGAGGCGCCGTAAGTTCCGGCCTGATTTTTAGTGAACGCAATGTTTTTAAAGTATATTTGGGGCATAATGATACCGTATCCGGAAGCGATCTCGACGTCAATTGAAAGATCGCGCGGCGGCATTTTGAAGTCGGACGAATGAAGAGGATAAGTGAAAGAGTAAAGGCCGTTGGCCAGAGGAAGATATTCGACGTATTCGAGTTCGAGCCTTTTGGTCCCGAAGGCGGGGATGGGAAAGATCCTTGCGCGGAAAGTGTTCGAGCCCGCATTTTCAAGAAGGCCGGGGTCCTTCATTTTCGAAACTATATCGTCGTATATTTTTTTCGCTTTTACCTTTTCCATTATAACGCCGTTTATCCTCATGCCGTCGTCCCACGTGGCGAAGGAAACGATGTTTGCGCCGAAAGGAAGCGGAAACATGTAGTCGCCTTCGAGGATGCGGCCGGTGGTGTTTCTAAAAACCTGCACCACTCTGGTTTTGACCATCTGATTTTGTATGGCGATAGTAACCGCCTCGCTGTTAATAACGACTTCCGGCTCTTTGGGAGCGCGGGAGCCGGACGATTTTTTAACGGTTATAAAACCGGTCGCTGAAGCCGGCAGGGCGTTGGTCAAGACAATAACGAAAAGTATAAGAAACAAAAAGAACTTTTTGGTCCCCGTTTCAAACATCAAAATTAATCCCCCCAGAACATTTTTTTAATATAAGTTTTATAAAAATATCTTAACTTTTTTTTATTTAAATGTCAACTAAAATACTAGTATTTTAACCAATGCGTTTTTTTGATAAAAATTTGCTAATATGCTTGAATAATTGGCGTTTTTTTTATATAATTAATATATAGATTTTTTTAACGGCTTTTTTGCCGTGATCTTTTCGGAAAATGACCATTCGTCCTTGCGTGATTAACAAATGTTGTTTTAAAAGCATTCATGATCCCGGCCCCTCACATCGCCGGGGACTATCCCGTCAGCGTAGCTGCGAAGCGTTGAATTAATTTTTCATTATAAATTTTTTTAAGAAAGCGAGTTGGTAGTATGCAGAAAAGGATCCTCAATATCACGGTCCGGCTTATGTTTCTTCTCGCGTCCGTTTTGTTTTTCCAGGCGGGCGCTCTTTTCGCGTTTGAAACCGCGCAGCTTGACGATTCCGAAATGGTTATAATGCGCCCTCATAAAGTCGGGCCCTCAAGCAGCATGGTCTATATCAAAGAAAACCAGGAAAGCGATATAACCAAAAAACTGCGGACATCACCCGAATTCGTCAAACAAATAAGGCTTTACCAGCAATTTCAGCGTGAGAACTTCGAAAGGAACATCCGCTCTAATTTTTCCTTCATAGGCGAAGAAAAAATAAAAAACCTTATCGCCGGCTATAAGCCCGACCCCGTTTATATGGTTCTCGACGAGGGCCGCGTAAAAGGCGTAAGTTTCGCCACGGAAAAACCTTTCGGCCTTCTGGAAACCGGAGCCGACGGGAAAAATTCTTTTTCAATGAAGGCTGCTCCGCTCATAACGCTTTCATCAGCGACCATAAACGAAGTAAAAACCAATGACCGCTGGGGTTACGAGACCGTATGCCATGAGATGGGCCACGTAATAATGTTTCCGACCCACGGCATGTTGCTGTACCCGAAAGGGATATCCGAAAACCTGATCGAAGCCATGAAAAAAGAAGGCCACTGGAAAGACAAGATAACCAATCCCGAATTCGCTCTCCTTGAGGGCTGGGCCGAATTCAACGGCGCTTATTTCACGAAACGGACGATAGGCGATTACACTAAAGTGGACGGACGCGCTAAAACAGCCGACGAATTAAGCAGGACCGAAGGCGTTAACGCGAAAATACTTCTGGATATCTGCACCGACAAAGAAATAAATCCCGACGGCGACGCGGGCTATAAAAAAATGATCGACACGATGACGAAACACAAACCACAGACGCTTAACACATTCCTGGTGGATTACGTTAAAGACTATCCCGCCGATAAAGCCGCGGTCGAACGCATAGTAAAAAAAGACACCAACGGCGTTCTCACCGTGAACTACAACTACGGCATAAAAGAATGGTTCGCCACCAAGGTGCAGAACGTTAAAAACCTTTGGGGCACTTTCAGAACCTGGGCTGGCGGGCTCTTCAAGAAAAAAGAGAACGCCGTGTCTTCCGCCGCGGCCGTTTTAAAAGCGCCGGCCGTTCATACCGACGAAAGCAGAAGGGAAATGGTCGAATCTAAATACGCCCTTAAAAACGATGATTCCACTGATGATTCGGGAGAGATCCTTTTGAAATTGAAAGAAAAACAGAAGGCGCTGTATGAAAAATATAAAAAAGCGCTGATGGAAGACGATACCGCCGCTTCGGAAAAACTCGGCGAAGAAATGAAAGCGTTGAACGGAGAGATCGGCCAATAAACATATGCTCTCATGAAGCCGCCGTTGCACGCGGCGGCCAAAGAGACGATTTACTGAAATAATTATGCCTGAAACAATAAAGAATATGAAATAACATTTAAACTTCCCCATTTACAATGGGGATGGTTTTTTTATCTTAAAATATAATTGCCCTTCGGCGGAGGTTTTACCGGAATGAAAATTTTCTCGAAAAATACTTTTTTTAAACTCGTTATTCTTTCAGCCTTCATTCTTATGACGCTTGGCTCGTCCGGGTGCGGGGGAGGAGACGGCGGCGGTTCAGTAACTCCGGCCGCGACCGATAATAACGGATCCGGCGCGGAGCCGAAATCCATAGAGATCACCGGCAGGATCGGTTCCGCTTCACCTTCTGCCACGGCCGCGCCCGAACGGCAGACCGATTTCCAAACGGTTAGTTCTATGGCTGTATCCGATGAGAATGATGAAAAAATACCTGGCGCTACGGCCGTTTACAGAGGTCTCAACTCATTCCGCGTCACGGCCCCGCTTGACACTGAAAGCAGATACCTTATGGTCACGGCAAAAAACGCGGCGGGCCAGGTAATTTATAAAAACCTTCTCGGCAGGCTTCCAAAAAAATCCGACATAACCGCCAGCATATTAAAGGTCAGCGGCGTAAAAATAAATGAGGAAACCACCGTCAAATCGCTTCTGGTTTTAAACGACCGGTCGAAACTGCCGCAGACATATATAGCTACTGCGGACACTTTCGAAAAAACGCAGTTTGAAAAAGACGTTGACTCGGCTATAAACGACGCCGACGGGACGAGAGTGATCACGCCTCTTACCACCGCTCTGAAAACGGTTCTGACGACGCCTGATCAGAGCGCCGAAACCGCCCGTTCCACGTTTTTAAAAAGCGTGGAAAGCCTTATCGAAGCCTTCGCTAAAGTTTCTAAAGCCACAGGCGGCGGTTCTTCCATATTGATCGGCGGAAGAATAATCTCCGCTCAGTCGGATATCACTTCTTTCGACATCGCTGAGATAAATACCAGGATAAAAACTGAGATAAGGCCCGTAGCCGCGATCCCGGTCTTCAATCCGGCCGGCGGAAGCTATGAAAAAACCACTAAAATAACTATTTCGACCAACACCGCCGGCGCGGCCGTCAAATACACTGCCGACGGGACAAACCCTTCTCAGACTAACGGTGAAATATATCAGGGGCCGATAACGCTTGAGCAATCGGCGACGATCAAAGCCATGACCATAATGGAAGGGTTCGTAAGTTCCGACGTTTCCTCCGCGACCTATGTTATCACCGGCCCCGCCATATCGCCTCTGGCGCTCGATAATATCACCGTCGGATCGTCGTCGCAGATCACCGGCAATATTTACACCCTTGCCGGAGGCCGGGCGGCTCAGACGATAAACACGCCCGCCCCGTATTTCGAATTCAACTTCAAGCGCGCCGACAATTTATCTTTCGTCATAGACCAGCCTGCCGCGTTAAAATTAAAGATCACCGTAACGGCCAATAAAACTTCAGGCATCACGGCCGGAGTTTTCGTTTACGGCTACACGCCCGGAAACGGTGAAAAGCTATTCACCGATGAATTCTCCAATTTACAGATAACCGCCGGGGCCATAAAATTCAACGTTCGCGAAACATCCACGCTGTTTCTGGACAACGCCTCCTATGATCTGGCCGTCAACTCGCTCGAAGGGGTCTCCTACACCAACACTAATTCTCAGACATACGATTATACTCTTGCGTCTAACGTCGGAGGAAACATAACCGTAGCCGGTGTCGAATCAAAAATGCAGCCGCCCGTCATAACTCCTCCCGCCGGCATTTACACGGCGGCGCAGCAGGCCGTTATAACGCACGCGGACGCTCAGGCGACCATCAAATACACCGTCGACGGCTCAGCCCCGGGCGCGGCCAATGGAACGGCATATTCAGCCCCCGTAAATATTTCTCAGAACACCACATTGAAAGCAGTCGCTTTAAAAGCGGGCCGTCTTGATTCGGACATCGCAACTTCTGCTTATTACATAAAAGCGGCGGCGCCGGAATTTTCACCGGCCGCCGGATCTTTTGAAACCACCCAGAGCGTTTCGATCACCTGCCTTACGGCGGGGGCTTCCATTTATTACACGGAAAACGGAAGCACTCCCACGGTTTCCGGCACTCTCTACAGCGGGCCGTTAAGCGTAGATTCAACGAAAACCATCAAGGCCGTGGCGATAAAAACCGGTATGACATCATCCGACGTAACCACAGCTAATTACGTTATACAGGCAAAAGCGCTTCTGGCGCTCAGCGTTAAGGAAAACGCCAACGGAAGCGGAAGCGAGCTTCTTACAGGCTTTTCAGGCTCGACCGCGAGTTATTCGATAAATATCCCGACATCCCTGACGGCGGTTAAGATCACGCCCGCGGCCGCCGCGGGGACCGCGTTCAAGGTCATGCTCGCCGGCGTTGAAAAAGCCGGCGGAGTGCTTGAGAACATCGCGGCGGGAGCGAACGCCGTAAGCGTCATAGTCAGCGAGAACGGAAAAAGCGACCGCATATATTCGATAACCATAACCAGACAGGAACTTTCTGCAGGCCTTTCCGCGCTGACCCTTACGGGAATATCTTTGACCCCGGCGTTCTCTTCCGCGGTAACGGCCTATACGGCGAGCGTTTCCACGCTCGTAACCTCAACGACGGTCAAACCTACGGCGGATAACGGCATGATCACGGTTAATTCCAATCAGGTCGCGAGCGGAAATAATTCTTCGCCGATAGCGCTTAATTTCGGAGCTAACACTATAACGATAGCCGTTACGGAATCAGGGAAAGCCGCCAAAACCTACACGATAACCATAACCAGGCAGGAAGAGGCGGGCGGCCTCAGCGCACTTGTCGTAAAAGACGCCGTTAATACAGTACTTTCGCTTACGCCGGCGTTCGCGAACTCGGTCATATCATATTCACTCAATGTTGGAAACTCCGTGTCATCGATAACTTTAACGCCCTCGGCAGCCGCCGGCACCATAGCGGTCAATGGAACCTCCGTCGCGAGCGGGGCCGCATCGCAGGCGATAAACCTTAATTTCGGCGCGAATACCGTTACCATAGTCGCGAGCGAAACCTCAAAAGCCAATAAAACTTATACCATAATCGTTACCCGCCAGGACCAGGCCGCGGGACTTTCGGCGCTGGTCTTAAAAGACGCTTCGAATAACACTATAGCGATTTCACCGGTGTTTGCCCAGGGCACATTAAGCTACACGGCGAGCTCCGCCTACGCGGTAAGTTCGGTCACGATCACTCCGACGGCCGCCGCCGGCACGATACTCGTCAACGGCAGCACCACCGGAAGCGGGAACGCCTCGGCGGCAATAGCGCTTAACGTCGGCCTGAACAATATTCTCATCACCGCGAGCGAAAGCGGAAAACTCGATAAGACTTATACCGTCGCCATAACCAGGCAGGATCAGGCCGCGGGCATGAGCGCGCTCACCATAAAAGATAATACGGGAGCCGCGGTCGGTTTAAGCCCGCAGTTCTCTCAGACCGTCACGGCTTATACCGCGAACGTTTCAAACACCATAGCGTCAGTAACTGTAAAACCAGTTTTCGCCGCCGGGACCATGACGCTTAACGCGGCCGCCATATCAAGCGATGCTACTTCCGCCGCCATACCCGTTTCAACCGGCCAGAACACGATAACGCTCGTCGCGAGCGAAAACGGAAAAGCCGATAAAACATACACCGTCGTCATAACGAAACAGGACCAGACCGCCGGGCTCACTGCGCTTGCGACAAACGGAGGCGCGGTCCTTAATCCCGTTTTCGCCCAAAACACGATCAATTATACCTCAAGCGTCGCTTACGCAGTGACATCGATCACGATCACTCCATCTTCGCCGGCCGGAACCTCCATAAAGGTCAACAACACATCCGTCGCGAGCGGGGCGGCTTCAAACGCCATAAATCTTATCGTCGGCGTTAACAACATAACCGTCGCCGTTAGCGAAACAGGAAAAGCCGATAAAACATATACGATCGCGGTAACAAGAGCGGATCAGGCCGCCGGCCTTTCAGCTTTGGTCCTGAAAGACGCCGGAAATAATACGATCGCAATATCGCCCGCCTTCGCGACGAACACTTTAAGTTACACCGCGAGCGCCGCGAACAGCGTGACCACCGCCACCGCTACGCCGACGGCGGCAGCGGGAACCATAACCGTCAACGCCGGCGCAGTCGCAAGCGGCAATCCTTCGCCGGCCATAAATCTTTCGGTGGGCGCTAACACTATC
>CAZKCG010000012.1:0-105422 GCA_964551445.1 uncultured bacterium | reverse complement strand
TCTTGATCGGCCTTGGCCTGTATGTAAAATCTGAAATCGTCCCATGTTTTCATTTCGATCGAATCCGCGGCGAGGAGGACATCGCCTTTTTTCAGGCCGACCTCGTACGCGGGCGAACCGCTCATGACTGAAGCTACGACGGGTATCGAATAGAAAGGTTTCTGCATTATTCCGTGTCCTGAGTATATTATCCAGTAAATAAGGAAGGCGAGGATAAAATTCATGAAAGATCCGGCGAAAAGTATAAGCATTTTCGACCAGGGATTTTTATTATAGAAAGCGCGCGAAGGGTCTTCAAGCTCTTCGTTCTCATCCATGCCGGCGAGATCGACGTATCCTCCGAGCGGTATGGCGCGAACGCAGTAATTGGTTTCGCCCTTTGTTCTTCCGAATATAAGCGGGCCGAATCCGACCGAGAATTCACGCACGAGAATGCCGCTTTTTTTAGCGGTTATGTAGTGGCCGAATTCGTGAAAGACCACTATTAAAGATAATACGAAGCATATCGATAAAAACCCGAGTAAAAAACCTGTCATTTTATATAAAACCTCCAGAAATTAATTATCTGATAAAAAACACGAAATAGTAATATGAGAACGGGAACGCCAGAAGAAGGCTGTCGACGCGGTCGAGAATTCCGCCGTGCCCGGGAATGGCCGCCGATGAATCCTTTATCTTGCAGTCTCTTTTGAGCTGCGATTCCATAAGATCGCCGAGCACCGAGAACGCGTTCAATACGAAGGCGAAAAGGATATATGCCCAGAATGGAATATTCGCGACGGGCATATAATGGAAAAATAATATGGCCGCTGCCGCGCTTCCCATAAGGCCTGAATAAACTCCCACTATTGATTTTTTAGGTGATACTTCGGGGGAAAGGCGCCCGCTGAATTTTCCGAACCGCATGCCGCCGAAATAAGCGAAAGTGTCCGCGGCCCAGACGGTGGCGATCACGAAAAATAATATGCCGCGGCCATATTCGAGATTTCTAATGTATAAGGCGAAGCTTAAAAATACGCTTATATAAAGAAAGCCGAATATAGTCGTGGAGATCTCGAGTATCGATCCGTCGGTCTTTCTTCGGGCGGCAAGCCACAATATCAGGAACACGAAGCCGAGTATGAGCAGCGGAGAGAACTCGAATCCGTGCGTTTTGTCGTTGACCTTGGTGAAATGGGAGTTGAGGATATAAAGCGCCGATATTAACTGCGCGGGAAATCTCATACATTCGACCGATTTCGCCCTGCAGAAGTCGAAAAATTCGGATAAGCCCATGGCGTTGGCCGCGAGTATGAGCAGAGTGAGCGGGATCCCGCCCTCGTATATGCACCAGATAACCGCCGGAATAAGAACGGCGGCCGATAATATCCTTGTCAGCATCTATTTCTTAGGCGCGGCGTGAAGCCCGCCAAACCTTCTTTCGCGTGAATTAAAATCCGTGATCGCGTCTATGAGATCGTTAGCCGTGAATTCCGGCCAGAACTTAGGCGTTATATAAATTTCCGAATACGCTATCTGCCAGAGTAAAAAATTCGAAATACGGAATTCGTTCGAGGTCCTTATCAAAAGTTCCGGTTCGGGAAGATCGGGCGCGTATAAATAACTTTTAAAAAAATCGCCGTTAATAAAATCAAGGCTTTTAGGATCGATCGTTCCGCTTTTTGAAAGCTGCGGTAAAGATCCGTTTTTCGCGTCGGCGACTATGTGTTTCACGGCGTCGAGTATCTCGGCGCGCCCCGAATAGCTAACCGCCAGGTTTAACATCATGCCTGTGTTCCTGGAAGTTTCCCGTTCGGTGATCTCGATCATTTCACGAACGTTAGGCGCGAGATCATCCCGGCGGCCCATTACGCTGAAGCGGATATTGTTTTTCATGAATTTCGAAAGCTTCGTCTTCATGTATTTATAAAAAATCGACATGAGGTAGCCAACCTCGGTTTCCGGCCGCTTCCAGTTCTCCGTCGAGAACGAATAGAGCGTGAGCGCCGAAACGCCTATTTCCGCGCAGAATTCGGTCATTTTTTCCACGACGCCCACGCCTTTTAAATGGCCGTAGGTGCGCGGATAACCGCGAGAGGTCGCCCAGCGTCCGTTCCCGTCCATAATTATAGCGATATGAGCCGGTTTGGGCATCGTTTTAAGTTCCGCGACAGGTATTTTTAATTTCATAAAAAAAAGTCTTTATAACAAACACAATACCTTCAGGAAGTGATTTCCCAAAGGTCGAAAAAAATTAAATCGCGATATTATTCACGCGGGCGGGCCGGTCCTTAAACCGTCCCGCCTCGCAGAGTATTATAAAACTAAGCGCTCAAAATGTCCTTCGATTTCGCTTCGGTGATCTCGTCTATTTTGGCGATGTATTGATCGGTGATCTTCTGTATCTTATCAGTCGCTTTTTTCACGTCGTCTTCCGAAATATGCGCGTCGGTCTTGGCTTTTTTTACTGTTTCCATGCAGTCGCGCCTGTGATTTCTTGTGTTGACCTTGAATTCCTCCGACCGTTTTTTGATCAGTTTAACGATCTCCTGACGGCGTTCGCCCGTAAGCGGCGGAACCGAGAGGCGGATGATGTTTCCGTCGACCTGAGGGTTTATTCCGATGTCTGATTTTTGTATGGCCTTATTGATCTCGCCGAGAGAGGCTTTATCAAAAGGAGATATTACGATCGTTTTCGAATCGGGCACGGAGATGGTCGCAAGCTGAGTGAGAGCGTTCGATACTCCGTAATAGTCGACCTTTATCTTGTTGAGCACATTCGGATTAGCCCGTCCGGTACGGTAGGTCGCCAGTTCTTCCTTTAACGAAACGATGGTCTTTTCCATTTTCTGAGTGATTTCCGAATAGATCTTTTCTAACATGTGTACTTTCCTCCACAAAAACTAATTTGTGACAATAGAACCAATGTTTTCGCCCTGAATTATCTTTAAAATGTTTCCGGATTCACGGATGTTAAAAACTATTATAGGCAGGTTGTTTTCCTGGCACAGCGTGAACGCGGTCATATCCATCACGTTAAGATGCTGCGATATCGCTTCATCGAATGTGAGCTTGTCGTATTTCACAGCGTCGGGAAATTTTTTCGGGTCCTTCGAATATACGCCGTCTACCTTCGTTGCCTTTAACAGAACGTCCGAGCGAAGTTCCACGCCGCGAAGCGCCGAAGGCGTATCGGTCGTGAAAAGCGGGCTTCCGGTTCCGGCCGCGAGTATGAGCACGCGTTTTTTTTCAAGATGGCGCAGCGCTCTTCTTAATATGAAGGGTTCCGCCACCGATTTTACTTCGAGGGCGGAGAGCACGCGCGTCGAAAGACCGGCCTGTTCAAGGGAATTCTGAAGCGCGAGGGCGTTCATGACGGTCGCGAGCATTCCCATATAATCGGCGGTGCAGCGCTCTATACCGAGGTCTTTCGCGAAGACGCCCCGGAATATGTTGCCGCCGCCGATGACTATGGCTATTTCAGCGCCCAGATCGTAGGCCTGTTTTATTTCGTTTGAAATACGCGCGAGAGTTTCGGGGTCGTAACCGGCCCCTTTTTCCCCGCCGAGAGTTTCTCCTGAAAGTTTTAAAAGTATCCTTTTATATTTCAGAGGCAATTTTATTTTCCTTTCGAAAACGAAATTATTCGCCTATTTTGAAACGGACGAATTTTTTGATAGCTACGGGCTGATTGAGTTTTTTAGCTTTTTCAGCGAGATACTGGTTGACCTTCTGATCGGGATTTTTTACGAAAGCCTGTTCGAGAAGGCAGATCTCTTCGAAATATTTGTTTATTTTGCCTTCGATTATCTTTTCCATAACGTTGGCGGGTTTTTTCTGTTCGGCCATCTGCGCTCTGAAGATCTCTTTTTCTTTTTCGACTATTTCTTTAGGAACGCTGTTTCTGTCGATGAAAAGAGGATTAGCGGCGGCTATCTGCATGGTGAGGTCTTTTGAGAGCTCAACATATTCAGGATTATTGGCGAGAGCCTGGTCGGCCGTCATTTCAAGGAGAACGCCGAGTTTCGAACCCATGTGGATATATGAGTGAACGAGGCCTTCGTTGAAGGTGGTGAGCCTTTTAACGCTTATGTTCTCTTTTATAGCGGCGACTTTTTCAACGATGAAATCATTGACTTTAAGGCTTTTGTTTTTGATGAAGGGCTGTTCGAGAAAAGCGGGTACGTCCGCGGGAGCGGTTTCAAAAACCTGAGCCGCGAGGTCTTTTGCCAGGCCCTGGAATTCGTCGGTCTTGGCGACGAAATCTGTTTCGCAGTTGACCTCTACGAGTATGCCTTTTTTGCTGTCGGCCGATACCTGTGCGTAAACGATGCCTTCGTTAGCGGTACGGTCTGCTTTGGCTTTTGCCATGGCGAGGCCTTTTTTTCTTAAAAAGTCCATAGATTTCTGCATGTCGCCTTCGTTCTCAAGGAGAGCTTTTTTGCAGTCCATCATGCCGCATCCTGATTTTTCACGTAATTCTTTTACTGCGCTTGCGCTGATTTCCATAATATCATTTCCCTTTCTCTATTTTAATGTATTTCTTTATTTTTTGTTTTCTTTCTTTTATAAAACCTGTCCGGCAAAAGATAATGCCGGACAGGTCGTTAATTTAAAAGCACGCAGGCTTAAACGCTCGCGTGCTTTTAATTGATATATTAAGCTTCTTTTTTGCGTTTGCTTTCGCCTATTTTTTCTACTCTTTTGCGTTCGCTTTCATCGGAGATGATCTCTTCTTCAGCGGCTTTTTCGCTCTCGGTGAGAACGGGCGCAACGTATGTCGACATATCAGGAAGTTCTGATTCATCGCCGGTTACGGCTGTTTCAACGGCGGGAGCGACTTCTTCCGAACGGCCTTCGCGGTTTTCGATGATGGCGTTCGATATCGTCTGGGTGAGAAGTTTTATAGCGCGGATAGCGTCGTCGTTTCCGGGAATTACATAATCGATCTCGTCCGGGTCGCAGTTGGTATCAACGATAGCGACTGTCGGGATACCCATTTTGCGGGCTTCTGATACGGCTATGTGTTCTTTTTTCGGGTCGATTATGAAGAGAGCGGTCGGGAGTTTTTTCATGTCTTTGATGCCGCCGAGGTATTTTTCGAGTTTTACGCGTTCTTTCTCGAGGGCTGAAACTTCTCTTTTAGGAAGAAGGTCGAATGTTCCGTCTTCTTTCATGCGTTCGATCCTCTTGAGATAGTCTATTCTCTTCTGGATCGTTTCGTAGTTTGTGAGCGTGCCGCCCAACCAGCGCTGGTTGATGAAGTACATTCCGCAACGGATCGATTCTTCCTTGATGGTTTCCTGAGCCTGTTTCTTCGTTCCTACGAAAAGGATCGTGCCGCCGTCAGCGATGACGGATTTCACGAATTTGTAGGCTTCCTGGATCTTCTTGACCGTTTTCTGAAGGTCGATGATGTAGATGCCGTTTCTTTCGGCGAATATGAAGCGCGCCATTTTAGGGTTCCAGCGGCGTGTCTGGTGGCCGAAGTGTACGCCGGCCTCGAGGAGGTTTTTCATTGATACTACTGACATTTGGGTTCCCCTTCCTTTTTGGTTTATTTTCCTCCATCACCGTCATGTTTTTATAGAACTTGCTACAAAACAGGCCCGGGCCGAAAACTTTAGGTATAAAGTCTTATAACAGGCACCGCCATAAAAATCGGGTGATGTGTGAGATGGTTTTTATTATATCATATAGTAAAACATTTTGCAAGCTATTTTTGAAGCTCTTGTGATTTTTGCGCAAAGGTCTCGCGAAGCGTAATCATCAGCAGCGGGGATAGTCTTGCGGGAATGATCAGGTTTTTTTAATTATCTCTCCTGGAAACCCGGAGGATGGATCAGTAAGTGACTTGAGGAGCCGTTATTAAATTAAAGGCCGCATATTATTTTGGCGCATTGAGCCGCTCCAGCGGCCGGCATACCGGAGAAAACCGGATTCGGTTTCAACGCTTCTTCAATGCAGCCTCCAAGTTCGCATGATAAAAGTTTTTCCCGTTCTATGTAAACGGCTTTTTTACAATGATCCGAGAGCATTTTTACAAGATACGGATATTCGGCGAAGTTTCCGCGGTCGGCGTAGATGCATGGAGATCCCGCGGCGATTATGTCTCCGAGAACGCCGTAACCGGGTTTGGTGACTATCACGTCGAATATTTCAAAAAGGTTCTCGAAAGATATTCCGGCGGCCTCCGTGTCGATGTATCTGACGTTATGCGGAAGACGGCCTCCGGCGGCGGGTTTGATCGTCGTTAAAAAGATATGATCTCCGAGCTTTTCAAGTTCATTTTGCATGATCCCCGAGGTGTCGAAGCCGCCGAAACTTATCATGACGGTTTTACGGCCTTTAAAATCACGGGAATCGTAACCGAGCTTTTCAAAGACCTCGTCTCTGGAAAGATAAGCTTTTCTGGCTATGAGCCCCACGTCCATGATATTTTGGAACGCCGGCAGAGGACAGGCATAGGGAAGCCTCAAAAGTATTCCGCATTTTGAATATGCACTTTCAATGATATTTATTACGGACCCGAATCCCGGGTGATGTTCAAGAAATTCACGGTAGATGAAGTCCCATGAAAAATTGGTTACTCCGATGGCCGGAACTCCGGCTATTGCCGCCGCTTCAAAAGCGACCGGGGGGATGTCGCCTACTACGATGTCCGCGCGGCTGCTTTTAATATATTCGGCTTCGAGTTTTGCCCGTTCGTTGAAATTACCGTAAAAAATATCGCAATTTTTCAGCGTCGCTTCTATGTCCATATTAAGGCTGTCCTTCTGGACTGTTCCGACGTCGTTCGTAAAGCGATCGTATTTAAAACTGTTTTTCCAAACGCCGCCCTTTTCGCCGTAAAATTTATCGAAATAAAGCGAAAAAGAGTTTGCGAAAAGCCATTCGGGCGCCATTGTGCGGGCCGTTATGGTATGAGCGGCGTTTTTTTCGATATTTTCACGGAATATTTCCTTCATTATCTCGATCTGGCGAACGGCGTGTCCGAAACCGTGACCGCTCGGATAAAACAGTATGTTTTTGTTTTTTTTCATTTTTGGTTTTCGCCCTCATTCTAAGCTTTTGCCAGCATTTTATCATAAAAGCGGGTTTGAGAACAATAATATTTTTGAAAATCTTCTTGCTTTTTAGTTTTTTTTATGATATTATTCGTGGCGTTAAAACATAATGGGCCGTTAGCTCAATGGTAGAGCAAGTGACTCTTAATCACTAGGTTAAAGGTTCGAGTCCTTTACGGCTCATTTTCTTATTTTATGGAGTCTAAAAAAAAATGACGAACAAATCAGCCCCGGAAAGCGCGGGTCTCGCTATTTCATCTAAAAGTAATTCCTTTCAGTTCTTCGAATTCAGCTACCCCGACCTAAAAAGCCTTTCACAGTTCTTCGAACTTAAAGAGAACCAGTGCAACCTTGAAAAGGAACAGCCCGGTTTTCTTAACGCCATGTTCGCCGACGACTGCGTCGCCGTGAGTTTTAAAGAGATACTTTCTCATGAGATGGACGTTTTAGAGGAAGGCCGCGTTCAGACCCAGAAATACTGGATCGTCGAAGAGGGCCATTTCGTTATCTTCAAAGATTTCATGATCTCTTTTGGAAAACCGGCTCCGATAAGGTCGGCCCTGATGATGATCCTCAAGTTCACCAAATTCGAACCTAAACCGGCTTTCATAGCGCCCGAAAAGATATTTAAAATATCCGAACACATGGCGTTCATAAGCACGATGGACCTCGACCGCATGGAACATCCGACGATCAAAAAGCTCCGCTTCGACGGAAAGATCGAAACTCTTTCGGATATCGCTCCGTTCCATAACTATACTTCCAACATAAAAAGCGTGAAAGGCGTAATTACGACCCCCCAGGGCATCCGCACCATAAAGATCGCCTCTACCGGCAAGGTCCAGATCAGCAAGAAGAAAGAGGAAGAACTCGACTCTGAATTTTTCAAATGGGTCTATCACAGCCTTATAAAGGGCAAACTGCACTGATTTTTTTAAAATATTTTTTTTCTGAAAAACTGCTTGCGCAGTTTTTTTGATATATCGGGAGTGAACGTTTTAAAATGAAGAATTATTATTTTGTAGGCATATTAGGTTCCGGAATGTCCGCCCTCGCGAGGATCCAGGTTGAAATGGGCAATAACGTCGGCGGTTCCGACAGAAATCTCGAAGTTCCCCTTTTCCATGAATTCAAAAATACAGGCATGAAAATATATCCTCAGGACGGAAGCGGCCTTGAGTCGTTTGCCCGTGATTCGGGCTGCGCGCTCAAAGACATAATCGTCGTGAAATCCACGGCCATCGAAGATACGGTCAAAGATATCGTCGAAGCCAGAAAGCACGGCATTACCGAAGAACACAGATCAGACCTTCTCGCCGAGATATTCAACTGCCGAACCGGCATAGCCGTGGGCGGAACGGCCGGAAAAACCTCGGTTTCCACTATGTGCTCATACCTTTTAGATGCCCTCGGTAAATCCCCTTCATTCGTTATCGGAGGCATTTCGCGTAACTTTAACGCGTCCTCGAGATATGGAAAATCAGATTACTTCGTTATCGAATCGGACGAGTCGGACGGCACGATAATCAAATATAAACCCGAAACTGCTATTCTTACTAATATCTCAAAGGAACATAAAGAGCTTCCGGAACTTTTCGAACTTTTCGGGACCTTCATTTCCAACGTCAGGGCAGGCGGAAAAATAATAGCTAATGCGTCGTGTCCCAACGTTGCAGCCATTCTCAGGGAACTTATGCCGAAAAATTCAGGCAAAAAATTTAAAATTATAAACTTTGATTATTCCAAAAATATAAATGATTTCAAGAACGATTACCTCGTTACGGGCGTCGAGCTCAAGCCTTATGGAACTTTTTTCAAGGTGAACGGCACGCCGTTCGAAACTTCGCTGATCGGAAGGCATAACGTTGAAAACCTAGCGGTGTCGGTCGTTACAGTCGCCGAAACCGGCGTTTCATTAGGCGATATCGCCTCGGCCCTGAAAGGGTATAAAGGCGTCGCCAGACGGCTCGAAGTGATAGGAAGTTCCGGCGGGACGGTCGTCATAGACGATTACGCCCACAATCCTCACGAGATCGAATGCGCCATATCGGCGGTCCGCGTCTTCGATAAACCGGTGATAGCCGTTTATCAGCCGCACGGTTACGGTCCGACCTTTTTTACCAGGCATGAATTGTGCGACGCGTTCGTCGGAGCCGGTCCCGAGGACGAGATATTCATCAGCGAGATCTATTACGGCGGCGGCACCGTTAATAAAAATATTTCATCCGCCGAGGTCATAGGTGAGATAAAATCCAAATTCGGCCTTAAGAACGTTTATCACGCGCCGGATCTTGACAGGCTTACCGATATGATATGCGAGCGCATCCTTGAAAACAGGAACAGAGAATATATCGTTCTGGTAATGGGTGCCAGGAACGTGAATACCATATGCCCGAAAATACTCGAAAGAATATCCGGCCCCCGTTCGGCCTCCGTGAATTAAGTTTTTCGCGGTGATCCTGGTCTTTTTTTAAATATCTGACGAAGGGGCGGTATGTGAAAAGTTATGCGCGATAGGCTTGGCTACAATTTGAGGCCTCATGAGAGCCCTCTGAAAAAAATAAAACGCAGTTTCGATCTTTCCGCCACGCCGGAAGATATCAAGTCGCTTTCTTCCGAATTCTGTAAATACGTGGGTGTCAAATACGCCTATCCTTGCGCGTCCTATTCGGAAGCGCTCATGGCGGCATTTTACGCCGTCGGCGTCGGGCCGGATGCCGGCGCCGCGACCTCGGCCTATAATTTTCCGGAGGTCGCGGGTTCCATAGAACTTTTAGGCGGCTCGCCCGTTTTTATAGACGCCGATATTCCGTCGTTTAATATGAATATGTCCCACCTCGAACTGATGATAACCAATAAATTAAAAGCGGTCGTGGCTTCTCATATGTTCGGGATGCCCTGCGCCATGGATTCGGTCATGGAAGCCGCCGGGATATATAAACTTTTCGTGATAGAGGACGTCAACACTTCGCTCGGGGCGGTATATAAAGGCGTTAAATGCGGCAACTGGGGACACATCTCGGTTTTTAACTTCGACGCGGCTTCCATGATAGATTGCGGATGCGGCGGCATGGTCGCGACCTCCAACGAAAAGATCAACGCTCGCCTCAGGGCCATAATGAATTCCGGGTATGACGCGGCCGGCGAATTGCGCATCGCAGCTCCTGATTTCTCCATGTCGCCCGATATCGGGCGCAACATATCGGAAAGTCTTAAATTCATAGACGATCTTCTCGAATATAAATACATGATCTCCAAGCATTACCGCCGCGAGCTCATGTATCATAACGAAATATTGCTTCCCGAACAGAACCCTTACGCGCTTAACACATTTAATTATTTCCCCGCATATTTTAAAAATCCGGCCATATATTCAAAGATGCAGAAGATACTTTCGAAACTTCGGTTCGCGAAAAGAAAGACGCCCGTGGTCCTGCCGATGACCAATTACTATAAGAACAAATATTCACTGTCAGCGGACTCTTATAAGAACGCCGCGCTGGCTTTTTCCAATATTCTTTTTCTGCCGAATGATTTTTCGGCGCCATTCGAGAAGATCGAAGAGATAATAAAAGAAGTGAAAGGGCTTTAATTCCGATGGAGCATGAAACTATCTGCGTAGTCTGTTCCGCCGCTGCCGAAAAAATATCGGGGCTTCTTTCGTCTTTCGACAGACAGTCCGGATCTTTTGGGCATTCGCTCCATATTTCCACTTACAGGGGCCTTGAAAAATATCCGTCTTTTGACTTTTCCGGAAATTATTCTTTCATAGTTTTCGTGCGCGAAGGCACCGAATTATACGGCGACGATTTCGTCGAAAGGATGATCGAGCCCCTGAAAAAAGACCCCGGCATAAATTTCGTCATACCTTCGACCGTCATACATCAGGACGCGCCTTATTATCAGCTCGACCTGTCGGGTGCCGAAAAAAATTACGGAATTCCCCTCTGTAGCGTTATCACCGGTTTTTCCCCTGAAAAATACGGCGTATTCGCCGCGCATAACGTTCTCGCCGTCGCGATGCGCTATCCGGTCTTTTTAGAGATCCAGCAGGGACATGATTTTCTTTTGAATCCGGCCGACTTTTCCATTCTTCCCGCGCTTATGAGACGCTATCCTGGAAGCGCTTCCGTTGCTCCCATGTGCGGCGTATACTTACCAAAATTCACAAATTTTACGGAGTTGTGGAAACTTTTTTATGGCCACGGCAAGATGAACGCCTGGTTTAATTATAAATGCTCGAAATTCAAGGCCGGTATGGATGAAAAGGTTCACTCTTTTTACACTTTTGCTTATTACGCCGGCTATTTCAGGAAATACGCGAGCCTTTTTTTCAAGGGCGCCGATCAGGCAAGAGTTGTTAAATAAAGGGTCTTTTTTTTATCTGAAATATCATATCAGTGAATAGTGTAAAGATAATAGTGAATAGTTATGGCAGCAGCCGCTTTGCGGCTGATTTTTTAAAACGGGCGAAGCCCGCCACGGCAACTATTCTCTATTATTTATTCTCTGTTCACTAACCAATAAAAAAACGGCGAAAATTTTTCGCCGTTTTTTTATTGGTTATGTATTTCGTCCAACTTTGATCTATTTAATTTTTTTCGCTTCTTCCTGGCCTGAAATTACCCGGTATGCGCCGGAAGCCATTGAAGCGAGTTCATCTTCGCCCGGATAAATAAGAAACTTCGATATGAAAGAGGTCCTCTCTTTTATCCATTCGACGAGCTGTTTGAAGCGAGCAAGGCCGCCGGTTAAAACTATGGCGTCCACTTTTCCGCGAAGAACTGTGGCCATGGCGCCTATCTCCTTGGAGATCTGGTGGCACAGGCCTTTCGTCACGAGTATGGCTTTAGGGTCGCCCGCGTGGAACATGTCTTCAAGCACGCGCCCGTCGTTGGTGTTAAGATAAGCTATTATTCCGCCTTTTTTCATGAACAGTTCCTGGACCTGTTTTTTCGTGTATTTGCCCGAGCAGCAGGTTTCGATAAGAGCGCGAAGCGGAAGCCCGCCTGTGCGGTCTATCGAGAAAGGGCCTTCATCGTAAGCGTTGTTGACGTCGACCATTTTTCCCATATCGTGTGCCGTGACGGAAACGCCGGATCCGAGGTGGGCTATTACGAGGTTAAGTTTATCGTACGGCGTTTTAAGGTCCTTTGCCGCCATGCGCCCGACCGATTTGATATTGAGCGCGTGCGAAAGGCTTTCACGGTTGATGAGCGGGTGGCCTGATATTCTGGCTTCTTCGCACATCTCATCAACGCAGACGGGATCTACTATAAAAACGTTTTTAACTGTAGTTCCCGCGAGGTTTTTTGCGATGAGTCCGCCTAATATAGATATGTGCAATACCGTATATTTCGTTTTCAGCGTTTCGACCATGTTTTCGTCGACGACATAAGTGCCTGAGGTAAGCGGGCATATAGGACCGCCGCGGCCGACTATAGCTGATAGCTCTTCTATTTTAACGTTATTGTCGGCCAGAAATTTTTTGACGACGTTCGTTCTGTAATCGAGCTGGTCGAATATGCATTCGAATTTATCGATCTCCGAATCCGGATGAGAGATGTTCGATACCGCCACCTGCGTCTCGTTTTTGAAAATACCGACCTTGGTAGAGGTCGAACCGGGATTAATAGTTAATATTAGATTTTCCATACCTTCCTCCGTGTATATTTATATTTTTAATTTTCGTTTTCGGCGAGAGATAGAAGACATCCTATAGCCATTGAATTGAGTTTGGTCTGATGATCGTCCGCCCTCGAAAGCATTATGACCTGTCTGGCCGCGCCGGTTATAAGCCCGGCCGAAGGCGATTTGGAAAAATACATCAGCGACTTTCCGAGCAGGTTCCCGGTTTCTATATTAGGAACGATAAATATATCCGCGTCGCCGGCCCCGGCGTGTCCGATCTGTTTTTTATCGGCCGCTTTTTTCGATATGGCGACGTCGAGGGTCATCGGGCCGTTTATATTGATATTATTGCCGTATTTATCGGCCGCCTTCATTTCAAAAGCCAGCGACGACATGTAGGTAGTGGTGGCAAGATGCGGCGTCGAGTAATTATAAGCCGATATCAGCGCGACGTTGGGCGTCCTTTCGCAGACGTCGACGTACGCGCTGATGGCGTTGGCCGTGATATAGTATAATTCTTCGGCTTTAGGATATAGATTCATTCCGCCGTCCGAGAGCATTTTTATTCTTTTCGTGATAGGACATTCGAATATTTGAATATGCGACAGGAGCTTGGATTTTCTGAGGCCGCTCTCTTTGTCGAGAACGGCTTTCAAGAACATGCTGGTTGAAAGATGGCCTTTCATAAGTATCTGAGTTTCATTGTTTTTAACCGATCTTACGGCCATGGCGGCTGCTTCGCGGTCGTTTTCAATATTGACTATTTTGAATTTATCGATATCTATCTTCGCCGCCTGCGCCGTTTTCTTTATCTTCGCCTCGCTGTCGAAAAGCACCGAATCGAGCATTCCTTCAGTATATGCGAGTTCGGCGGCCTTAAGGACCGCGTCATCGGCCGCGCAAGCTATGGCTACCTTCTGTTTCGGTTTTGATCTTACGTATTCAAGAACGTCTTTGAACGTTTTTCTTTCATTTTTCATACTTCACCCCGTATAATAAAAAACATGAACTCTTTATTCAAGAGTTTTTCAGGCGGCCGTCGAATTAAGCGTGGCTGCGCCCTATCTGGTCAGAGCGTCGAGATTGGATCCGCCGTAAAAAAAAGAAGAGAACACCAGAAAAAGGAGCGGCAATAAAATTATTAAGAGCGTTATAACATATATGGCTGAGGTTTTGGCGATCTCGAACATTTTAAACATTATGAAAAGCAGTATCAGCGCCAGAAAGACATTCACCATATTGACCGTCAGGAAGCTAAGTCCTTTCTGCCTTAAAAAAAGAACCAGCGAAAATATGAGATCGCTGTATTTTATCGACAGGGACTTTAATATTTCATTCAAAGTTCATCCACCTCTACTTTTTTATTTGAGCGCAGAACTATCCATTTCCCGGTTTCCGATTCGCGGTAACGCACGACCGAAAACGGTTTTAAAACCTGGTTTCCGGCTTTAACCTCTCTTTCGATGGACATTATTATCTCATCCGCGCCGACCTGACTTTTATCGTAGGTGATCTCGGCGCTTCTGTTTGAAGAAAAAGTGCGTATCTTAAGTATTCCGGGAAGCTCGTTCACCCATTTGGCGAAGGTTTTTGAGGTTCCGAAACACGAGAGGCCGCCGACCTCAAAACTTGCCAGGCACATGTTTTCCGACGCCGTTTTCGCCATCGCTTCGGTCTTCGCCTCGGATAAAGTGGGGACGCGGAAAGCATAAGCGGCGTAATTTGAAACTGATATCAGTATCAATATGGCCGCCGGTATTATTAAAGGGCTGATGACGAATTTAGGTTTCATAATTTTAAAAATACCTTTAAAATCCTATGTTCAAAGCTTTGTTTTTTCCGCACGCACCCATGCAGTTCATGCACATCGTGCATTCGGGAGAATTTACCGCCGCCGCCCCGGAAACATTTATCTCGGAAGGGCATACGCGGTCGCAGAGTTTGCAGCCGTCGCATTTTTCGCCGTCGCGGTATATTTTAAAAACGGTCTTCATATTAAAAATATTGAGGAAGGCCCCGAACGGACAGAGCGTTCTGCAAAATCCCATTTTGAAGGTCAACGTTACGATAAAAATATTTATGAGTATGAAATAACTTAAAACATTGGTAGTGTGCCCGTGCAGCCCGAAAGCCGTAAAATAAGGGCAGAATGGCCTGAACACGAGGTCGTAGTAATAAAAGGTCGAACCGACGATCGCGAGCAGGATGGAGGTCTTTAAAACCGCCGAAATTTTAACGGCGATATGCGGCATGGGCGAGTATCGTGAGAAGCGCTCGCGTATGGAAGATACCATTTCGTTCAACGTTCCGAGCGGGCATATCCAGGAACAGAAAGCGCGCTTGAAAAATATCGTGAGTATGACGACGCCGAAAAATATCGAATAATTGAATTCGTTCACGGCGCATGGGAATTGAAGGTTCTTGAGAAAAAGCGGAAGCGTCTCGACCGCCCCCATGGGACAGTAAGATTCGCAATTAAAATACGACGCGCCCGCAAAGAACATTATCGCGGCGTAAATTATGAATTCTATGAAAAATAATTGAAATACGAGTCTTGTAATTCTCATTTTAAAAACTGCCGTTTATATATTTAAAGGGCGGGAATTTACTCACGCCCTTTATATTTTGATGAAAGCGGATCTTAACGTTCCGGGCCTGTTATTTTTCTTCTTCGGCATTGATGCCGAGGGATTTGAGGTATTCGAGCTTTTCGGCTTCCGCGCCGTTGGTTACTTTGATCCATAATCCGGAAGCTACTTTTACCAGTTCAACATCCGCGCCTTTGTTTTCGGAAAGTGCGAATTTCTTCGCGAAAGCCGCCGAAATGCTTTCTAAAGATTCTTTTTTACCGTTGAGCTTTATTATGAAGGTTTTAGCCCCGCGGCGCATGCTCGCGGTAACGCTTTTGGCGTCGATATTTTTTCCGGCTTCTAAATTTATCTCGCCGGTTTTAGCTGCGGCCACGGCGGGTTCGGACTTTGTCGCGGCCGGGGTTTTGCTCTCACATGATTCGCCGCTTTTAGCGGTTTCGCAGACTCCCGCCGACGGGCATGAGCTGCATGAATCGGAAGCGAAGGAAACAGCCTGCAACATTGTAAATGCTATTAAAACAGTTAATATAAAATAAAATTTTCTCATTTTTAAAAGATCCTTTCTTTTTGTGAATTTTCTAACATAAAATGATCGTTACCGGAATGGTCCGCTTTTTTGATATTATATAACATAGCGGACTTCAAAGTCAAGCGTATTTATAACGGATTTATGGCCGTCTTTGACACGGGTTGTTATTTCTGTTATAATTTCTTGTACATTTACTTGCCAGACACTCATATTCTTTAAGGAGAGTTCAAATTGAAAATTTTGAAGAATAACAAAAATGAGATCTTGATCTTTTTATCGGTGACATTGATAGTTTGCGCCGGACTTTTACTCAATCTCATAGAGCCTCTTGAAGTTAAAACACAGGATTACAGATTTTCCGGGGCGCTCGATCAATCCATTTCAAAAAATATAGTTCTTGTCGCTATAGACGATGAGGACCTTAATAGATACGGGAAATGGCCTTTAAAACGCTCCATTCACGGAAAGGTCATCGACGCCCTGAAAAAAGCGGGCGCGGCCGTGGTCGGCATAGACATAATGTTCAGCATTCCTTCGGCCGATTCCGCCGAGGATGATTTTCTCGCAAGATCCATAAAGGAGGCCGGAAACGTTATTTTAGCGTATCGTTATAATCCGGTCAGCCTTTTGGTGGATACTAAAAATTTTAAAAATGAATTACAGGAGGATACCATCTGCGTGGCATTTTTAAACGCCTGCCGCGACAGGGGTTTCGTAAATATAGATTTTGATTATCTTAATCCGGACGGCGTTTTAAGGAACGTGGAGCTTTTCGGCGAATTCGAAAAATTGAAAAGGTTCTCGCTTCCTCTCATTGTCGCAAGAGAGTTTTTGCGGTTTAAGGATCCGGGAAAAGAATTCGCGATCGAAACCGGTAAGGATGCCATTAAAATAGGGGATAAAACGGTTCCGCTCTTCCGCTTCAATTCATACTCGGGATCGGGATTGACCGATCATCAGTGCTACATGATAAAATATAACGGAGTTTTTCAAAGCGGCATATTTCCTTCCTTTACTTATTCTGAAGTGCTGGACGGCTTTATACCGCCCGATGTTTTCAAGGGAAAGGTCGTTCTGATCGGGGCCCAGTCGCCTGCGCTTATCGACGTGAAATTAAGCCCGCTCGGAATGACCCCGGGAATGTTCATGAACGCGCAGGTTATCGATAATATCATCAGGCGCGATTTCATACATCGCATCAATAGATCCGCGAGCGTTTTAATAATTTTATTTCTTGGAGCCGCCGCTTTCTTTTATCTGATAAGGACGGAACCCTCTTTTAAAGATATACTGGCTCTTTTCGCTTACTGTGGCATAATAGTTCTTATCCAATATTTATCTTTTGTTAATTTAAGAATATTATTCGAAATGGTCGCTCCGCTCGTTGAAATTATCGGGGTCGTCGTCGCTATTCGATTTTATCAGCTTTTCATCAAGCTTCATTTGAGTAATATCAGCCTTACCATCTCGAATAAAAAACTGGAACAGAAGGTCACGGAATTAAGCGCTTTATACGATATCTCAAAAACTATCACGGCTACGCCCGATACCGCCGTCCTCTTCGGCGTGATATTAAAAAAGACCATAGACATAGTCGGAGCCAAATGCGGCGCGATCTTTCTTATAGATGAAGATGATTCGGTCCTTAAAATGCGTGTGTCTGAAAACTCTCCGCCGGACACTATAGTGGATTTCGCCGGCGCAGCCGTTAAAAACAGGAAGATCATCATAGCCAGCCGCGAGGCCGACGCCGTGACCTACAAAGAATTATTCGCGGACGGCCAGAATATAGATTCGATAATGTGTATCCCGCTTAATACTTATAAGGGAGAGCTTATAGGCGTCATAGTCCTCGTCGATAAAAACAACGGTGAGAATTTTGTGGAAGCGGATATTCATATAACATCGGTTATCGCCACGCAGGCCGGTTTTGCTATTGAAAACGCCAACCTTTATCAGCTGGCCGTTTTTGATAATCTTACGACATTATACGTCAGAAGATATTTTCTGGGCGTAATGAGCAAGGAATTTAAGCGCGTCAAGCGCTATCACGGCCATATCAGCGTGGCTATGACGGATATAGATCATTTTAAAAAATTTAACGATACCTATGGGCATCAGACGGGTGATATGGTATTACGCGAGGTCGCGCTGGTTTTGAAGCGTACCGTCCGTGAAACGGATATAGCCGCGAGGTTCGGAGGCGAGGAATTTATCGTCGTGCTTCCCGAAACAGATAAAACCGGAGCGCTCATGTTCGCGGAGCGCCTTAGAAAGGGCGTCGAGGAACGCGTCGTAGCCAGTTCATTCGGGCCTTTGAGGGTGAACATATCCATAGGCGTCGCGACCTATTCAAACGTCGAAAATGAACAGGAAAAGCTCGATTATAACGATTCAGAAGAACTTATCGGATGCGCAGACATAGCTCTTTATAAATCGAAAGAGGGCGGCCGCAACAGGGCCACGCTATACACGGCTGATATGAAGGACGCCAAGCATTGATCTCTTGCCGTTTGAATCAATAAGGAAATGAAATGGTGAAGGTGGTCCCTTCATCGACGACGCTTTTACAGCAAATCTCGCCCTTATGCTGCGAAATTATCGCCTGGCATATTGAAAGGCCTAGGCCCGTGCCTTCGCCGGCGGGTTTGGTCGTGAAGAACGGCTCGAATATGTTGGCGAGAACATCCTCGTTCATTCCGCTTCCGGTATCGCTTATATCGATAAAGATGCGGTTCCCTTTTCTTGACATGGCTATTTTCACCGTGCCGCCCTTTGAAACTGGAATGGCGTAAATAGCGTTGGTGATAAGGTTTATGAATACCTGTTCGAGCTGAGCCGCATTTCCTATTACATTTATGTCGGGCAGCTTGTCATCGAATATTATTTTGACTATTTCAGCTTTTTTATTGGCTTTGGAATGAGTTATCGAATTTTGTATGACGGCGCACAGGTTTATGCTGTCCTGAGAGCTTGGAACGACCTTCACGAAATCGAGCGTGTTGGTTATGATCTTTTGGATCCTCGCGACCGACTCGTCTATCTGGTTGACGTCTTTTTCAAATTCTTCGTCGTGCAGGTCCTCGAACCTGAAAAATATACAATCGCGGGCAAGAGTTATTATAGTGAGAGGGTTTTTGATATCATGGACGATCTCGGAAACGGTTTTTCCAAGAAGGATCATCTTGTCGTTCTGCATGATCTGGCGTTCCAGGAATTTTTTTTCGGTAACGTTATGCGCCATGATGACTATTCCATCGCCGTTATTGCCTTTTTGAGGGTTGAGTATGAATGCCGAAAAGTTAGTTATGAGTTTTTTTCCGTCGAAAGCCCGCATATGAATTTCACGGTTGTGGATGCTTTTAGCGGATGAAAGCTCATTTATTATGGTCTGGTACTGGGTTTCATAAAAAAGTATCTCTATGTGTTTTCCGATGAGTTCGGCGGCTTTTATTTTCAGGCTCGTTTCGGCGCCGGAATTAAATATCACGGTTTTTTCTTGAGGGTCGAGGACTATTATCATTTCGGAGGAATTTCCTATAACATTGTACAGAAAATTACGGTTTTCGGTAAGCGTGTTATGCGCCTTCAAAAGCTCGCCGTAATTCTTCACGAGTTTTTCGTTTGAAAGCCTTAGTCTTTTCTGGTTTTCGAGAGTGATATTCTTTAAGAACCTGAAGGCGGCTGAAGAATAGCGCGTGGAAAAGCGCTTGAAGTTTTCTTCGTCGAGCCCTATCAGCTGAGTGTATGATGCCGCGACCGCGTTGGCGCTTCTGTAAATATTGTCTAAAAACGACATTTCTCCGAAAAATTCGGTGGCGTTGAAATGAGCTATTTCGTATGACTTTCCATCTTCGGAGTTTTTATAGATCTTGACCATGCCGGATACTATCATGAAAATATCCGAACCCATATCGTTTTCTTTAAATATCATCTGGCCCGGCTGGTAATTATGAATGGACGCGAATTCAAGGAGGTCCTTGATCTCGCTGTCTAAAAGGCTGCTTAAAATATTTATTTTTTTAATAAGTTCGAGTTCCGCGTGAATGTTTTCCAGAAGATCCTCCGGCCGGCAGGCGGCAAAAATTTTATTACTGATTATATTTTAATTTTACTTTAAAAACGCGTTTTTTTCAAGACAATTTTTATGATATTTGCCGTTTTGAACAGACTGATCCGCCGCCGCTTTCGAAAAAAGTCTTGAAAAATAAGCGTTGTAGTATTAGAATATAACAAAAAAGATTAATGAGGGTGTTAAATGAAATTAAAAAGATTCGAGGAAAAATTTGGCGTTAAAAAGCCTGTGATAGCTATGATCCACGTCGGAGCGCTTCCCGGAACGCCCGGTTATGGCGGAAGCGTTAAAAATATAATCGAGACGGTAAGATCGGAAGCCGCCATGTATAAAAAAGCCGGCGTTGACGCGATAGCCATTGAAAATATGCATGATATACCATATCTTAAAAACCATGTCGGCCCGGAAATAACTTCCGTCATGAGCATTTGCGGTTTTGAGGCGAAAGCTCTTTCCGGACTTCCCTGCGGAATTCAAATACTCGCCGGGGCTAACCGTGAAGCCATGGCTTCGGCTCATGCCGCGGGCCTCGATTTTATCCGCGCCGAGGGGTTCGTTTTCGCGCATGTCGCGGATGAAGGCATAATCGAATCCAACGCCGGCGATATCCTGCGATATAGAAAAATGATCGGCGCAGAAAATATAATGGTTTTTACCGATATCAAGAAAAAGCACAGCTCGCATTCCATTACGGCCGACACTACTATTGGCGAGACCGCTCACGCCGCCGAATTTTTTCTGAGCGACGGCCTTATCGTAACGGGCGTCGCGACAGGCGCCGAAGCCAGCATAGACGAGATAAACGCCGTTAAAAACTCGGTAAAGATACCGGTCATGGTGGGTTCCGGCGTATCATACGAGAACGTCGAGGAATATCTCGATTCAGCCGACGCCCTGATAATAGGCTCTTATTTTAAAAAAGCAGGGAAATGGGAAAACACCGTCGATCTCGACCGCACGAAAAAATTCATGGAAAAAGTCAGAAAACTTAGAAAAAAGGCATAATAACAAATTTTTTTCGGGATCGCGGTCGAAAATTCATCCTTGGATTTTCGCCGCTTGCCTCTCAGCGGCTCCCGGCCCGTCGCTTCTCGCCGTCCATGGCTCCAGCGACACTAGCGCCTCAGGCGCGTCGTCACTATCTTAGCCGCTTCCGAGACATCCCTCAAAAAAATTGTTATCATTTTTAATCGAGGAAGCATTTTGATTTAATTAAAAAACCATCCTGTTATGTCGGAGTCTGCTTTTATATATTAGCTATTATCTAAAATAAAAAAAGGGCTGTCTCATTTTTTTGACAGCCCTTTTTTCTGTTTTGACTATTCTATTTTTAAAACAAACTATTCAACCTTTAAAATGATGAATTTTTCGCCGTGCGGAGTGCCGGAGAAGGCGTATATTTCACCTTTGGGCGATATCACAAAATGTTTCGTGGGCATCGTGTCTTCTATAAGCGGCATCGGCATTACGCGAAGCCTTGATATGACCTTGCCGTCGGGGCCGAATTTGTAGATGATGGTCTGGATGACGTCCTCTTCGATCTTTTCAACGATGGAAGCGAAAAGATTGTTTTTGGCGTCGACGCCGAGGATCTGATAATCGTAAGGTTCAGTATTGGTAATGACCTTCATCATTTTAGCGAAAACTTTCGGCTTGCCTTTCCCCTTGGGATCTAAAAGAACTATGTCCTGGCCGGCCTGGTCCCTTTCGCCTAACGTATAAAGGTAGCCTTCCTCGTTCGGGAAGTTGCTGACCTCGTAACCTTTTTCGCGACCGAGAACTTTTCCTTCCGGCGAATAAGCGACCACGTCGAAAGATACCTCGTCTTTAACCAATATCGTTCCGTCGTTCGTCACGAATATTTTATGAGGATGTTTGATCTGTTCTTTTATATCGATATCGCCTTTGATCTCGCCGGTAGGCGATAAAACGAAGATATTTTTATTGGTGAAGTTTAAAAGGTAGATGCTGTTGTCTTTGGGCGATATGGCGATATCCCTCATGAAAAAGGCTTCGTTCGTATCCGAAGATTCGCCGGCCGGGTAAGGAATAACTTTTATTACTTTCCCTTCTTTTGAAACGATGAGCAGTTTAAAGTTCATTGCGTCGAGGATATAAACATTACCCTTTTTATCGACGGCAAAAGAAGAAGGTCCGTTAGACGGAAAAGCCGGAGTATCAACCGTGCCGAGCGCGACCGATTCGGTTTCTTTCCCGGTTTTTATAACGCATACTTCCGATGTTTTAAAATCTTTTACTTCCGGAAGTTTTATTGATATTTCTCCCGTGACTGAAACTTCTTTCGTGTCGGCGGCGAAAAGGCCGGACGGAGTTAATATGAGGCAGAGAATGAACGCGGCGGCGAAAAAACTTAAAAAATTACACTTCATTTTATTTCTCACCCTTTTATAAAAGTTTATGGAAAGCCCCCTTTTTAAAAGAAGGCTTTCCAGTTCAAGAATTGAAAACCGTATATATTTCTGATCTTTTTGTTATCTGATCATTTTTTATATTACTACTCCTGGAGCGTGACGCGGATTTATTTTGGTGCCGCCCGGATTGGTTATAGCGAAGTGGAGGTGAGGACCCGTTGTGTAAGCGCCGGTGTTATTGGTGTGTCCGACCTGCTGTCCCTGTCCTACTCTGTCGCCCGCGTTTACCGTCGCGTCTTTGCAGTGGCAATAGGTGGAAGTGTAGCCGTTGTCGTATTTTATAACGATCGTTCTTCCCCCGCCGTAGTCCCAACCCGTAGATACTACGCGGCCGGCGCCGAGAGATTTCAGAGGAGTTCCGGTCGGAACGCCGATGTCTATCCCGTAGTGGTAGTTTCCATAAAGGTTTCTGGGTCCGAATTCAGATGTGACGGGGCCGCCCGCAACAGGTCTGCCGCCGAATCCCGAGCCGCCGCTTGCGGGAGTGCTTCCGGCTGCGGGAGTGGAAGGCGTAGCGCCAGCGGGCTTGGTTTTGGTTATATAGTTAGCGTGAACATACGCTTCTTTGCCTTTGTATTTTATCTGATACCAGTCGCCGCTCTTTCCGAGTATCTCAACGGATGAACCGTGGTTGAGCTGGCCTATGATCTGGCCCCACGCGCCTGATCTTACGTTGAGATAAGTTCCGGGAGTGTTGACGAAAGCGTCGCTCGCCGTGGCGGGAACGTCGGATGTCGCGATATAACCTGAATGGACGAACCCTGTTCCGCCGTTATAATTTATTTTATACCATACGCCGTCTTTGCCTGTAATGTCAAGCTTAGCGCCCTGTTTTACGGTTCCGATGATGGTTCCCCACGGGCCGTTTCTAACGTTTAAAACATCGGTCATTACGACGCCTGTTCCTGCGCCCGCGCCCTGGCCGGGTGCAGCAGCAGCGGCCTGCTGCGTTGAATTCTGGACGCTGCCGTCGCCTAAAGACTGTTGGACCTCGTTGATACCGCCGTATGAATACGATAACGATCCGGCGCAAGCTATGAATATTATCATTACAAGTGCCGCTAAAAATTTTCTGTTCATACCGTTTCCTCCCTGTAATTTAAATATATTTTTGTTTTTTATTACCGTTCACAAATGATTATACTAAAAATGATAATAAAAGTTCCACATAAATTTTTAAAAATTTATTTTTCTTCTATTTTAATTACGACGAATTTATTCTTCTTTAGCTGTGAATCGAAAACATAAAGCTTTCCGGCCGGCGATACGGCGAATTGTCTTGTCGGGACCGAAACGCCGGTACCCCAGAAATTATCTGTCTCAAATCGTGAAAGAAGCTTTCCGCTTTTATCGAATTTATAAACGACCGGCCTTGAAACGTCCATTTTCACCTGTTCTACGGCCATCGCGAAAAGGTTCAAATTATCGTCGGTGCCGATGATCTGGTAATCGTATATCTGATTTTTCGGAAAACTGTTTAAAAGCCGCCCAAAAACTTTTGGGTCCCGGCCTTTTTGAATGTCCATCAAAAGTATGTCGCGCCCGTTTTTGTCGAATTCGCCAAGAGCGAAAAGAAATCCGTCATCGCTCGGGATATTCGATATCATCGAACCGTCTTTTGAAGCGACGAATTTTCCGTCGGCCCCAAAAACCGCGATCTTCATGTCTTCTTCGTCTCTGACGTAAATATTTCCGTCGCATGCGGCAAATATTTTATGAGGCGATTTAACGTGTTCGGATATGTTTATGTCGCCCGCGAGCTTTCCGTCTGATGAATAAACGAATATATTTTTAAGCGTATGGTTCAAAAGGTATATTTTCCCGTCTTTTGAAGAAACGGATATGTCGCGCATGAAAAATTTATGGTTTTCGGTCTCGCCTTCCGGATAGTTAATAACTCTAATGACCTTATCGTCCGAAGCCACTACTACTTTGAAATTCTCGGTGTCGAGGATGTAGAAATTCTCGTTCGTATCGACAGCGAAAGCGGCGGGGCCGTCCGGCTCGAATCGGGGCGCTTCCGAAACGGGGATATAAATTTCGTTTGAGGCTTTTCCTATATTTAAAACCATGACCTCGCTGGTTTGGGAAACTTTTATTTCTGGTATTTTCAAAATATCGGTTTCCACCGTCGCATGGGCCGTTCCACCGGTCGATGTCAATAAGGCGGCCGCGAATAAGATCGCGAATATTTTTTTGAAAGCGGCGTTTTTAAATGTTTTCATTTTCTCTCCTTTTATAAACACTTATGGAAAACGCCGTTTTCAGGAGTTTTCCATAAGAATTTCGATATATGCGGTTTATTTTACACTTTTTATATCCGCGTTCATAATTATAATACTTTGGCGGGATCGATGCGCGCTCCGGAAGGATTCATGATCTCAAGGTGCAGGTGCGGGCCCGTGGATCCGCCGGTATTATTGACCTTCGCGACAGTCTGGCCTTTTTCGACCCTCGCGCCTACGGGTTTGGCTCCGCTCGGCAGGCAGTGCATATATGTTGATGTATAACCGTTATCGTATTTTATCTTTATCATGAATCCGGCGCCGCCGGACCAGCCAGAAAATATGACCTTGCCGTTTCCCATGGCAGCGAGTGGAGTTCCGGTCGGCCTTCCGATGTCCACGCCGTTATGCATTTTCCAGACATGCTGAATGGGGTGCATTCTCATTCCGTATTTGCTGCCGATATTCATCGCGCCCGAAAGCGGGTGGCTTAAACCGCCTGAACCAGCGGCGGGCGGGGTCGAAGTTGAAGGTTTATCGTTGGAAGATGAAGCCGGTTTGTCGGCGCCTGCTTCGACTTTATTTTTGGAAACATATTTCGAGTGAATGACGGCGTCTTTGCCGTTATATCTGATCTTATACCAGTCGCCGGTCTTTCCGAGGATCTCGACCTTCGTTCCGCGGCTGAGCGTTCCGATGATAGCGGCCCACGGGCCTGTCCTTACGTTGAGTTTTCCGGCGTCGATGTATCCCATGAACGCGGATGAGGGTTTTGTCGCGGTTGAAACGTATCCTGAGTGGATATAGGCGTCGCGGCCGTTATATTTTATCTTGAGCCATTCGCCTTCGCGGGCGAGTATGTCGATCTTTTTGCCTTTGTCGAGTTTTCCGATTATTTCGCCCCATGGTGAGGACCGCACGTTCAATTGATCGCACATAACGACGCCCGAGTCGTCCGTTTTCGCTTCGGTTTGGGCCGCCCCGGCGCTTCCCTGGCCGTTTTCCTGGACGGCGGCGGTGTTCAAGGTTCTGTTAACGTCGTCGATACCCGCGAGCGAGCCGGTAAGAGGCATAAAAGCGGCTATGAGGAACAAAAAGATCATGACCGATACTTTTGTTTTTTGTAGTTTCATAAACATTTCCCCTTTTTTTATTCAGCTTTGATTTATAACCGAACCGTATTAAAAAACCGATGCCGGAATAATGGAACCGGTTTTTTGAACTGTTTGAAGCAGGGACAAAAAATATCGGGATCAACACCGCTTCGAATTGTTATACTCCGATGCCGGAATTAATGTTCCGCTTTTTCCACAAGAATTTTAGGGACTTTAAGTTTCGTGAATTTTATTTCGGGGAACACGGCCTTTAATTTTTTATAGTCGAACTCCAGAAATTTTGGAAGCGCCGGCCGGTCGCTCGAATATAGATATCTTTGAACGATCTTTTCCATGAATTTATCGTAGATATCCTTGCTGGAGCCGTGCGCCGATTTTCCGCCGCCTGAAAGGCGCCTGATGTCGCCGTTGAAGCGCGGGCTTATGTGGAAAAGCTCGTGGACTATGGTTTCGAGCTTTCCCGCCTTGTCGAGGTTTAAAAACCGCGGAACGCAGAAAGCTATGAGATAAAAGATCTCCTCGCCTTCGTGAATGAGCGGCTGTAACTTGAAACGATAGCCGCGTTCGACCTTTTCGCTTGCGCCGCCCTCGAACCGAAGCGGATAGATCTTCGCCTGAAGGCCGTATTTGCTGTTGGTTTTAGCGGGCGAATAGGACACGGCGATGCGCTTTGAGTCTATGTGTGAAAACTCAGGGCAGTTCTTAATTATGCTGGCTATTAAATTTTTGTATTCCCTATTGAAATCGAATAACGACGGGTTGAATTCGCTATCGTCCGTTTTTATGAAATCGAACAGTTCGTTCATTTGATCTTTAATATCTGCCTTTCTTCTCTGTCTATTTTTACGATCTTATATGTGAGCATTATAATTACCGCCATTACGAGACCGAGCAGGAAATAGTTGAAGGCGCCCGGCGACAGGTATTCTAAGATGCCGGCGTAAACGCCCGATATCACGGTGAAAACGATCGGTCCTTTGAACGCTTTTGTTCTGGTTATCGCTTTAACGATAGACATCAGAACAAGTATGGCGAGTAAATATCCGATAAACGTGAGTAATTCGAATACGCTTTTCGAGTAGTACGAGAATTCGATGAAAAAGGTTGAAGTTCCGTCGATGTTCTCGACCTTTTCAAGGCTTTCTCCGGCGAAGTAGAGGAGGTTGGATGAGGCCGGAATGTCGATGGGGACGGGCAGAAGGCCGCGCGAAGTTCCGCCGAATGCCATGGCGGAAGCGGAGGATGAACCGCCGTCGCGAGGGGAGTCAAGGCGGCTCTGGGCTTCCGGCTGATATAATTCTTCCGCGCCTTCTATCGATTTCATATTCTGTACTACCATTTTCCTGTACTGCATATTGTAAATTTCGTTTACGGAGAAGACCTTTTGAACGGTCTCGTCCATGAATTTATTCTGGAGCGCTATGTTTTCCTGGCGGAGGTTCGTCCATGTCTGAAGGATGTTGTAGCCGTCGACGAAGTAGAACTCCCAGTTGATCTTGGAGCAGATGACGCTGATCTTGGGCAGCTCGAATCTTGACCTTCCGAAAGTTTCGAAGGAGGCAAGCTTGGTGATGTACACGAATTCGACCGCGAAAGCCTTGAATTCGCTGCCTTCGAGCGGGGATTTCAGAAGCGGTATGAAGACGGAGTTTTTAAGGCCGGCGCCCGGTTTCATGAGTTTTTCGCCGACTTTAAGGCTCGCGGGTTCGGAGTTCTCGGGCATGCGCACTTCGAGGAACTGCACGTTGTTGTTTCTGATATGATATGACGCGCGGGTGATGGCGTATCCGTCCTTTGAGACGAAAGTGCGGTAACTGGCGACGTCTACGGCGCATGGAATGGAGGCCACGTCCATGTGCTTTTTGATAACGAGAGCGATATTGGCAGGCGGTTTGGTGTATTTATATAAAAACAGCAGGGGCGAAGAGGCGTAACCCTGCGGGAGTCCTGAGATTTCGCGTTCGTCAGCCATGACGAGGTTGGAGCCGCTTTCGTTCACGACCGAAATTTCGGCGTTTATGGCCGAGTCGATGGCGATATAGCCTTTAAATTCGGTCACGCCGAGCGGCGTTATCCACGGAATGACCGCGGGGACCTTCATGTTGGCGATCTCGCTTTCAAAACCTATCTTGATATTTACCGTGCCCTGGCGGGGATTCTTGAACATTACGCTTAAGACCCTCGTTTCGGAGCTTGTCGCGTTGGAGACCTTCCAGTCGTATATGCCTGCGCCTTCGACCTGCGTTATCATCATCGATGAGGGGATCGAATATGAAAGTTCACGCAGCTCGGTGTTCTGTATCCTGTAATTGAGGTTTATTGAGGATGCGAAGCGTTCCTCGTCAACCGTGAGGCGGCTGGTCGCGGTAAGATTCACGCGCGGCTCTACTTTTTTAGTTATTATGCGCACTTCATCGGTTTTGCCGAGAAGCTTTTCACGGGCGAGCCTCGCGCGTTCCTCGTCTTCTTTTTGTTTTTTCATTCTTTCGCGGCGGACTTCTTCCGCGAGCGAGAGTTTGAAGTTATAATAATCCGCGGGAATGAGGCTTCCCTTCGTAATGATCTCGCCGGTCTTATCTTCGCGAGTCTGGCTTTCGACGATGAGGTTGTCCGAGTATATGTCGTATTCGCGGGGCGTTTTAAGGCTGATCTTCATGCACGGGGATTTTTGCGGATGAAGTTCGAAGTAATATGAATTGTCGCTGTAAATGACGCTTGTTTTAAGGGAGGCGCGGACGAGGTATTCGCCGGCGTTCTCGAACATCGCCGAATATTTATCGCGGTCGGGACTCATTTTAAAGTTCTTGTATTCGCTCACTTTTTCGAATTGTTTGTTGAGCCTGTATTGCGAGAACCTTTCGCGTTCAGGTTTGCTTTTATAGATATATTCGAGTTTATCGATATAGCGCGCGGGCATATCGTAAAAACCGAAGTTAAAGGGCTTTATCATGAAGGATTCGATCCTCGTGAGCGCCGCATTTCCGGAGAAAAGATCGACCACGGTGTAGTTGTCATCGTAAACGTCGATGAAATATTCGATGTCGAGGTCGGCCGTTTCGGTGTTGACGCTTCCGGAAATGGATATTTTCTTTATGAGGGCTTTATAAAGCGGTTTTTGGATGGCGTTTTCGGAGCTTTCGTCGATGAACTGCATCGCGTTGACCGAATCTATGAGGTTCTTGAGATCGGCGTAAGGCATGAAAACTACCTTCTGGCCGGCTTTAACTTCTGATTCGAGCGTGTAGAATGTCTGTATCTCCATCGTCGCGGGATTATAGGTTATATCGACGAACTCTTTTTCGCCTGACGCAAAAGGTTTGGCAAGCGTTGCCGATGGCAGAAGGAGGGTGAGCGCGATTATTATGAATATGAGGACCGTAAGATTTCCGGCCCCGGTCCCGCCTCCTGAGGCGGGCGCCGCGGGCTGCTGAGGCGCGGCGGGAGGCGGCACTGATTTTTCAAGCAGCGCGGCTATTTTTTTCATGTTGTCGGGGTCGGTCAGTTTGGCGATAAGTTTGAAAAGCGCGAAAGCCAGAACGCCGGATAAAATTCCCAGCTGCGAGTACCACGCGCTCGTGGGCAGGTAGAAATTGGCGATCTCAAGTATCATGAGCGCGGCGAGCGTGAACGGCATCGCTATTATCAAAAATTCTCCGCCCTCCATGGTTCTTGTAAGCATGTAAGGCAGTATCAGGCCGACGATGAAAAGTATCACCGCAAGCGTTTTATAAGATCTCACGCTCAGATAGGATACGTTGAGATTTATGTTTTCGTTGGGTATGACGAACTGTTTTTCGAGTACGTTCGAATAGATGGTTTTAGGAAGTTTTATAGGCACCGAGAATATACCTTTTTCGCCTGTCGGTTTCTGGATATATTTTTTGCCTGACGTAACTTTGCCGGGTTTGCCTTTGTAAAGAATTCCGTTGTCCTTCGAGTCCTCTTCTTTGCTCATCATGCGTCCTTCGGCGGCCGACTGGGCCGCGGGCATCGAGGGCGCGGGGGCGTTGGCGTAGTCCTGTTTTTTTTCATAGTTAGACGAAATTTCATCTTCTCTCTGGCGCGAATAACCCGTGGACCCTCCCCTTGAATCTCCGCCGATCCCTTTCGTCTTGTCGGAGGTTTCCTGAAGCGAAAGATTTCCGTGTATCTCGCAGATGACGTCGTTTGTGACACCGACGCCCATACCCGATACTATCCTGTAAGAAAGCATGCTTTCGGGACATCTCGGCTCCGCTTTAAGGTAGCCTTTGCCGACGAGTTCGTTAACCGACATTGCTCCAGTGGCGCCGTTCTCCATTTGATATAATTCCATAGCGCCTTCTATCGTTTTCATATTCGCGACGCATGATTTTTTCTTGGCCTGTACGCGGGAACGGTTAAAATTCGGGACCGATATGGCGGCGAGAAGCCCGCCGATCAGGAAAAGGATTATTATCGACGCGGCGTAGCTGCGTAAAAATCCGAATATCCAGAATATCACCGTTTTTAAAAGATTTATCGTCGCCGGTATAATGTCCGAGTTATAAACCTTTTCGCCGCCAACGTATGCCACGTAAGCGAGGACCACGCAAATGAGTATGAAGACGAAAAGAAATACGAAGCTCATGAAGTAATCCGACTGGACGGCTTTAACTATTCCGTTTATGACGTTTACCGGTATCTGGTATATGAGCGGCGCCGGAGGCTGCTGTGAGAGGTCCGGGGCTCCGCGGAAATTGAAGAAAACATAACCTTCGGGGGTGAAAACGCGCCATTTCAGAAACATCACCGGAAGTTCTATGCGCGGTATCCTGAGGTTGAAGCTGCCGAAGGACGAAAATTTTTCGAGCGTGCCGGAAGTTTTGAAATTAACTGGAAAATCGAGCACGTCGTCATCGCGGACGACTGATTTGATTATCGGTATCTTAAGGTTCGATTCCTCGTCGTAAGATGCTTTGACGGGTTTTCCGTTGACGGCCGAATCCAGTATTTCCACCGTACTTTCAGGGATCATCTTAAGGAAGGGAAGCCCGTTATTCTTAAGAACGAAGTCGTAATTTGAGATGACGGCTCCCTGTGAAGTGAGTATGGTGTTTATCGAAGACGATCTTACGAGGCTTGAAAGCACTTTCGAATCGGAGTATTTCGTCAGTTTGAGTTTCGCTCTGTAAGGGTGTTTGAAATATTTAAAAGCGTAGAGTATAGGGGATATCACCGAAAATTTTATGCGGTCGGGAAGTTCCTGCGCGTCGAGGCGCTCGAGATTGAAAGGCTCGCCGGCGACCTCTATCTTGATATTGGTCAGCGCGCAGACGGCTATGTGACCGCGCTCGCTTTCCATGTTGTGAAGCGTTATCTCAGGAAGCGTCACTTCGTATTTTCCGTCTTCGATGCGGGTTATCGATGTCAGAGTAATGGCAAATTCGGATGCGGCGGGCGATTTTAAAAATATCTCGACCGACGAATAATTTTTGAATTCCTGTATCTGGCGCTTGTCGTAACTGTCCGAAAGCACGTCCTCGATCTCCGTTCCGGCGGGAACGTCGAGTGAAAAGCGTGAGATCTTCCCTTTGATTATGTTAAACGTTATCTCGTGATTTCCGCGTATCATTCCGTCGCCTATCGAAAATATGCTTTTTATGTTGGAACTTACCGCGGGCGCTTCTTCCTCATATTTTACCGGCGCTTCGACCTCTGATGTCGAGGCGAGCTCTATGGAGCCTGTTTCGGCCTCCGGAGCAACAGGTTTTGAAGCGTCTTCGATAAGTTTTTTTTCTTCGCGGCTGATGGCGAAATATGAGAGCGAAATCGAGTCCGTAAAGCCGAATTCAGCTTCCGCGGCCTGGTTTTTCGTTTCCGGATGATAGAACGATCTAAGGCCTATGGCAGGAGTTATCTTGATGACCGCGTCGCGCTCGTCATGCAGGAAAAGCGCCGAGTTTTTAGGGCATCGCGGGACCACGAGCGAAAAGGAATAGGTAGCGCCGTCTTTTTTCGGCATCATGAGAAATCTTATGTTAAGCTGGTGTGAACCTTTTCCCTTTAAAAGAAGTGAGTATCTGTTACCCGCTTTTCCGCGCGGAGCGGATGGTGGCGCCAGGTTGCTAATATTGTTCAGGGATTGCCGCTGTTCGGCCTGCTGGTTCTGCATCTGCATTTCCGGGATATAATTTGAAGGAACTGGCGTTACCTGATACAGGGCGGGTTCGACTACCATTACCGGTATCGTGTCGTCGACGACCGCGTCGTTCATGGCCATTTCGCCCTCGAAAAGAGGTATGAGCACAAATTTTTTATCGGTGAGCACGGAGATGTCGCAATCGACGCTGCAGAGGATGTTCTCGCGGTCTTTTATGAATTTATAGGATACCGATGAAATGACGAATTCGGCCGGCGGGTTTTTTTCAGAGCCAGGTTTTTCGCGGTCTTTATACCTGTCGCTTATCATCAGGTTATTTTTTTCTATCAATTCGGAGAGTTCCTGATAGGTGATCATTACCATTTTACTGTTCTCGAAGATCTTGGATACGGAGCTGAAAGGCACGACGACCTTGAAATCGCTTATTGGCCTGACCGTAACGGGGCCTTCCGGGACTTTTTTTTCATCCGCGAAAGATATGCCCGTGTTATGAAAAAGCGATATTATCGCGCAGGCGATAAGGACAAAGGAAAAAACAAGGAGCTTTCTCGATGAATACGACCGAAAATTTTGCGAGTTCATAAATGCCCTCCGGATTAATATATTAATTTTAAAAAATGGCGTTACTGGATCTTATTGAGCATTTCAAATGCCCTTGAAAAATTATTCCTGATGATCGAATTTTTTTCGATGTTGCAGGCGTCTCCGACCTTCGCTTTGAGCAGCTGAAAGAAGGGCCTGACAAGATTTCGCACCGGCGTATCGGCGGAGGTCATAACGCGGAAGAGGACCTCGATCTTATAGTATTCGCCGTTTCCTACCTCGCGCATTATGTCGTTGACGCATAACGACAGCGGTTTTAAAGAGAAGATGAAAAGCTTGTTGGAAACCACTTTTATTATATCTCCGCCGAGCAGGCGCAGGAGTTTATAGCGCTCTTCGGAATTGTCGTTTTTCACGTTCAGGTTCTGAAGGCTTTTTTCCATGGGCCCGAAAAAGGCGAAGTAATTGTTCTTATATTTCATTATGGCGCTGTCGTACGCTCCGAACGCTCCGCCGCAGATGTAAGTATATAGGACCGAGTTTATTCTTTCGAATTCCTCGTCGGTGATCTGCGCGGATATGGTGTTGGTTATGGCTTCGTTATAATATTTCTGGACCGATTCGAGTATCTGGTTCCAGTTGGCGTCCATGAGCATCTCGCCGCTCGTGATCTTATCGAGAGTGCCTGAAAGTTCGGCGTCTTTTAACTGATAGCGGAGAGCTTTTTGTTTTTTTACGAATAACTTCAGGATATCGTTAGCCGCAGGAGGCGTATTCTGGGTTTTTACGGCTTGAGCGGGTTGTTTCTGGGTCGTTTGCGTCTGCTGCGTTTTATCCGGTACGGCTTTTACAGGGTTTTGACCCGGATCGGTATTCGGGGTCTGGGCCTGCGTCGTTCCAGCGGTATTTTGCGGGTTTATTACGGAAAGATCCACAGTGCTCACGACGGGCTGCGTTACCGCCTGCGGAGCCGTGCCGTTAGCGCCGGTGAAATCGGGCGCTTCGGGGACCGTGATGGGGGGCGGTTCATAAGAAGGTGCCTGTGGCGTGGCCGGTTCATAAGCGGGAGGCGAAGTGTATTGCGGCGTGTTCGCCGTTGTCTGATTTTGGGGCTGCTGCTGGCCGCCCTGGGGATATTCGGGCGGAGGCTGCTGCTGTGATTGCTGTTGCTGCTGAGGGGTTTTCACGAATGAAAAATCATAAGGCTCATAATATCCGTCCGGACGGTATTCGTCGGAAGGTTCTGCCGATGAGACGCCGGCCGATGGATCGGGCGCCTGTGAATAGGCGGTGTCTATATCGCTTTGCGAAAAAACGCAGGCGGACAGAGAAATTATGATCAGCCAGGCGATCTTTTTAATCTTTACCATGTTTCGCTCCAGGTGATTTTTCATGAAAAAAACACATAAAATCAATGCTCATTATACCAAAAAAATGATAAAAGTAAAAGATATTTTTCATTTATTATTTGACTTATCAATCAAGTTTAAATATAATATACTCATTGCTCCGTTGCTGCGTCGTCGCCTCTCTGAATTTTCAGGTATCGTCGCGGTTCGCGCTTTCATGCCGTGTCAGATTTCGCAAAATCGGGGTTCATGGGAACTTTCTTTTCCCTATACGGGCCGCGCGCCCCGCCGGCGGCATGGCAGCGTGTGAAGTGAGTCCCGCAAGAAGGGATTTTAACATTAATGTCAGCTATCTGCTGTCATATTTTAATATATAATTGGCGGTTTTTGAAATGATGAATTACTTTAGGGACAAAATAAATCTAAATGCTCTAATTCTGGCTTTCGCGGCCTTTCTTTTTGCCGCGCCGGTTTTCGCCTGTACGGATATTTTAAACGCCATTCTTACGATCGAAAAACTTAACGAAAATTTAAAGAATGAACTTGTTTCGATAAATGATAACTTTCAGCGCTTAGACGTCGCGTTAAGCCAGAAAAACCCTAAAAACGCGAAGACCGAGATAGGGAAACTCATCGATTCATATTTTGATTTTTATCTGAAATATTATCAGAATCCGCCCGCTCAATTCGTCGATGACCCGAAATGGCACGACAAACTTTCTCTCGTAAATCAGAGCCTTAAGGTCATTCTCGAGTTCGTGAATAAGGATATGCCCGTCGAGGCTCATTCTCACGTTAAGATCGCTTACGACTCGTTTTCGGCGATATATAAGGACAGGGTCCCGATGCAGGAACAGAACATAATGGATATGATAGTTTCAAAGCTCGACACAATGGAAGCTGAAATGAAAAGATACATGGCCGGCGGGACCCAGGAGATCGCCATTCACGCCAATAACCTCAGCGCTTTATCGGAGCGCCTTTTATCTTTTGAAAGTTCGAGCGAGGCTTATTTGAAACAGCGCGCCGAATTTACCGCTAATCTTATGGACCGCGCGCAGTATTTCGTTAAAACGCCTATGAACGACACCCTTTCATGTTCGCTTCAGATGAAGGAAATTTCTGCGCTTAAAAGTTCGCTTGAAATATTTCTCGGCAAAAGAAAGGGTTTCCTGAATAAAGACTGGTTCGAACAGAAGAAATGAAGATAAAACTCAGCCTGTTTATAGAAGGTCTTGATTTTTTGGTGCAAAATCCGTGCGTGAAACATTCGGGCGGAAAAGAATATGAGCTTTGCTGTGATCCGTCCCGGATGAAACTTGCGGGCGACGAATTTCCTTCAATAGAGGGCTTCTTGAAATTTCTGGATATTTCCGAAAAGCACGGAGTCACATTCATCTTTTTAAATTCAAAGATAATCTTTTCAAACGCCGCGATAAACGACGGAGACCATATAGAACTTCTGGCGGCTATCGATGGCGGATAAGTTTATTATAAGTTAAGAGTTCAGAGTGGCGAGTGTAGAACTAAAGGATTTTCTGACAATGAAGACCGTCTATTCCGTCTTTCAGGCATTATTTTATTTATAAAGGCTCGCAAAGCGAGCAAAGCCGTAACTGTCCAATCTTCACTAAAAAAATTACCCATGCCAAATACGAAAGTGTCATTATTTCAGTGCGTTTTGAAACGAGAGACCGGTTTAAAAAGGGCGGCCGAAGGCCGCGACATAAGCTATTCACTATTCTATAAAAAAAGCGCGGGCCGCACAAGGCTCGCGCTTTTTTGTTTTATTCGTATTTTAAAGTTCGATCATTATTTGGTTTCAGCGGTGACAGCGGCTTTCTTTTTAGCTACAGGTTTTTTAGCCGTCGTTGTTTTTTTAGCGGCAGAAGCTTTTTTGGCGGGTTTCGGAGCGGGGACCGGTTCGCTTGAAATGCCGTCGGTCGATGTAGCTTCGGGTTTAGGCGCTGGCGACGCGGCGGCGCCGGTGCTCATCGGTTCGGAAGCGGGAGGAGCCGAAGGAATAAAATTTCCGGTGGTCAAGCTCATAACGAGTTTGAGTTTTCCTTCGATGACCTGTATATCCATAACGAGGCCGTATTTTTTAGCTTCGATGAGGCAGAACTGTAATTTGCCGCGGGCTGAATCGACTATCTGGCCGAATATTTTAACCGTCTGCGGACCGTTCGTGTTGATGTATTCGAGCAAAAGATTGAGTTTTGAGAACTGTTTCTTTTCGATGTCATAGTTTAACGAAGCCATTATTTTCGATGATTTTTCGAGTTTCGTGGTCTGTATCTGATTATACATTTCTTTCATTGAAGCGTCGTTCGGGTTTTCTTTCATCTGGCTGAGAATGCTTTTTTCTTCGATCGCGAGGTTCTGGTATCCCTGAAGCATATTCGAAAAATCTGAGTCGGATACGAAATCCTGTGAAATTCCGGCTACGGCGTCCGGTTTTTCGCCTGATGTAGCGGGAGCGCTTCCTGAGGGAAGCGAGGGAACCGCGGGAGGGGCCGGCACTGACGAAGCTTCAGCGGGAGCCTGAGCAGAAGGCTGTGATCCTGGCATCGACACGGTAGGAAGGGGAACGACCGGGGGTTTCGGGCCATTAACGGCCATGCTGTTTATGATGTTGGTTCCGGACTGAAAAAGGCTCGCGGCCTGAACGCCGCCGGTGAGATAGCCTATGGCCTGCGTCATCGCGTGCATAGCGTCGCCGAAGAAGGTCGAAAGTGAAGACGTGAAATTTCCGAGTTCGCTGAGAAACGAGCCTTTTGGCTTAACGGGAGCCGCGGGCGCGGTCTGTGCGAATGAAGCGGATATTATTGATAACATGAAAGCTAAAACCAGAAACATTACCATAGATCTTTTTCTCATAAAAACGCCTCCATTGAATAAAAAAATTTATAAAAACAATTATTTTCAACCGTTTTAAAACTTGTTACAATAATTATAAACGATAACTTGAGTTTCGTCAAGGGACTATTTTTCTTTCATCTAAAAAAATTTCAGGATTATAAATGCCGTGTATTGACACTTTGCGTTAAAAAATATATAATTAAAGGATGTTTTATCACAACCGGCAAAAAAATCAAGTCAAGGAGTACGTTCATGCCCGTTAGAAACTACCTTCACTACAAACCTGAAATTCATGAAAATGCTTATGTTGACGAATCGGCGGTCGTCATAGGCCGCGTCCGGCTTATGAAAAATTCGTCCGTCTGGCCTTCGGCCGTAATACGAGGCGATATAAACGCGATCACGGTCGGAGAGGGCTCTAATATTCAGGACGGTACCGTTCTGCACGTTACGCACGAACTTCCGGTTCTTATCGGAAATGGCGTGACAGTAGGCCATCTCGCGATGATACACGGCGCCGAGATAGGCGATAATACGCTTATAGGCATCGGCGCGATAATATTAGACGGCGCCCGTGTCGGGAAAAACTGTATAATAGCCGCCGGTTCGCTTGTTCCGCCAAACGCTAAGATACCGGATAATTCAATGGTAATGGGAACGCCCGGAAAAGTGACGCGCCAGGTGTCCGAAGACGAAGCGAAGGGGATCGGACTTAACGGAAAAAGCTACGTCGATATAATAGCCGATTATAAAAAAGGGACGAAAAATTAAATGTCATTAGATGATGTCGTCGGCAGAATAACGGCTATAGAAGGCCGTGTTTCACAGATCAAACAGCGGATAAACTCTCTTTCGGGCGGAACGGATTTCAATGAAAAATTGAAGGCCGCCGAAAAGAAGCTGCGCGATAAAGCCGCGTCCGATAAAAAAACCGCCGGATCTAAAGACGCGGCGAAAAACACACTCGCCGAACTTCCGATGAAGATGCCGAAAATAACCTTCGACAGTCTTAACGAACAGCTTCAGACGCAGAACTTACAGGGCGCATCAAAAACCCGGACCGCCGGGGATATCACGAAAACGATACAATCTAAGAACAGCGCCGAGATCGGTTCGATAATTCTTGAAAAAAGCCGCAAGCACGAGGTCGATCCCTTCCTTGTGTCGGCCATAATGGCGGTGGAATCCGATTACGACCCGAACGCGGTCTCTGATAAGGGCGCGATGGGTTTGATGCAGCTTATGCCCGGCACGGCTGATGAACTGGGCGTTAAAAACCCTTTCGATATGAATCAGAACATCGAGGGCGGAACCAAATATATAAAAATGATGCTCGAACGCTTTTCGGGCGATATAAAACTCGCGCTGGCCGCCTATAACGCGGGGCCCGGCGCCGTCGACAGATCCGGGGGGATCCCGGATAACGGTGAAACGAAAAATTACGTGGTCAAGGTCCTTGAAAGTTATGAAAAATTATTGAAAAATGACGGCGCGCCTAAAGGCCGGGAACAGGCCGATCCGGTCGCCGCAGCCCGCGTCGAGATCATAAAGAATACGGCCGCGATGTCTGACGCGCTTTTTAACGTGCAAAAACCGGAAGAGGAAGATGTTAGTCTTGAATAAAAATAAAACAGTGAACAAAAGTTTTGATATAGAAAAATTAACCGGTATCTTCAGCGAATTCGCCATATTAAAAAAAGTCAAACGGACCGGCTGGACCTGGCGCAATGTCCCCGATTGCGAATCGATCGCCGACCACTGCTACCGCGTTAACCTCATCGCAATGATGCTCTGCGACGCTCTTAATTCATCCATAAAAGATAATAACGAAAAGTTCGATGCCGAAAAGGTCATGCGAATGGCTACTTTGCATGAGATAGCTGAATGCAGGATAGGCGACATACCATACCCCGCACAGAAATATATCGGAAGCGAAGTTAAAACGACGGCTGAAACGAACGCCGTCAGAGACATGCTCGAGTGCTTCGGGAACGGTTATGTGAAACTGTGGGAAGAGTTCGAGAACGGCGCGTCGCGCGAGGGAAAACTCGTAAAGGCGGCCGACAAATTAGAAATGATGCTTCAGGCGCTTGAATATGAAAAAGCAGGCGTAAAGACGCTTTCGGATTTCTGGGAAAACGAAGCCACCTTCAAACAGATAGGTTTTATGCCTGAGTTAAAAAAACTCACGGATCATCTCATCAGCCTGCGGAAAAAGCTTAGCCGCTGATATCGCTCAGATTCAGAACGAAAGAACAGCAGTTCCTGACCGCTTCGTCGTGCGTGGCTATCACGATAGTCGTGGAAGAAGCGCGGTTGAGCGTTGAAATGAGCTTTATCACTTCACTTTTCAGTTCATGATCGAGGCTTCCGGTCGGTTCGTCCATGATCAATATTTCGGGGCCGTTAAAGATCGCGCGCGCTATCGCCGTGCGCTGCGATTCGCCGCCGGAAAGTTTTTCGGGATAACTTTCGGCGACCTTTGAAAGCCTTAAAAATTCGATGATCTCGAATGCGCGCAGCTTCAGTTCATCCGTGAATGCGCCTTCGTTTATCATGGCGGGGAACGCTATGTTCTGCCAGACGGAAAGTTCGGGTATCAGAAAATGGTGCTGAAAAACGAAGCCTATCTTTTTATTTCTGAAAGCCAGAGTTTCCGCGGCCGAAAGCGAAGCCGCGTCGATTCCGGCCACTTCGACGGTTCCGGAATCCGGAGTGTCTAAGATCCCGGCCAGATGGAGAAATGTTGATTTTCCGGAGCCGGAGGGGCCCGTTATGGCGGCTATGGAACCGGCCGGGATATCGGCGCAAAGTCCGTCGAGTATCTTTCTTTCGCCTTCAGAGGTTTTGTATGATTTGGAAACTTTTTTGAATTTTATCATAATATTCACAAATAAAGAATGCCGCCCGTATCAGGCAGCATTCTTTATAAATTATCTTTTTTATGTTAAGACTTTTTAATTAGAACCTGCCTATGACCTTAAGGACCGGTCCTTTATATTCAAGCACGAGTTCGTTGTTTTCGTCTTTGCCTTTGAGGTACTGGTCTTTGTAGCCGAGGCGGACGAACCATTCGGTCCTGCATGTCGATTCGCAGGAGCTTTTGCATTTTAAAGCGTATTCGAAGCCGAGGTCCATGTCGCGCAATGTTCCCGTCTTTCCGCTTTTGTTGAGAGAGAAGCCTGAGAACTGGCCGTAGAAACCCCAGCTGGAGTTGAATTTATGGAAGCCGCGGAAACCGAAATTCGGAAGTGGCAGCGTGAGCGAATAGTTCGCTCTGTTCGCTATGTTATTCGCGTCAACCGCGTCGAGAGTGGCTTTCATTATTTTGAAGCCGTAAATGAAGTCTATGTAACCGTTCTCGCCTTTGGTGAGTTCGCGGGCGCCGAGAAGGTCGAAGCAGTCTATTTTGAGGTCGGCGTCGATAACGGCCTGGCCTGCCGCGTTCGTGACGAAGTTCTGGCCGTTGAGGGAAACCACGGCTTTACCGGCAGCCGTCACGTTAAGGCGGCCCGAGCTTTTAAGCTGTTCGTAGTGAGCGTAAATATCGGAAAGTTTTCCGATGTTGAAGAGCCAGCCGAAGCCGACGGATGTTTTCGAACCGAAGCCGCTTACTTTGTTGTCCTGGAAATCTGTCTTTAAACCGAAATTCGTGTTATTGAGGTTGAGATTTCCGTTCAGTTTGCTGCTGAAAACGGTTAGTTCGGGGTTGTGAGCGAATTTTCCGTCACGGGCGAACGCGAAGTTCGTTAAGAGCATTACCGCTAAGAGCGCGATCACTAAACCTTTGATTTTCATTTTAAAGATATCTCCTTAAACATAGTATTTTTTTAATTAAAATTATTATACATTTTTTTGATTTTTTTGTCAAGCCGTTCGGCTCTTGAGTGAAACCAATGTTTTTAATTCGCCGTTTGAGTATAAGTTTATTCGAATATTATATTTTTACGATTTGAATTTTTTCGTGTGTTGTGATAAAATCAATACGAACGCGTTTTAATAAATTTAAAATCGGTCTGAAGCGCGGAGTGAAAGAAATGTCAAATCTATTATTAAAAATAAAAAATGTGCAATAAAGGAGAGTTTTTGAAATGACAATTAAAACGGATCTTTTGATAATCGGCGGCGGTCCCGCCGGTCTTACCGCCGGCCTTTACGCGGCGCGCGGAGGCCAGGACTCCATTCTGATCGAAAAAGGAATACTTGGCGGCCAGGTCATGACGACATACGACGTCGAGAACTATCCGGGTTTTCCGGACGCCGTACAGGGGCCTGAACTTATCGATCGAATGGAAAAACAGGCATTGAGATTCGGCCTTAAGATAAGGACGATGTGCGAGGCGAAAAATATCGAGATAGTCGACCACATGTTCCACACCGAGATATGTGATTCGAAGGAGGGCCCGATCATTTCAAAAGCGGTCATTCTCGCGAACGGAAACGTTCCAAAAAGGCTCGGTGCTCCGAACGAGGAAAAGTTATCCGGAAGAGGCGTTTCCTACTGCGCCACATGCGACGGCGCGCTTTACCGGAACAAGGAAATAGTGGTCGTCGGCGGCGGAGACTCGGCTCTAACTGAAGCGTTGTTCTTAACCAATTTTGTTTCTAAAATATACCTTATCCATAGAAGAGATAAATTCAGAGGCGAAAAGGTCTACGTGGACAGGATCCTTGCCAACCCCAAAATAGAGGTCGTCTGGAATACCGTCGTCACAAATATTAAAGGCGAAGAATATGTGGAGGGCGTGAGCGTTAAAAACGTCGTTACGAATGAAGAAAAAACATTTACGGTTGACGGTATATTTATTTTTGTCGGATTATCTCCCAACACCCAGATCGTTAAAAACAGCCCGAAGCTTCTTTCCATATTAAATGAAGAAGGTTATGTCGTAACGGACGGAAAAGGAAAAACGAAGATCGAAGGGCTTTTTTGCGCGGGCGACGCCCGGGCCGACAACTTCAAGCAGATAGTCGTTTCATGCGCCGACGGCGCTACCTCCGCCTGGATGGCTTACCATTATATCGATCATTTGAACAATAAATAATTTTTAAGGAGAAATTTTTACCATGAGAAAAAGCAAACACACGACCGCCGAAACTCTTAAGGAGCTTTCCACCGCTTTTGGCGTTACCGGCTTCGAAGACGATATACATAAAATAGTAAAAGGCCATCTTTCAGGCGTATGTTCGTTTGAGACCGACCGTATGAATTCAATAATATGCCACCACAAAAAGACCGGGCCGAAACGCAGGAATAATTCAAGTATCAGAAAGGTCGGAATATTCACTCATATTGACGAGATAGGTTTTATGGTTCGCGGGATAATGGCTTCAGGCTTTTTGAAATTCATACCGCTCGGAGGCTGGTCGACCCAGACGCTTCCGTCCCAGCGCGTGCTCATAAGAAATACCGAGGGCCGTCTTGTACATGGTATAATCGGAATGAAACCGCCGCATATGATGAGCGACGACGAAAGATCGAAGACCCCTAAAATTGACGCGCTTTATATCGATATCGGCGCCTCTTCCGGCGAGGAAATATTAAATAAATACAAGATAGATCTTGGATGCCCGATCATGCCCTTTTCTGATTTCATGCAGTTGAACGGCGAAACGCTATACTCGGGAAAAGCCTTTGACAACCGCGCCGGAGTTACTTCAATGATATCGATAATGAAAGAAACGGCAAGTCTTAACAAGGATATCGATATTATCGGGGTCGGGTCGTCCCAGGAAGAAAGCGGCCTTCGCGGCGCGAAAACTTCCGCTTATAAGATAAAACCGGATCTGGCTATCGTTATAGATACGCCGCCCGCCGACGATACGCCTAATAACGAGACCGCTTATCCGGCCCAGGGAAAGATCGGCTGCGGCCCTCAGCTGCGCCTTTTCGATCCGACTATGATCGCCAATCACCGTTTGGTCGATTTCATAAGAAAGACGGCTGCTTCTGAAAAACTAAAGGTACAGTGCGCCGTCAGATCCACCGGCGGAACGGACGCCGGCTCGGTCCATCTTGCGCTTGAAGGCGTTCCGACGATCGTTTTAGGAATACCGGTCAGATATATCCACAGCCATAACGGGCTTATTGATGTCAATGATATAGAAAATACAGTTAAACTCGTGACCGCGCTGGTTAAAAAGTTGACACCCGGAATAGTCGATTCTTTCTAATATTAACGGAGGTTTATTATGCATGTTCTTGGTATCGTGGGTTCGCCGCGCGTCAACGGAAATACTGACATTCTCGTGGATGAGATATTGTCAGGCGTCAGGTCGTCGGGCGGGACCATCGGTAAAATATATATTTCGGATTTCGATATAAAACCCTGTGCTTCGTGTATGGTATGTAAAACAGGCGCGAAGTGCCCGATCGATGATCAGATGGGCGAGATATATGAAAGGGTTTCAAAAGCCGACGGCATAGTTCTCGGTTCGCCGGTTTACTGGAACTGCGTTTCAGCGCAGATGAAACTTTTTATGGACCGCTGCTTCGCTTTTCTGGACGCTAATTATGAGTCTTCGCTTGCCGGCAAGACAGGTTCCTTTGCGGTGGCCTGCGGCGCGGCTGATATTGAGATGACCAAAATAACGGGGATCGTGCTCGCCGATTTTTTCAAATTCAATAAAATGAGCGTTATAAGCGAGGTCGCGGCGGCCGGTCTTGTCGACAAAGGCGATGCGCTCAAGAACAACGCTCTTATGGCGAAGGCGTTTCAGGCCGGCCGAAAATTTCTTTAAAGGCCGCCAAAGTGAAAACGATCTATCTGATAAGGCACGCTCCGGTTGATGAAGGCATTCATGAGCCCCATCTTTTTAAAGGCATTATTGACGTCCCGCTTTCCGCTTCGGGTGAAACTGCGGCGGCTGAACTGGCGTCGAAATTTAAAGGGATCACTCTTGACCGGGTATATTGCGGGCCGCTTCTGAGGGTTCGGCGTACGGCCGAGTTGATAGTCCGCGAGAGCCGTTCGGATCAGGCCGTGGTTACGGATAGATTAAATGACATTAATTGCGGGGTCTGGGAAGGAATGAAAGTTTCAGATGTCATTGAAAAGTTTCCGATGGAATTTGAAAAGTGGCGGAAATTTCCCGCCGATTTTACTTTTCCAGACGGCGAAAGCGTTTCGGAGGTCGCCTCGCGCGCGCATGAATTTTTCAACGAGGTTGTATCAGGCGGCGGTATTGAAACTATCGCATTTGTAACGCACAGACTCGTTATTAATGCTATAATTTTGAACGCGTTAGGTATAGGTCTTGATAAATTCTGGAGTTTCAGGTACGACACATGTTCGATATCAAAACTTTTCATTGAAAAAGGGATTTATACCGTCGGCAAACTTAACGCTGACCTGCCGTGAACTCTTAACTTTAAATAGGTCTATGCCCCGTTTGCATATAATTTTTCTTGACAATTTAAGCTTTTAAATATATAATCTTCTGAAACATGAAGAAGCTGATTTTTTCGGAGGTTAACTACAATGTCTTTTAAAAAAAGTAATATTTTTATATCCATAGCCGCAGCGATGCTGTTATCGAACCATGGCGCGCTCGCCCAGAATACGGCGCCCGTATCGGTGGTTCCGCCGCCTCCTGTTGTAAACACGATCGTTCCAGATCAGGCAACTACTCCCGTAAATGTCAGCGTTCCTCCGGCTCAACCAGTTTCAGTTACTACGGCCGAAGTTAAGATCGCGCCTGACGCGGCCGCGTCAACCGCTCCGGTTCAGGTGGCCCCGCCCGTCGAACAGCCTAAAACCCCGGTCGCGGCTGAAGTTAAGTCCTCGGGCATCTCCGCGAAAGATTTTGTTTTAAAGCCGGAAGAAATGGGTTACGGCGTTTCGCTCGTTCAAAAATCGGCCAAGATCACTCTTCCTTTCAAAGAAAATCCTGTTCTATACGACAATAAGGAAGAAATGAAAAAAATAGCTGAAAGGCTTTTTCCCGAGGTTAAAAATCTCGCTGACAGCCTTAATGCAATATCGGTCAACATAATGACATATAAAAAAGATGAAAAAGACCTCGATTTCGGAATGGTCACGCTTGAATTCTCCGAAGCCGCGAAAGGTTCTTTTGACGGTGTCAAAACACAGGTTAAAAGCTCGATATCATCGTTTTTCAGAGACGACAACTATTATTTCATAGATAAATATCCCGTCATAATAATTATCGCTCATAACCTCCCTGAAGGTAAAAAAGAAGATATAAAGTGGGCGCATGACCTTGCGCAAAAAAAACTCGAGAAGTAAATTCTCGCTGGAAAGATTCTAAAATCATGACCTTAAAAGAAGAAAACAATAACGGGAATGCAGGACAGCCTTTAAAGAATAAGAACGTGAGGCTCTGGCAGGAAGGCGCAGCCGTCAGGATAACAACTGGCGAACTGGCTGGAACCATAGCTAAACAGGGTATTATCGCTACTCTCGGCGGAGCGGGCCTGACGCCCGAAGAGCTGCGCCATGAAATGCATATCGCGCGCGAGATCTCTCCCGACGGCGAGATCGGCGTCAACCTTATGTACGTGGCCAAGGACTTTCATCTTGCCGCTAAAACCGTCCAGGAGTGCGGTGGTAATTTCATAGTTCTCGCAGCGGGCTATGATTCGCAGGTATTGAACCGCACCGGCGACTATGAAGATATACATATCGAAATGATACCGAAAGTAGCTCATCCTTCACTGGCTCTGAGGGTTCTTCAGAGCGGAGTAGTTAAAAGAATAGTTCTCGAAGGTTCGGGCTGCGGAGGCCATATAGGTTTCAGTTCAATAAAAAGTTTCATCTCAACTCAAGAACTCGTTAAATTGACGCGTGTCCGCTTTAATAAATATCTGGCTTCTCATGTTCTCGGAAAGAACGCTCCGGAAGCGGAGATCGAAGCGTTTATAACGGACATGACCAATAATAAGGAAGAATACCGCAAAAAATATCACATACCTGAACTCGCGGCCGCCGGCGGCATAAACGAGGACAATATGCAGGCCATCATCGACGATGGCGCCGATTATCTCTGTCATTGCCTTATTTACACGATCGCGAAGGAATCCAACGCCCACGATAACTGGAAAAAGATGCAGTTCGAGGCTAAGAACAGGATATTCTTCGAAAGTCCCGTCAAGGGAATGATCGGTTCGGCCATTAAGAATGCCTTCATCGAGAAATATTTTGAACTGGACGATACCGGCGTTTACCGCTTTAAAGCAACGGTCAAGCACCGCCTTGAAACCGGCAAGGAACATAAGACCGAATTCATCGACCGCTGCAATACCGAATGTATGTCGTATAACTTCTGTCTCAAATACGTCAAGGAATACAGACATCCGATGTGTATCTTCCACAGGCTCGAAGAGACCGCCAACGCCGGAAACGTCGATGACGGAATAGTCTTCACTTCCGAGAACATAAACTATATTCAAAAAGTGGCGTATCCGAACATTCCCGCGAAGGACGTCGTCGACATGAATAAAAAGCTTTTATACGGAAGAATAATATAGACCGGCTTTTCAAATAAAAAACTAAATATAGCTGATATAAAAGCAAAGGCGTTCCATAATTTACGGAACGCCTTTGCTTTTTTCGTATAAATTCATATATGATTTTGAACTTTTTAATATTGCTTGTAAATAAAATAAAGCCAGGACATAAAAGAGCAATATTTTTTTAGCGGGATGTCTCGGAAGCGGCGGAGCCCAAGGACGATGCGCCTGAGGCGCAAGTGTCGGCGGAGCCAGGGATGGCGTGAGCCGACGTGGCGAGAGCCGCTGAGAGGCAAGAGGCGCAAATTCATGGAATATATATTGTAACGGTTATGAAAATTAATGCCTCGCGCGACCCACAGGATGTGGGAAGTGCCGCTGAAGCCATGGATGGCGAGAAGCGGCTTCCCGCGAAAAAAATTATTGCGCCTTTTTATTTGGTTGTTTTAAAAAGAGGTTGGCGATGATTATGCCGGCCGCGGCGGCGAATGGTATGATATAGAAAACATAGATGTAATCGCCGTAAATATCTTTTATCTTTCCTGAAATGGTGTTTCCGACGACAGCCGCTATTCCGAAACCCGTGAATACGATGCCGTAATTCTGGCTGGAGTTTTTCAGGCCGAAAAAGTTGGCGGTAACGGACGGCGCTATCGAAAGCCAGCCGCCGTAACAGAACCAGATCGTCGGGATCGCGACGGCGAATACTGCTATGCTGTTTTCACGGGCGAAAGCCATGGCGAGCGACGCGAGAAAGGTCATCGTAAATGATATGGTGATAGCCAGGCGCGGACGGAGACGGTCCACTATATAGCCCCACGCGGGCCTTCCCAGCCCGTTGAAAATCGCGAATATCGATATCGCGAACGCGGCCGATTCGGGGCTCATTTTAATTATTTCAACGGCCGCCTGGTTCGTCATTCCAATTACGGTCAGCCCGATCCCAGAGGAGATCATAAAGCATATCCAGAGGGCAAAAAAGGCCGGAGTTTTTATCATTTCACCGCGCGTGAATTCAAGCGTGTTCGGCGTCGAGTGCGAATTTTCTTTCGGGACCCAGCCTTTCGGCGTCCAGCCGGGCGGCGGATATTTTATCGGCAGCGAAAGCGTGACGGCTATGACCAGAAACGCCGCGCCGAGAATTCTAAAGGTCATCAGAACTCCCCACTTCGCGACGAATTTAACCGCGAGCGGCGCCATTACAAGAGGCGCAAGGCCCATGCCGAATAACGTCAGGCCAATGGCCAGACCTTTCCGGTCAGGGAACCATTTCGTTGCGACGGCGATCGGGGTGGCGTAAACCGCGGTAGCTCCGAATCCGAAGATGAAGCTGAACGCGGCGGTGAACTGATATATGTTTTCGGCGAAGGACGAGAGTATGAGGCCGGCGCTCATAATGGCGCCGTTTAAAAGGATCACGCGCCGCGGATGGATCTTATCTATGAAGGGGCCTAAAAACGGCATGGAAAAAGCCTGAATGGCGAAAAAAAGCATATAGGGTGCCCCGCTTTCGGTCGCGGTCGCGCCGTATAATTTCTGTATCGGGCCCCGGAAAATGCTCCAGGAATAGATGGTTCCGATAAAGAAGAAGATGACGCTTCCGAACGCGACAAGAGCCCAGCGCCCGTATTCGGGTTCCATTCCCAATATTTTATTTTCGAGGGTGTTTTCTTTCATATAAAATTTTTCCGCATAAGGAAGTTATGCGCTATCCGGCCTGCGCGAAAGAGTTACGAAGCGCATGTCTTCGCTGAAGAAGCGGAGTTCGACGGTTCCGACGGGGCCGTTTCTCTGCTTGGCGATTATTATCTCGGCTATGCCGGGTTTCTCGCACTGTTCTTTTTTGTAATATTCGTCGCGGTATATGAACATGACTATGTCCGCGTCCTGTTCTATCGCGCCCGATTCGCGAAGATCCGAAAGCATCGGCCGTTTGTCCGGGCGCTGTTCGACCTGTCGCGAAAGCTGCGAGAGCGTTATGACCGGGACATGCAGTTCGCGGGCGAGCCCTTTGAGCGATCGCGATATCTCGGATATTTCCTGCTGACGGTTGGCTTCGCGGCCCCCGGAAGTTCCGCCGCTCATAAGCTGGAGGTAATCTATTATTATGGCGCCGATCTTATTTTCGGCGTACAATTTTCTGGCTTTCGAGCGAAGCTCGGAGAAAGTTATGCCCGGCGTATCGTCGATAAAAATTTTAGCCTCTGAAAGTTTTCCGGCCGCCGTCGCGATCGACGCCCAGTCGCGGCTGTCCATCTGGCCGGTCCTCGCCCGCTGCGACGATACTTTTGCCTCGGTGCAGAGCATACGGTGGACCAGCTGCTGTTTCGACATTTCAAGCGAGAAGAGAGCGACCGGCGTGTTGGAACCTATGGCCATATTAACGGCGAGGTTTAGAACGAACGCCGTTTTTCCCATGGAAGGACGGGCTGCGAGGATTATGAGGTCTGATGGCTGGAACCCGGCGGTCATGGAGTCGAGATCGTCAAAACCGGTTCCTACGCCGGTTATTGCGCTTTTGCGCCTGGAGAGTTTTTCGATGCTGTCAAAAACTTCTCGGATGATGGGCCTTATTGAGACGAAGTCCTGCGTCATCTGGCTCTGCGATATTTTAAAAATCAATTTCTCGGCCTGGTTTATAAGATCGTCGACGTCGTCCGATTCTTTGTAACCGAGCTGCGCGATGTGGTTTCCGGCGGCCAGAAGCCTCCGCAGCATGAATTTTTCGTAAACGATATTAAGATACGATTCAAAATTCGCGGACGATGAGACCGTGTTTGAAATGAAGATGAGCTGGCTTCTTCCGCCGACCTCCTCGATGAGGTTCTTCGACTGCAGATCGTCGGCGAGGGTCACGATATCGACGGATTCGCCCGAATCGTAAATATCCTTCATGGCCTTAAAAATTATCTGGTGGGATTTTTTATAAAAACTTTCAGCGAGAAGAAGGTCCGCTGATTTATTGAGGACCTCGCGGTCTAAAAGCATCGAGGCTAAAAGCGCCTGTTCCGCCTCCAGGTTATTCGGCGGAGCCTTGAATTTATTGTCGAGAAGACTTTCTTTAGACATTTACTTTTTACCGCCCGCTATTTATAATAAATTAGTATAACATTTTGTTGGAATATTTAAAAATCCGCTTTATAATAAGAGTTTTTGGAAAAATAAAAACCGTTTGCGTCAAAATTCGCTGCGGGAACATCGGAATGTTTAAAATAATATAAGGGCAAAAATATAACCGTCCGGAAAACCGGATTAAGCAATAAGATTTGCCCTTATATATTTATGAGGCCGATTACTCGGCTTCTACGTTGACTTTTATCGAAGCTTCGACTTCGGGGTGGAGCATGAGTTTAACTTCGTGCGTTCCAACCGTTTTAAGTCCGCCGGCTTCAACGACGATCTTGCGTTTGTCTATATCAAATTTGGTCAGGCTTTTTATGAGTTTGGAAATATCGGCCGAAGTGATCGAACCGAAAAGTTTTCCGGACGGGCCTGATTTTGATTTCATAACGTAATTGTAATCGCCGAGCGATTTGCAGATCTCCTCGACTTTCGCCTTTTCCTTCTGTTCGCGCAGCTGCGCGTTCTTGATGGTGGCTTCGAGGTTCTTTACGTTTTTAGGCGTAGCGATGACAGCCATCGTGTTGGGAAGGAGGAAATTATTGTAGTATCCTTCTTTAACGCTGAGTATCTCGCCTTTTTTTCCGACATGTTTTATGTCCGAGGTCAATATAACCTTCATCTAGTTCAAACCTCCTTTGTTATTTGATCATTGTTTTCAAATTTCCTTATGTCGAGCCAGGGATCCATTATTCCAGCCATTAAAACAAGTGAATGAAATACCGGGTTCATGAAAATAATCATGTATAAAAATACCCTTAACGTGACGTTAACTTTATAAAACTTAAAATAATAATGGACAATCGCGAGTCCGTTGATTATAAATGCTGCCATGAAGGCGGCGTTTATATTCTTTCCCGCTATCACCAGATATTTTTGCGTCAGGGAGGCCTTTTCGTCAAAGGCGTTCACGAACAAAAGTCCGGCGATGAAAAACCATATTACCGTCCAGGATATTTTCCAGGTTTCGAAGTCGGGCAGTTCTTCAGATTGATATTTCAGTTTTTTCAGTATAAGACACGAGGCCTTATAATTGAAGAAGGCTGAAATAAGGGCTCCGCAGAAGAGCATAAGAGGCGCGTATATATGCATGCCTTTCATGGTCTCGATGGTCTGCGTGTAAAGCTGATCGATCTGATTTATCTGATCCGTTGTCGCGCCGCTTTTTTTGAGCGATTCCATGTTCTCGTCTCTGGCTTTTTTGAGCGATTCGGACATAAGCGCGAATTGCTTTTTCATTGAAATGTCGGCGTCCATCATAGATGACATTAAAAGCGTCAGAGCAAGAGTGGAGACGAGCATGACCACGCCCGAGGTGATTATAGAGAACATGGCGCTTTTTCGCGCCGCGATCGTAACGCCGAGCGAAACCCCCAGAAGCCCTATTCCCATAAGGAACGCGAGGGCGGAAACGGGGCCCGAGAAAATTCCGATAAGCGTTGACGAAACCAGCACTACGAGCGAAGTATACTTTATGTCGCGGAACCTCACATGCATTAGTATGAGAGGAAGCGGACAGAAAAATACGGCTAACACTCCGAACACCGGTAAATATTGACTTGTTAAAAAGAGCAATGTTGTTATCGCCGCGAAAATGGCTCCGGATGTTGTTTTACTAAGTTTATTCAGCACCGCTAAACGATCTATTGCACTCATCAGGTTACATCCAGTCCCATTAAAATTAAAGCCGATCTAATGAAGATTAGCTTCTTTCGCTTACGAATGGGAGCAATGCGAGTTCCCTTGCGCGTTTTATTGAAACAGTAACCATGCGCTGATGTCCCGCGCAGTTTCCGGTCACTCTTCTGGGTAATATCTTGCCTCTATCGTTGACGAGTTTGCGAAGTTTGGGAACATCTTTATAATCGAGGTAATCTATGTTGTCTTTGCAGAAATGGCACACCTTTGAACGGCCCGTAGGTCTCATTCTTTTTCTGTCTCCGCCTCTGCTATTTCTATCTGCCATTTTTATCCTCCTTTTTGAATAATAAGATTTTTTCGAAAAATTTCACCGGTCAGAAAATAATTACATTGTCTGAACAGCCGCTCTCGCCGGCTTTTTGTCGACGTGTGCGCAGAAGGTTATAGCACGGATGATACCGTTTATGAACTTGAGGGATTTTTCGAACTCACGGTTGAACTCGAAGCCGGCTTTGTAGTTGAACTGGACATAGTAAGCTTCGGTGACTTTCTTGATCTCGTAAGCGAGTCTTTTTTTGCCCCACTTGTTGGTGTTTTCGAGAACAGCTCCATTTTTCTGGATATATTCTTCGATCTTGGCCGTTATCTTGTCGACTTCAACCTCTTCCGTTCTGGGGTCTACGAGAATGATGCATTCGTATGCCTTCATTTATGTTTCACCTCCTTCTGGTCTTCGGCCCTCATTTAATGCATGATTTCGCATTGAGAGCAAAGAGTAATTACATAATAAAGTAAAGATATTTTACCACCAACGGTTAAATAAGTCAAGGATTTTGTTTTTTTTATTGATCCTGGCTGTTATCCGCGCTTACTGCAGCTGCACGATCTTCGGGGTCAGGATACCCTGATAGCACTCCGTCTGATCGTAATCGAAGGCGAGCCCGTCGAACATTTTTATCGAGACCGTGGCGCCGGCCGCGACGGCCCTGGCCTGATCCTCCGATCTGAAGACGGGATGAGGATTATTTATGGTTCCGGTAATATTGATCTTGTTATAGGTCGTTATCTGGCCTGATGACCCGGCCGGGAATTTACATACCAGTTCATCGCCGAAGGATGAGATCTTGCATCTGGCGGTGCCTAAAGTTTTGAAGGGACTGTCGGCAGCCATGAATCCCTGGTTTCCGGCATACCATCTGAAAAGTTTGCCGTTCTGGGCGTCATTATCGGCGTATGAGGAACTGCCCGAAAAAGTGTCGGTGACGGCCGCCGTGGCCGGCGAGAAATCGATCTGTATCTCGGTGCTTCCGATCGACATGAGCGGACGCGTGAAATAAAGGCAGAGAATGTCGTAGGCTTCGTCCTGCGGGAGGTTTTCGGGGTTTACCGCGAGCCTTGCGTCTATGAGCGTGAAAGGGCCGGTGTATTTAATTGAAATATCGTCATCCCATGTTTTATCCTTAACCTGGGAATGTCTTCCGTCGGGGCCGCTCGATAAGACAAGGCCTGCGCCGAGATCAAGGATATAAGGCATGCCCCAGGGGTCGCGAAGCGTGCCGAGATTGTTTATATATCTTTTCAACTGTTTCGCCATGGTGATCTTTTCCCGGCCCATGTTGTTGAATTTATTTATCGCTTCGACCACTACCTGTATGTCGTTTTTGGCTTTTGAGCGTTTGGCGTCCATTGTCATCGCCGAAAATTGAGGCAGCGCGACGGCCACGAGTATTCCTATTATCGCGATGACTATCATCAGTTCGATAAGCGAGAAAGCTTTTTTATTCAGAATGATAATTTTTCCGGTCATGTGTGCATCCCTTTTTTTATTTTCCCGGTTCGGGATCTTTTCCGTTCGTTTTCATAAGCTGCTGTATGTCGTTTTTCAATTTATAATATTCGGCGGCGCTCGCTTTTCCGTAAAGTTCGAAAAAAGCCGCCTTATTTTGAAGAAGCGGCTCATCTAAAAATTCCGGCCGCTCCGAAAATACGGATTCAGCGTCGGGCGTTCCGGGTATCGGCGAATAAAGGGTTATGTTCGGGACGGCCCCGCATTTTACGACGAATTCGACAGCCCGGTGTATTTCGTCTAACTTTGTGCGCGGATGTCCGAATATGGTGTAAACGCCTATGCTGCCGGTCTCGAATCCGGCTTTTTTCAGATTTTTGATCGAATTTTCAAGGGCGGCGTTACTTACCTTGCCGCCGCTTTCCAGCTGGGTCTCGCCGTCGAAAAATTCATAGCCGAGCCTGATGGTCTCGAATCCGGCTCTTTTCATGATATTCGCGCATTTTTCGTCTATCATGGCGGCGTGAACGGCGTTCGGAAGGTGAAAGCGCAAATTAAGTCCTTCCGCTATTATTGTTTCAGCCCATTTATAAAAATTTTCTTCTTTTTTGTAAAGGAGCGCGTCGTCGTAAAAAGCGACGTTTCCCACATTCAAAGTTTTTTTGAAATACCTCATGTCCGCTTCTATTTCGAAAGGATCGCGGGGCGAGTATTTTGAGTAAAGCGCGGAAGACGCGCAATAGGTGCAGCTATACGGGCATCCTTCGGAAGCGGCTATGGCGGCGGAATTATTAAGCTCCGGCAATAATTCGTAAAGCGGCGTCCTTCCTTTGAGTCCGGCGGTATCGACTTTTATGAAGAACTGTTTGCGGAATGCCAGCGGTTCGAAATGGAGATTTGAATATATCAGATTCGAATTATTCAGCGTGTAGTTTTTATTCGTTTCTATGGTTTTAAAATAGCGCAGGCTTGTTTTATCGCATTTTCCCGCGGCGGCTCCGGTGAGGTTCAAAATGTTGTTATATATAACCGAAGGTTCGTGCGACCTTTCAACGTGATCGAAGAGTCCTGACCGATCCGCGTGTTCCGGCATGAGCCTGGCGTATATTCCGCCGATCGCTATTTTAGCGTCGGGAAGCGCGAGTCTCACGGCTTTGGCAGCTTCAAAGGCGCCCTGATACCAGTAGGTCATCATGCATGTTATCAAAACTACCGTTGGTTTATCTTTGTCAAAACCGTCGGCCGCTATATGAAGTTTTTTAACGAATTCCGGGTCGTTTATGCCGAAGCGGTAATAGTTACGGGGAATATATTTAAGCGCTCCAGGTTTGGAAGTTATGACGCCGGTGAATTTGCCGGCGCCCGATTCCATGGCTGAGCTTTTTTTCAAATGCTCGTCGAGACAGTCGATGAAACCGACCGAAGCCGTTCCGCGTTCTATGAAATAAGAAGCGAGTGTCAGAAGGCCGAGAGGTTTCTCCCAGAGGTTGAAATATGTGAAGTCGTAAACCCAGGGGTTTACAAATATCGCGTTGAACATATCACTTCTTTATTCTTAAAATTACCGCGCCTATATTTCCTGATGTGTTATCGGTCATCGAAAATTTTTGTGATGCCGTTGCCGCGCCGGAAGCGGGAGCGCATTTGATGATCTGAAATCCGTATTCATATAACGAGGAACTTTCAAACGAAACCGGCAGCAGAAGATTTCGCGTCGTGGCCGGGCCGGAAAGCCTGGTCGGCGGAGAGTCGCTCTGGGAGGTCCTTATGTTTATGCTTTTGAAATTATATTTCGCGTCGTTCGTTATTCCCGTGTTTGAAAGATAAAGAGCGGCGGTGAAGTCCTCGAAAAATTCGTCGAATGACGAAGCGAGTCCGGCGCGCTTGATCTCGGCTTCGGCGTTGGCACGGCCGGCGCTTGATGTTTTTACGAGGTTGAGAGGAACAGCCCCGCGGTCTATGAGATATCTGGTGAAAAGATAGGCGTAACCGTAATATCCGAGGCCAAACTGAAATTTGGTCAGAGAGTAGGATTCAGGGGAACGCAGGAACGGGTCCATGATAAAGGCAAGTGTTCCGTACTGGTAGCCGTATCCGCATATATCCTGCGCTACCTGTGAAAGGCCTTCGTTAAGCCAGGCTTCTTCGAGCGAGTCGGGTTTGAGGCTGTTATGCTGGTTCCAGTTTATCATGTGCTGAAATTCATGCGCCAGCACTCCGAGCGTGTTCACCTGATAATTCGTTCCCTGAAAACTCTGTTTCGGAACGGACATGTAAAACATTTCTTTTTCGTTCGAATAATATTTTTCGCCGATCGAATTTTTATTGTAGGTGGGGCTCGAATCGAGGTAACTCTGCTTAAGCTCATTGGTCGAGTCGAAATATCCGGCCGCCGTCTGATAGTTAACGTTTTTGGTGAAAAGTATATAGATCTTAGCGTCGTTATCCACGCCGGGTGTGGGTTCGCTTCCGAACGCCGCGGTGTCCTTTGGATAGACCTCGTTATCGAAGGCCGTTACGAAACGGCTTATATCGGCGGATGTAAGCGCGAGATAAGGATAAGATACGCTTTCGTCCTCGTAAATATAGCAGCGGGAGCCTATGGCGCGTAACTTTGCCGTGACGCGTGTCCAGTCGGATTCGGACGGAGGCCACGCCAGGGAATTGAGCGAATAAAACGTCATGGTATCGCCTACCGCGGGGGCTTTCGAAGGCGCCGCGGACCCGGTTTCAACCGCGCCGGAACGCATTCCGGCCGCTCTTGATCCCGCGCTGCGGCTTTCAAGGGATCTCATTGAAATATCCCGTCTCATCTGTCCGGCGATTTCCGGCGTTATATTTTCGGCCGCGGGGCTTTTAAGCGGCGCCATGGAGGCCGAAGGCGGCGCCTGGCTGTTCGTATAAACGCTCATCTGGTATGAGTTATATACGGAAGATCTATTATAAGGCAGGGCGATGACATATTCGTTCGCTGAAAGGTCCCGTATGATGGTTGAAAGGCCTGACCCCGCTTTTAATACCGTTTTTGAGAATGTCTCTCCGGCGGATAACGACGGAATATATTTAGCTACGCTGATTGAAATGCGCTGGATGTCATAATAACCGCCCGCGAGTTCCGTCGCCTTTATAACGGCGGTATATTCGCCGTAAGCCGAAGGCGTCCATTCGACGAGGCCGTTCGTTGAAACAGAAAGGCCGGCGGGTCCGTCTAGTTTTTCGAATTTTACGTTATCGGAAGGCGACGCCACGGCCTGATATGAAAATTTCTGTCCTATATCGGTAGGAAGCGTTCCGGGCGTTGAAGTTATGCTGATCTTGCCCGTTCCGGTTTTAAGGACCCTGAACTGAACCGATCTGCTGCCGGCGGCGCCTTTCTGATCCGCGACCGCCACGGACACCGACTGATAAGAGAAAAACTGGCCCGTTGAAAAATTTATAGAGGGCGCCGTCCATTTTATCTGAGCCGACGACTTGCCGCCCGAAATATCGCTCTGGGCCTTATCGCTTAAATTTCCGGCCGTTGAGTTCCATGTGAAATTGAGGGTTCCGGAGTTCGGGTTGTCGGTCGTGACCGTTAAAACGACCGCCGCGCTTTCATAAATATCATAACTTTGAGGCGAGAGAGAAATATCCGAAACCGCAAGATCTTTAAGCTGAGAATCGGAGGCGATAAGTATCGTTTGAAACGGCTGATCGTCGCCCGTCATCGTGACCGTTTCGCTCTTCGCGGCGTAGGATGTTTTTGAGACCGAAAGATCATATGTTCCGCGAGGCATTTCACTGAAAGCTGCTTTGCCCGAGGAATCGGTCGTCTGCGAGCGGAGGCCGTTCAAAGTTACTGTCGCTCCGGAAATGGCCGCGCCCGAGCTATCTTTTACCGTTATGGAAAGGGAGGATGTCTTTACAAGCTGGATCGTCTGTTCCTGGATGTAATAATCGTGGTTCGAAGCGGTCATGTCGATCTTCGATTCGTTTTTCAAAACCGTCGTTCCATCAGTGATCCTGGCGGTTATTACGTAAGACGCGGTTGATAAGCCGGTAAACGAGAATTTTCCGCTGACGCCCGTCGTCGTGGTTGTAAGAGGCGCGCCCGAAATGCCGCTTGATTTTCTAAGTTCCACAGTGGCCCCGGAAACAAGCGTTCCGACGGCGGCTTCACGCTGAGGCGCTTTTGTGAGAGCGGTCTCCGCATAGGTCACGTATCCTGTTATGCTCGATTGAGCCTGTCCCTGTGTAGGATCTTCTACCGGCGGAACCAGTATTTCGACTATCGAGCTTGTGCCGCCGCTGCATCCGGCCGCGAATAAAAATAAAAAAACCATCAGAGCCGTGAACCGTAATTTTCTTAAAAACATGAGTTCTCCTTGTATTAGTTATAATTATATTTTAACCATATTATTTTCATTCAAAAGCGCTGACCGTTCATTGATCTCCGGCGCGGCTATGAGCATCCTGTCTATGAATTGCTGACCGTCCATTATGTAATATTTATAGCCCTGTTCCGTTAAAAATATCTGCCGGTTCTGTGAAAATTCGAGTTCCACCGAATCGGATGTTACCAGCGAATAAAAGTGAGCTTCGCGCCCGTCGGTCTTGGGCCTTAAGATCCTTCCGAGCCGCTGCGCCTCTTCCTGCCTCGAGCCGAAGGTTCCCGACACCTGTATCGCGCACGACGCGTCCGGAAGGTCTATCGCGAAATTAGCCACCTTTGAAACCACAAGCACCGGGATATGCCCGAGCTTGAATTTATGATAAAGCAGTTCGCGGTCCTTCGATGGAGTGCGGCCGGTTATTATCGGCGCGTTTAAAACCTTCGCGATATCGCCTATCTGATCGAGATATTGACCGATGACGAGAGTGGGCTCGCCGCCGTGCATGCCGATGATCTTTTTTATAACGTCTATTTTGTTGTTGTTCACGGAGCTGATGCGGTGTTTCTGAGAGTGTTTAGCGACGGCGTAATCGTATTTCTGAGCGTCGCCCATGCGCACCCTTATTTCGTAGCAGTTGGCTTTCGCTATAAATCCGCTTTTTTCAAGTGTTTTCCATGGCAGCTCGTATCTTTTCGGCCCTATAAGCGAAAAAACGTCGCCTTCGAGGCCGTCCTCGCGGATGAGCGTCGCCGTGAGTCCGAGCCGCCGTCTTGCCTGTATCTGGGCGGTTACCCGGAATATCGGCGCCGGCAGCAGGTGGACCTCGTCATAAATTATAAGACCCCATGAATTATCCGTAAGCACCGCGAAATGCGGGTAATGATCGTTGAATCCCTGATGCCACATTATCATCTGATAAGTTGAAACGGTCACGGGCCTCACCTGTTTTTTATCGCCCGAATATTCGCCTATATCTTCCGGCGAGATCGTCGTTTTGTCGATAAGTTCGCTTATCCATTGCCTGACTGCCACGGTGTTAGTGGTTAAGATCAGAGTTTCCGACCGCACCTTCGACATCGCGCCTATTCCGACGCATGTCTTGCCCGCTCCGCACGGGAGCACCACGACGCCCGAACCGCCGTCAAATCTTCCTTCGAGGTGAAAAGCCTCGACCGCCGCGCTTTGATAATCGCGCAGCCCGAAAGGTTTTCCAGACGCGATGAAATTTTTAAGATTGACCTCCAGCGGGCTGCCTTCGACGTATCCGGCTATATCGCGCACGGGATAACCCATGCGGGTAAGGATCCTTTTGAGTTCGCCGCGGAATTCAGGCTTGATGATCACGTTTAATTCGTCGATCTTTTTGTGGATGAATTTCGCGGCCGTTTCGTTTCCGCAGATCTCCATGAGTATGTATTTATCGCTTGAGTTCAGGCAGAGCTGTTTTCCCTTTGATCTTAAAAGAGTGAGCTTTCCGAATCGCGCTATGTTGAAATCGATCTCGTATATGACGTTTTCGGGGAGCGGAAACCTCGAATATTTTTTCAGCGCCCCGGTTATTTCAAGGGCGGTCATTCCGAGCGCAGCCGCGTTCCAGAGCGATATAGGGGTTATCCTGTAGGTGTGCATATATTCGGGAGATTTTAAAAGTTCCGCGAATAAAAGCAGCGACCTCCTGCATTCTTCGAAAACCCGGCTTGAAGTGTCGAGAAGAACGGTGAGATCGCTCTGGATTATTAAGGGGCCTTCAGTGTTTTGATGGTTGGTCATTTTTTTATGTTCGCCGTGTTTTATAAACGCGTGAAATTCAATGGCCGCTGGCGGATAACGATGGACCTACTGCGGGCGGACTATGAAATTTCTGGCGAGTATGGAGGGCGTCTCGGTTTTGAAATGATATATTTTGCATTTTTCGATCGTGACCCTGATGTCGCTTATTCTGAACCAGATGTAATCCAGGCAGGGCAGAGCGTTGTTAAGGAAATTAAGCCTGTATTCGCGGCCCTTCGTCGATTGTATATTCGCGAGTTTTTTATTGACGCGGCAGTAGATATACCACATGACGAACATCAGCTGGATATTATCCGATGACGGCGGCCTTTCATGGTCGAAATTAAAGCCCTCGTAAAGCGCGGCCTGGCATTTTAACGGCAGATACAGAAGCTGCATGGGGTTTTGCGTTATCTGGGTTATGTAATTTGAGAACGACGGATTCAATATCACCAGTCCGCCGACCGTGTTTATCTTGTTGAGTTCTTCGGGGAATTTGACGAGCTTCAATTCATCCGCGAAGAGTTGTATCGTTACGCGGCTGGCCTCGAGCTTGGGCATCTTTCCAAGGGCTATCCTGTTGAGCGTGACGCCGACGAAATGCCAGAAAGTGTCTTTTTCGATCGGCAGGCTTATCGGCAGCACCTCGGTTATTTCCTGAAGATAAGGCATGGCCAGATATTCGTAAATACTTATGGAACCGGCCCTTACATATGAAGGTTTTTCGTGAGTGATCTTATCCGTGTCGTCCGCTTTCGGCACGTCCTTGGCGCAAAAAACGAGCTGGTCAGCCGTGCATTTAAAAGTGAAGGGGATGGCCTTGCAGCAGAATTCGTGGAAATATCCGTGATAATCGTCTATTATGGTGGAAAGAACGTTCTGGTACGCGCCGTTCCCGTCTAAGAGAACGGTGATCTTTTTCATCGATTTCAGCGCTTTTTCGCCGTCGGGGGTCATTATGATAACGTCTTCATGAAGCGGCATCTGGTTTTCACTTCCTTAATTTTTTTGAGCCAGTATAAAATAACAATAATCAGTATCAAGCAGGTAATTTATTTTAAAATTATTTTCAATGAATATTTCAGCGAGTTCCGCGGCCGGCGGAAGTATCGCGTCGGATACGCCGTCTCTTTCCCCGTGCATCCGGTTCAGGGCTTCGCGCGATTCGGAATGCATTATGATCATTTTGCCGTCCGGCGCGAGCAATCCGTTTATTTTTGAAGCGGCTTCGGCGAAATCATTAAAGTGCGGAAACACCGAATATAAAAAAATCGCGTCGTACCTTCCGGCGGATCTTTTCGAGAACTCCGAGCCGCCGTCAAGTATATCCGCCTTTATAAAATTAACTCTCCCGTAAGCGGAAAGCTTATTTCTTGCGGCGTCCAGCATTTTTTCGGAAAGATCAATGGCGTCTAACTCCAGATCGGCAGCGCCCGCGAAATGATGGATGAAGGGGATCATCACTCCCGTTCCGCATCCGGCGTCTAATACCCTTAATTTTCCTGTCCGTCCGGATCCGTTTGAAAGTTCCGTAAGCTCCATCAGCCGGTTTATTAAAGCCGGATCGTGAAAACATACCGCGTCCCATTTTTCAGCCATGGCGTCGAAAAAATCCTCCGCCGTATCAGAATCTGCAGGTGAAATAAACGTCACACTCCAGTATCCGTCCTTCGCCGGCGTCCTTCAGCGGATCGTTCTCGCCCTGGCCGGGCCGCCTCGAAAGTGCGCAGATCTCGATGTCGTTGAGCGTCCTTACGCTTATGACCCTGAAGAACTCGCGTGTGTAGGCGTTTAAAACGGTTTCGACTCTCGATATCCTGCCGGTTATATGCGCGTAAGGCATATTCTCGGCCGGAGTTTCTTCGCGGTCGATGAATTTTAACGCGACGACCGCTTTTTCAGGAACGATGGGCTTGCTTATAAAATATTGCGCCTCGTCCTTATAAACTTTCAAACTTTCAAAAACCGTCTGGGCGTTCAATTCGAACTTAAGTCTTTTGGCGGAGAAATACCTTTGCGGCGCGCCTTTGTATATATTGGCGTTCACCGCAGCTGGAACAATCTTGGAAAATCCACCTTCCTGACTTTTGCCGTAAACTATGGCCCCTACGAAACTTCTCGTTTTTTCCTCGCCGAAAGATCCGCTTCCGCCTTCGGCAAGCTCTATCTCGGCTGTAAGTCCGCTCTTCCCGCCCCCGTAAAAAGGGACCGCGTGCGAGACCGCCCCGTCTTTCGAGTAAACAAAAATATCCAGCGGATCCGAAATGTTTTTTACGAAGTAAAAACTTTCGCCGCCGCCTCTGATATCTATTCTTTTGCCCGATTCGACGGCCTCTTCGACAAGCGATATATATCCCTCGTCGTATGTGGCCATCGAGAGCCCCGTATTTTCATATATTAGTTTTAGAGACATTTTATAACCTTTTATTGTATCAAAATATTTTTTCATTGTCAATTTTATAAAATGAAGATAATTAAATTTCAGGCCCGAATATTTTATAAAATGCTCAAAAAACGCATTATAAAAAGAAAAACCTGAAAAGAAACCGGTCTTTTCAGGTTGAGTGCGGAGGGTACAAAATATTGACTTTTTGAAAATTATCTCAGATATTTTTCGAGCTCGGCGGCCGACTCCTTATTCCCGAGTTTCTCTTTTTCTGATCTAATGAGAGATATCAGTTTATCCATCTTTTCGACGTTTTCTTTAAGGCCTTCGTTTTCGGGGGCCGCTTCCAGAGCTATTTCCCACTCTTTTTTCGCTGAAACGAAATTCTTGAGTTCCTTGAGGGCGTTGCCGAGTACTACGCGCATTTCGACCGATTCGGGGCTTTTTTCAAGATATTCGCGGGCGGCGTCGCGGGCTTTTTTATATTGAGCTTTTTGCATATACTTTTTGGTTTTTTCGATCGCGATCTGTTCTTCATCTTTTTCTTCCGGCATTTTTTCGTCGCCGTCCATGAATTTTTTTTCAGGGGCGCTTTTCACTGCGACGGTTTTTTTAATACAGGCCGAAGTGTCTTCGGTAATGACCCCGCCATTAATTGTTTCCTGAACCGGCATTTCACGGACCGCCGTGCCGGACGAACCGTTATACATACATTCTGCCGCGAAATCCGTATTTACGGCCGCGTCCTCCGCGCGCGGTCTCATTTCAGAGATCCTGGCGAGATTGATGAAAGAATATTTCGCCATTCCCTTTCCGCTTTTTTTCGCTGAAACCTCTATCGCGACCACGATCACGGTCCCGCCTTCCAGAAGGTCCGGGTTATCTGACGCCGCTATTTTTTTCGCGGCTGCCGCCATTTTTCCAAGGCCCGGAACGAATGATAATTCTTCAAAAAATGCTGACATGGCGACCGCGTCGGCCACGCTTTTCTCAAATCCGCTCACTATTACAAGATCGCTTTCCTTAAGGTCCGCCTCGAATCCGCGCGAGTTGAAAACGCTCGCTTCAGCGTTCTTGTGGAATATTTCAGCGCTTATTTCTTCGCGGGCTTCGGCTTTTAATTTAAAGCTTCCGTTCTTATTTATCGCGGGCTTTATAATTAATTTAGAGTTTATCGAGTGATAGCGGCCGTTTATTTCTACGAAGCCGCCGTTATCGCATGCGAGCCCGTCTGAAAATCTCATGAATTTGCCGGTTATTCCGTAAAAATAATCCTTGTTTTTTATTTTTGAAAATTTCACGCCGCTTTTACCGTCCGTTTCAAGATTGTAACCGATCCGGCTTAATTCAGCGGCTATTTCAACGGGAACTTCCATTATCTTGAAATTAACCGTGGCAACAGCGTCACAGAGTTCGAAACCGCTTACGAGTTTTTCGATCTCCGCTATTTTATCGCTGCTTGCGGTCACGATAACCGAATTCAGATTTTCATTCGGAAATGCCGAATCGTTTCGCGCTAGAAGTTTCTGCAGTTCAGGCAGAAGGTCTGAGACCTTTGAATTTTTAAGAGAGAACAGTCTGGTTTCCTGAAGCGCGCCGTCCGGTTCGCCTGCGCCGGAATTTGAGCTCACCCGGTCTATTTCGCGTATCTTTCGCGTTATGATGTCCGATATTTCCGGTTTTTCTTCCAGAAGCAGCGAATTATTCTTTTCATCGTATGAAACGACCGCGGTTTCGGATCTATAGCGTTCTATGATCTCTTTTACTTTCATTACGCTTATAAAAGAAGGAGCGATATAGCTTTTTTTCAGCGCCGGGCCTGCCGCCGGCGATCCCTGCGCGTTGGAGTTTCTGGCTATCAGTATTCCATCCTGCTTATATTCATGCGTATATCCGAGACCCGCGAGCATCTTTGAAAGCGCTTCATCTAATGGAGTGTTAAAAAGCGCCGCGCTGATCCTGCCCTCGAGTTCGGCTTCGGAATAGATCCTGATATTGTTTTCCGCTGATAAGCGTTTTAAAACATGCCATAACTCTGCGTTGGAAAAATTTCCTGAAACGCGGATATTTTTGATGGCGGTTGAGATATCGTCGTTAAGCTTCTTCTGGGGAAGCATGGCGCTGCCGGAAAGCATGAATGAAATGACGAGGATGGACACGAACGAAAAAAGAGGAATAGAATTTTTCCAGTTTTTATTTTTGGTTTTTCCAGAATACATAATCGAACTTCCCTTCCCGAAAAATATTAAATATGACGGTGCGCCTCGTTTTCGTCGGCGCGCCGCCAGTAATTCATATAAAAATTACCGGGTCGTTCCGGTTTATTTTAGAGATTGATCCGCTCGATCTGGGAAGCGTATTTTTCGATCTGCCGTCTGACCGCCTCTACTTCGGGTTCTCTGGCTTCAACGGGCATTTTAGCGACCTGAACATTTTCAGCCTGTTTCTGCTGAGGTTTTTCGGCGGCTATGTTTTCCATGTTGTCCACGGGAGTGAACTGAACGGGTATCAGCACTGAGTCGCCGGCTTTGAGCGCGGCGCCGTTATTGATCATGGCAAGCGTGTTAGCGGGTACTTTATTATCGGTGTATTTTTTTGATATGCTTTCGAAAGTATCGTTCTCGCCGGCTTTTACCTGATGATAAACGATCCTTAAATTCTGGCCTTCGGCGAGCTTATAAGGGGCTTTCTGTTCGTTAACGGCCGCGATGTTTTTGAACATGAACGCGTCGTTATAAACGGCCTTGGCTATGCCGGCGAGAGTGTCGCCTTTTTTTACCTGGTAGTTCTGGACGGTGGTCGGCATATCCGATCTTATCATCAAAGCTTCGTTTTTAGTTCCGGTGAGCCTTTTTGCGATGAGTTCGTTAAGTTCGCCGTCTATATTTCTGGTCTTCATTTTTTCATTTACGTTATATTTTAAAGCCAGTTCGTCAACCGCTTTTTTATAAGTGAAAGTGCGTTCTACCGTTCCGGCGGCTTTGTCGTTCGCGGCCGCTTCATTTTTAACCGCGGCGGCTTTTTCGCCGAGTTTGTCTATCGGGCCGGTATAAACTTTCGTTTCGACGTTGTCCGCAATAATGACGGGCGTGAAATGATCTTTTTTAATATTTAAGACATTCGTTTTATCGGCCGCTATCTCATCGAGTGTCGCCATTTTAGGCGCTTCTTTAGATCCGGCTCTTAAACTTTGAAGACGGGTTTCCGTTTCTTTTGAAACTTTCGCGATAAGTTCGTCGTATGAAAGGCCGGCTGAGTTCGCCGATGGATTTGCCGCTTTTTTAGCGGTGTAGGCTTTTAAGAGCTCCTGAGTGCGAAGAGAAAGATTTTCGTTCGTAAAATTAACTTTATTCATTTGTAAACCCCCCAAAATTGTGTATATTTATATATTTTTTTATGTATTTTGAATAAATATCGGTAAAAAACAGAAAATATTTATATATTTTTATCGATTTTCCCGCAAGCGGTATTCATGCGCCATACACGCGAAAAAGCCGGGAAGCCTGGTCCCGGATTTGATTTTTTAATTTCAGAAAATATAGAAATGTTTTCAGGGAATTAATTTAATATGAATCTGTGAAAGGCGTAAATGATGGTTCCGACGAGGCCGCCGACTATGGCGCCGTTGATCCTGATGTATTGAAGGTCTTCTCCGACCTTTTCCTCGATCTGGTTGACGAGGTCGTCGTCGTTGATGCTTTCGATATTGTCGTGAACGATCTTTCCGATCTCTTCGTGGTTGTTGTTGACGAACTCCGATATCTGCTCGCGCGTCCAGGAATTGAAACGGCCGCTCACGCTTTCGTTGGCCTTAAGGGCTTCAGCGTATGAATAGACGAGTCCGTAAACGAAGTCTTCGATATCTTTGCGGCTGGATTCGAGTTCCTTGAAAAGAAGTTCCGGTATGTTAAGGCTCGCGGCTACCATCGAAAAAATTATGGACGGCAGCGCCTCGAGTTTTTCATTCGCTTTCAATTTGCCGATGAGGCTTTTGAATATTTTTTCAAGCTGCATGCAGATCTCGTGGCCGGGATCGTCCTTAGCCTCCGAAAACTCTTTTAAAAGGATCTTCACGAGTTCGTGGGTCATCGTTTCGTAATTTAACACGCCGATGGTTTCGCCGAACTCAACGGCCGTTTTAACCATTTCATATTTCTGGGCGTAATTTAAGACGACGCCTCTGATCTTTTCTTTTAAAATATATGTGGCTTCCGGCTTTATCAGCCAGTTTTCGGCTTCGGTGAGAAGCAGTATCCTTATTTTGTCGAAGTTCTTTTCCACCGCGCCAAGAGCCGGATCGAGAAGATTGATCTTACTTATTTCGGCGTTTATTCTTTCGATGAATTTCATGAAATTGATGTTGGAGTCTTTAACGCGCGCGATGGCTTCGGTTATGAGCGAACCGATAAAATCTTTGATCTCGGCGCTTTCCTTTTCGGACTCGATGAATTTCGCGGCCTCGAGCGAAAAATCATAGCTTGCGATCTTTTTTGAGATGGCCTCTTTCGTGAGCCATTTATTTTGAAGCATATCGACTATGCGTTCCGTTATTTTTTTGCGGTTCTTTTTAAGTATCGAAGTGTGCGGAATGGGAAGGTTCATTGGATGCCTGAAGAGCGCGACGACAGCGAACCAGTCCGCGAGGCCGCCGACCAGGGCCGCTTCGAAGAACGCGCGGATGAACTTTAAACCTTCGCTCTGAGCCTTGCATGTGAGAATAAAACCTATCATGGCGGCGACAAGCGACAGGGGGGCCATATATGTGCTTTTCATATATTTTTTAAACATAATTTCAAATAGAATTTATACCATATTTATTGAAAATTTTCAATGTATTAAATTTTTGCGTTCCCGGAGAAGACCGCTGCATTTATAAATGTTGATCGTTTCAATAAAAATCAGTGGCGGCAAATCTATGCCGCCACTGAAAAAGGACCGGATATATATTTCGGTTACTGATTATTTATTGCGTTTCTGCGATTTTTTGTAGAGCTCTTCCAAAAGGTTGATCTTGTCTTTCAATGTGACCATCAATTGAGGATTTTCAACGGTTTCATACCTGACTCTGTCAAGGACCTTTTTTATCACGTCCGAGAAGCTGTTAAGGTTGCTGACGCTTCCGCCTTCGAAGAATCTGAGGAAATTATCAAGCGAGGTCTCGATCTTTCCGTTGGTGTAGTCGAACTGTTCGAGAAGTTTCGCGGAAGTTTTATCGGCTCTTATCGAAGCGCTGATAACGGCCGACTGGTTAACGGATCCGTCCTCGGCGACTATGTCTTCGGAACCTTCGGAGATATATGACATTTCGCGGGAAAGTTCTTCCACGTCGCGTTTTTTTGCGGGATGTGAGAGCCATGTGAATACGTTGAAATTGTAAAGAGGCGTCTGGTGCGCCGCGGTGTTGGCGTAAAAACCTGCGCTGACGTGAGGAGAACCGAATACGGCCACTTTTCCGCCTGAAGGCATTACTTCGGCCGCGTCAACGACCACTGGAGTGCCTTTCGGGTATATTACGCCGTTCCCGGCGTTGTCCGAGTCTATGTTATATGTGTCGTCGTCGCCGTAGCATATCGGGATTATGGTTTTGTCGGCGGCAGTTATGGGTTTCATCTTCGAGTTTAATAATGAGGCGCTGCCTTTACTGATGATGCTTTTTACTTCGGGCGATATTACGCGGTTATCGAAGAGGTGCATGAATAATATGAATGCGACGTTTCCGCCGGCGGGGCTGTTGGTCGGGTCGAGAACTTCGTCGTTATTTACGCGGATGTTGGAACCTACCTGTTCGAGGACCTTGTTAAGCGTCTGGGGATATGCGTATCCGCCGAAATCGGCTCTTCCGATCATAAGAAGGCTTCCGCCCGCGTCCACGAATTTTTTAACGACGGTGAGTTCGCCCGCGTTGAGGCCGGCCTCGGATGTTGAGAATTCAGGGATTATAAGAACCGAAGCGCCTTTAAGCGTGGAGGCCGTTATGCGTTCGGTATTATTTATAACGTCGAAACCGCGTGAATAAAGGTCAACCTTCATGCTTTCGTAGTTGCCCTTCATCATGTTGAGATGTGCCTCGTCGATCACGGCTATTCTTCTTATGACATCTATATTTAAAGAGCCGATGGCGTAAATTCTGTCGACGTCGGCTACGACCGCGAAGAGTTCGTAATGTTTACTCTGTTTGGGGACCCATTTGAAATTGACGGTTCCGTTCGCGGGGATGGTCGCGCCGTTCGAGTAAACGTTTTTAGGCGAGACCGCGTCTTCGTAGAGCATGAGTTTTGCTTTAGCGGGAGTTCCGGCGACCTTTACGGTTATGTTGACGGGCTCGAATATTATGGGTTTTACGGGCTTGGCAACGATAGACGCCACCGATACGCCGCCGGCTATCTCGTCGGTCGTCTGAAATGTGCCTGCCGCGGTGACTATCTGAGCGGAGTCTTTCTTTGCTATGGATTCGATCTCGAAGTTGTATGTGGTTTTGGGTTTCAGGCCTGAGACCGTTATTTTATGGTTCATGGCGAAATCGGGAAGCAGTTTCGTGTTTGAAGCGGTGCCGCTATTTTCGATGAACTTGACCTTCGTCGTTGAAAGGTGCGACGTCTGCCATTCGATGGTTGCCGAATAAGGCGTAGTTCCGGTTACGTCAGGGCCGGTCACGAGAACGTTCGGCGTGCTGTTGCATGAATGGTTAAGTTTTATTCCGTCGGTCCAGGTTTCAACCGTTTTGTCCTGATCGGTCCTGTTTATAACTTTAGTGTAGAATTCAAGATTTTTAACGGTGTCAGCGTGCGGATGTTTGAATTTGTTGTCTACGCCGCATGATAAAACGCTGAGATCGGGTTTGAGCTTGGTGAGATAATCCGGGGTGGACGACGTTTTCGAGCCGTGATGAGCGACTTTATATATAGTACATGGAAGGAGCTTTTCGTCGTTCTGCTGCATGAGGTGTTCTTCGGCTTCTTTTTCGGCGTCGCCGGAGAAGTTATATACTATATTTTTATACTGCATTCTTAAAACGACGGAGAAATTATTCAGGTTCTCTTCACCAGCCGTAGTTTCAGCGCCGTCAGCCTTGGGTTTTCTAAGTACGGTCGAATCATCCGTGAAAAGCGGGCGGGGAAGATTTTTCGAATCCGGGGTGGTTCTGGTGTTGGCGGCGGTCCATTCTTTTGAAGGATGAAGGACGGTTGTTTCAATGCCGTCGCCGAAATCGAGCTTATCGCCTTTCCATGCCTTGTGAACCGGAACGCCTTTCTTTTTGAACTGGGTCATGACATCTGCGTATATCTGTGAAACCGAAGGCTGATTCTCATAAACGGCGCCGAATTCGTATTTCGGTATAAGGGCTGTAAGTCCGCCTATATGATCGCGATGGGCGTGGGAAATTACGAGGATGTCTATTTTTTTGATGCCGTTGGCTTCAAGATAAGGAATAATATAATTTTCGGCGGCGTATTCGGTGTCGTCGCCGGCGTCGATCATGATAACCTTGCCGGAAGGCGTCCTGATTATTTCACAGTCGCCCTGGCCTACCTCGAGATAGGTCACCTTTAATAAATTGCTTTTTTCCTGAGCGTTCACGCCGGTCGTGACGAAAACCGCCAGGATGAGGAAACAGATCGAAAATACAAGGAAATTGCGAGTCATACCTTTGAAATACTTCATACAAATACCCCCTCGATATATTAAAAAAATTAAATCAAACTCAAAAAGGAAAAGGACAAATAACCAAAAACTCCCATACCGCGATCTCGCGGCAGGCCAGTTGAGTTCATTTAAAAACAGCGAATTTTCTGTGTTTTCTATATTTTATGACAAAAAAAACGCGGGTAAATTTTTATATACATCAATTTTAATGGATAAATGTGATTTTGTCAACTATTTATTGTATATTTATTGCATAAAAATAAATTTTCAAGTTGACAATTTTTTAAAATCTTTGTATTATGAAAACCGCTAAGAATTATAATTTAAGATTTGAAAAATAAAACCGTTCTGCCCGAAATATTAAAAACCAGTTTGCGTTTGTCTGTTCCGGCTTGAACGGCCGTATTATTTCTTCAAGGCCGAACTATATTCCGGCCGGTCTTATCATTTTAATCAGAAATAAAAATGGAAGGTGCTAAATAATGAATAAAAAACTTGCGGGTTTACTTATTGTTTTCTTTTTGACGGGGTTTGTTTGTTCCTGTCCGGCTTTCGCTCTTGAAAACGAACCTTCGGCTAACGCTCCGTCCGGAAAAGTCTTTTTTACGGCCCCCTGGGGTTCGGAAGCCGGCCGTGTCGGAGCGGCCACGCCCGAGCTCGCGGTATGTGATTTTATATCGCCGACGAGCTTTTTAACATCGGGAGACCGTCTCTACGTACTTGACGCCCCCAATTACAGGCTTATCTGCTACGGAAAAGACCGTAAATTCGAGTGGAAATACGACCTTGAAAAAAAGCTCGGCCCTGAAACAATGCTCTATACCGATATCGCGGTTATGCCTGATGAGAGCGTCGCGGTTTCAAGTTCGCGTGAAAAAGTTCTCTATAAAATTTCAAAGGATGGAAAATTTATAGAGAAGATAAAACCGGCTTTTGAAATTAAAACCATAATGAGAATTTCATCTGACGCTTCCGGGAACATTCTCGTCGAGGATCCGGATTCTGAAAAAATATTTTTAATGAAGGGCACCGGCGAATTTATAGAAAGCACTAATATAACCAACGCCCAGACTCTGCTGCTGTCCGGCTCCAGATGCCTCAAACTTGAGATGCCGTCCGAGAACAAACCGCCGTTCATGGTCAAGGCGCGCGCCTTTAAATTCGGAAAAGAGCTTCTGGCCCAGCTTATGAATATAGCGTTTGATAAACAGGTTCAAAATCTTATAGCTCTCGGCGAAACATCCGACCGGTCTATAATGATATACGCCGTCCTTGGCGCGAATCAGGACGCCCCGACGGACGCGCTTGTTTTGAAATTAGGTCCGGACGGAAAGACCGTCTCCCGCATAGACGCCCCGATATCGCCTGAAATGCTTACGATGCGCTATGTGCGAATGAAAAACGACAACGAGGTATTATTTGCCTCCGGGAATGAGGACGGATATATTATTTCGCTCTTCGATTTCCCTGGAAAGAAGCAGTAAATGTCACAACTGAATCAGACCCCAACCGCCAACAGGCTCCACATCGCTATATTCGGAAAGCGTAATGTGGGAAAGTCAAGCCTTATCAACGCCATCACCAATCAGAACGCTGCAATAGTGTCGGAGCAGGCCGGAACCACCACGGATCCGGTTTATAAGGCCATGGAGATACTTCCGATAGGCCCTGTCGTTTTAATAGACACGGCCGGGATCGACGATATCGGAGAACTTGGAGGCCTGCGGGTCAAAAAGACGCGCGAGGTTATATCTAAGACCGATATAGCCCTTGTCGTGATAACGCCGGAAGGTTACACGCGTTTCGACGAGGAAATAATATCCGCGCTGAAAGAAAATGAAACGCCCTTTTTAATAGTTATCAACAAGGTCGACATGACCTCTCCCGATCCCGATCTTGTAAGAGAAATGAACGATCACGACTATACTTACATTATGGTCAGCGCGTTAAAAAAAGAGGGCATATCCGAATTAAAAAATCTTATAATAGCGAACAGTCCTAAAAATTTCGAACAGCCGTCCATACTCGGCGATCTTGTAAAGCCCGGCGAGACGGTCGTGCTGGTTATTCCTATAGACACTGGAATGCCAAAGGGCCGGCTTATTCTGCCGCAGGTCCAGACGATACGCGACATACTCGACAGCGACGCGCTGGCGTATGTCGTCAAGGAGCGCGAGCTGCGCTGGGCGCTTTCGAACATGAAACAGAAGCCGAAGCTCGTCGTGACCGATTCACAGGCTTTTATGAAGGTTTCGGCTGATACGCCGCAGGATGTTCTTTTGACCTCGTTCTCAATACTTTTCGCCCGCTACAAGGGAGATCTTATGAAGCTTGTCAACGGGGCGAAAACGCTTAGAGATCTTAAACCCGGCGATCGTGTTCTGGTTTCGGAGGCGTGCACCCACCACCAGCAGCCGGACGATATAGGCCGCGTCAAGATCCCGCGCTGGATCCGCCAGCACATAGAGGAGAAGGTCGAGTTCGATTTCTGCTCGGGCCGCGATTATCCAGAGAACGTGACGGATTATAAACTCGTCGTGCATTGCGCAGGGTGCGTTTTGAACAGAAAAGAAATGCTGTCGCGCATCGAGGCGGCTGAAGTAAAAGGCGTTCCGATAATTAACTACGGCGTAACTATTGCGCATATCCATGGAATATTAGACAGAGCGCTGAAGCCGTTCCCGGAAGTTTATCAGGAATGGATCTCTAACAACTAATAATGGGTTCCCGCTCATTTTGTGGAAGTGAATCAGTTCGCTAAAAATAGAGCGTTGAAATTAGAGAAAAGAGTTGAGATAATAGAGAATAGTTGTGGACTTGCGCGCTCCGCGCGCTTTTAATTTGCAGTAATATCGTAAATAACTGACGAGACTATTTTTAAAAATGGCGGCCCCGGACCGCGACATCAACTATTATCTATTCTCTTTTATTTATTCACTAAAAAAATGCTTTCCATGCAAAATATACACGAGTCTGATAAATACGGCTAGCTTCTTGCCCCCGTCGTGTTCTCTCTTATTATCTTATCGACTTCTTCCGCCGAAAGAAGGGCTTTTTCGACGATTATCTCCCTGTACGTTTTTCCGCTTCTGAAGGATTCCTTAAGTATTTCGGTTAACTTTTCGTATCCGAGTTTTTCTATGAATACGGACGACATGGACCAGCATTTCTCGAGATATTCGCGGCAGCGCTCGCGGTTGGCGGCTATGCCGGCAATGACCTTATGAGTGAAGAATCTTACGCCGTCGCGCAGGATCTCGAGGTTTTCGAGCATGGCGTCGGCGATTATAGGAAGCATTGGATTGAGTTCGAAATTTCCGTCGGCCGCGCCTATGGTTAGAACGAGGTCGTTTCCGAGAACTTTATAATAGATCTGCTTTAAAAATTCCGGCCCGACCGGGTTCACTTTTCCCGGCATTATCGTCGAACCCGCCTGGAGCGGCGGAAGAATTATCTCTGAAAGACCGCTGTTAGGGCCGGAATCCATGAGGCGCAGGTCGCTTGAGATCTTGTTTAAGTTAACCGCGAGGGTCTTTACTATTCCCGAGACCTCGACAAAGGCGTCCAGATTTTGAGTGGCGTCGATCAGATTTTCGGCGCGCGCGAGTCCGAAACCGGTCAGATGGCGAAGCTCTTCAGTGACCTGGAATCTGTATTTAAGCGTCGCGCCTACTCCGGTGCCGATGGCCGTTCCGCCGATATTTATCTGGCGGATGCGCTCTTCGCATTTGTAAAGCCGCCATCTGTCGCGCGATATGGCTTCGGCGTACGCGCCGAATTCCTGGCCGAGGCTTATCGGGACCGCGTCCTTAAGCTGCGTCCTGCCCATTTTAAAAACGTCCGTGAATTCCTGCTCCTTGTCCTGAAGGGCTGACTGAAGCGCCATGACCTCCTCGACGAGTTCGCGTAATATTTTAATAATAGCTATTTTGACCGCGGTGGGAAAAGTGTCGTTGGTCGATTGTGACATATTGACGTCTTCGAGCGGATGCATTTTTTCATACTCGCCTTTTTTATAGCCGAGATATTCGAGAGCGGCGTTGGCTATGACCTCGTTGAGATTCATGTTTATCGAAGTTCCGGCGCCGCCCTGCATCGCGGGTAGCGTAAAGTCGGCGTTATGTTTGCCCGCGTAAACGTCATCGCATGCTTTTGTGATGGCATTCATTTTTTCTTCAGACAGCTTGCCGGTTTTGAAATTAGCCGCGGCAGCGGCTTTTTTTACGATGGCGTAAGCTTTGATTATCTCGCCGTTGACCTTTTTATAGCTTATATTGAAGTTGTCGAGCGCGCGTTTCGTCTGGATCCCGATGTATGAATCGTCGTCTATTTCCATGAAGCCCAGCAGGTCTTTTTCTTTTCTCATTTTTATTCTCCGCCGATCTTTCGATTTTGAACCATTATACTTAATTACTGAATTAATATCAACAAAAATATGCTTTTGCCGGACCTTCGTTTAATTTGTGAATGTGCCTTGAAGGATCATGCGTTCGACGAATAGTTCGATCGGAGAGTGATCGTCGGTGAAGATAAATGAACCGGGACCGGCTGACGGTTCCCGCCAGGACGCCGTTATTTCGGCTAGCGGGATATCGAGTTCGTTCCTGATGGAGCTCGCCGCGTTTTCCAGTGTGATATCGAAGTTTGAGCCGATGTAGATGTGGTTATCAAAGAAAAATTCGTTTTTGAGCACGAACGAGTGGACGAACGGAAATATCGAGCGCAGTGTGGCGGTGAATGCGTCGACCAGGTCTTTATTGCCCTTTTCAACGCCGAGGTTGATGACGAATACGCCTTTCTTCGAAAGATGTTGAAGACATGTGCGGTAGAATTCCCTGGTCACCATGTGAAAAGGAATGTAGGGCTGGCGGAATGCGTCGGCGACTATGAGATCGTAAGTTGAACGGGTTGAATGCAGGAATAGCCGGGCGTCCGCGGCGTGGGTCGTGAGCGTTGGAACATTTTTAAGATCGAAGAAACGGTTTCCGGCCTCGATCACATCCGGGTCGATCTCGACGCCGTCGATGGAAAGTTTTCGCGTCTCGCCGTAATAATGGTCGAGGCCGCGTGCCATGGTTCCGCCGGCGAGGCCGAGGATAAGCACTTTTAACTGATCGCCGGAATTTGTCGTCATTGACGGGATGACCGAGATATGGTCCCAGTAGCCGCCTGTCAGGTATCCTCTGGACGGCAGGACCGAGTGCTGAGCGATCCCTTCATTTAGTAAAAGCAGCTTTTCTCCGGAACGGGTTTTCAAAACTTCTATGTACTGGTATGCGCTTTCCGTTTCGAATATCTGGCCTTTTGTAGTTTTTACCGGTCCGAAGGCGTCTTTAAAAAAGAGCGGCGCGATCACGAGCGCGGCGAGCGTGAGAATAATTATCGCGTTAAAAATAATTGATCTGAATTCGCGCGGTTCCGCCGGGTCCTCCGAATATGCCATCGATGTTATCAATTTCCATGCTCCTGTAGCGGCGATGATAGCCGCGGTCGCAAGAAGCGTCGCCCGGGTTCCGAAGAGCGGAAGTATGACAAGCGAAGTGAGGAAAGTGCCGGCGATGCTTCCGAGCGCAGAAAGCGCCGATAGAATCCCCGCGACGCTTCCGAGATCGCTTCGTCCGGCGCCGGCTATCCGCACCGCCCAGGGGCCGAGCATGCCGAGCAGAAATATCGGCGGCGCGAAGAAAAGCGAGACGGCCAGAAGCGAGATCAGAAAAAGCCCGATCTTCAGTTCCTCAAGCGCGGTCGCCGCCCAGCGAAGAAATGGACTCGCGCTGAACGGAATAAGCGCAAGCGTGAAACCTGATATGACAAGGACGGCCGCGTAAGCTTTTTCCGTCGGCCACCGGTCCGCGAGCCTTCCGCCCGCGAAAGCGCCGAGCGTTAAAGCGGCAAGGACGGTGCCTATAATGTTGGTCCAGATAAGCTGACTCGTTCCGAAAGACGGGGCGAGTAAACGCGGGGCAGCCATTTCCGCCGCCATGACCCCTGCGCCGGTTATAAAAACGGACCATATAAGATAAATGGAAAGAGAGGCCCGGTTCTTATTTTCAGAAACCGGGTCCGACGTTTTTTTTTCATTCTGGTCTTCGTTCATTATGCCTCCTGCGCTGGTTGATGATCGGAACATGCCTTATTTACAAAATTATGGTAACATTTAACTAAACTGCCGTCAATAAAAATATGCGTGTGTGTAAAAAATCTACGGTGCGGAAAATTTCAATAATGAAATTTAAAAAATCAGCACTGCCGGCCTCCACATTTTCGGCTTTTAAAACTCGAGATCCGTTGTTAATTCTAAATGAATTCCCGGTTTCACATTTTGGCATTTTTTTTGCTATTTTTATTTTTGCTAAGCGAAGTCACTAATGAATAAAAATTCAGGAGGTTTCATTATGAAAAAAAGCATCTTCATTTATTTGATCCCGGTTCTGTTTTTTATGACGCTTCTCATCTCGGCGGCTTCTGGCGATAACGGCCCGTCAACGCCCTCTGTCAACACGCTTGCAAGATATAACGTTACTCACGATCTTGGAAAAGACGCTCTGACGATCAAAATAACCGGCCGCGACCTTGACGCTCTTTCGGTAAAGGTCGAAGACAGCGTCCTTGCGATATCCGAAAAAGTCAAAGCGGGAGCGCCGCCGGTTTCACAAAGCTTTGCGCTTCCGGCCGCCGTTGACGACGAAAAAATGTCCATAGACAGAAAGAACGATGTCATAGTCATAAAACTGCCCGTATCAAAGGAAGCGCCGCCGAAAAAAAGAGACGCCGCGCCCGCCCCCGGTGCGAGAAAATGGTATTTCAACGACCGCGATATGAGCGACCTTTTTGATTTTAAAGTGCCGGCGTTCCCCGATGATAACGACGTTTATATGCGTAATTTTTTCGAGGACGACGATCTTGGCAAGTTCGACAAATATTTCAATGAGATGATGCGGTTCAGAAAAGGGCTCAACAAAAAATTGAATATCGGGAAGAACCAGGCGGCGGGCAATAACAGCTTTTCTGAATATAGCGTCGCGCACAGGATCGAAGGGACGAACCTTATAGTCGATATAACCGGAAACAATTTGAACGATCTTTCGGTCACTGTTGAAAACGGCGTGATGAAGATACAGAACAAGGTTTCAAATAAAAATTCGTATAATTCGGGAGATCAGACGGAAGAAGTTAATTTTTACTCTTCGTTCATGCAGAGTTTCACGCTTCCCGTAAGCGTTGAAGCGACCGGCATGAAAGTCGAAAAAAAGGATAAACTTGTCAGGGTGACGCTTCCGATAGTGAAGGAAAAGGGCGTTATGGAAAGGCTGAAAAAACAGGAGGAACCGAAAAAAGAAGAAAAGCCTAAAGAAGGGGCCTTTTAATAATAAAGGTTTAATCGGAAAGCCGGCCGTATGAACTATGGGTTCTAAACGCAAAAGATAATTAAAAAAACAAAATGATCGGTATGCTCCGTCATTAATGCCGTGAAAAGCTTTAGATGCGTCATATCGATCGTTTTATGTTTCAAATTCAAGAATGAATTTCGTGCCGTTATTTCTTTCAATTCTTATCGAACCGCCGATCTGTCTGGCGAGCCCGCTTACAAGCTGAAGTCCGAACCCTTTTGATGTCGTGAAATCTACCGATTCCTCTATCTCATTGCCGTTATTTTCGATCGTAATGGATGCAAGGTCGTTGGATGACCCGGCTGATATGCGGATCAGCCCTTCTTCCAGCCCGATAAATGCGTATTTCATTGCGTTGGTGAGAAGTTCGTTCAATATGATGCCGAGCGGGAATAATTTTTTTGCGTCAAGCGTGAAATTATCGATATGGGTTTCAAGTTTCACGACGCTTTTATTTGGATAAGATTCGAATATTTCGTTAACGAGCGGCGTAAGATAATCTTTTATCGATATTTTCTGGAAATTGTCGGAGCGGTAGAGTTTATCGTATAAGATCATCGCGCTTACCACCCGGCTTCGGGCATCTTTCAGGGCCGCCGCCGCTTCAGGCGCTTTCATGGCCTCAGATTGCAGATAGAGAAGGCCGGCGATGGTATTCATATTGTTTTTGATGCGGTGGTGCACTTCCCGGAGAATGAGTTCTTTTTCCGCGAGAAGGTTCTGGATCTTTTCATCGGCAAGTTTTCGCCCGGTGATATCCATGGCTATGTGAATGACCTCTTCCAGCCGTCCGGCGTCGTCTAAAACCGGAGTACAGGATACCAGGGCCGTTACGCCGAGTGTTTTGACGAACATCTCCGAGGTTTCCAGCTGTTTTGATATTTTCATTTTTACGAGCGGGCAGCCGGCGGGCGGTTCGCTTGCGCCATGAAATAATTCGTAGCATTTCCGTCCGGCCAGTTCATCCTGTGAAAGCCCGGTTAATTTTGCGGCGGCCCGGTTGGCCGATATGATGTTGTGTTCGCTGTCGAGTATCAGCGTCATATGCCCTATGGCGTTAAAGAGGGCCTCGTCTTTTCGATGCCGCATAATATTAGTATTCCGCCTGTCCCAAATATTTTTTCCGGTTTAGCTTATAATTCGTGCCGCCGGTGATACCTCGAGTTGTTCGAACGAATTCGTGACTTGCCGATCGTAAAAACACGAAATCGATAAAATTTCATCGCAATGTTGTTGCAAGACTAACGCAAGTTTGTTGCAAGGCATCATAACATTGAATTAGATATTTGTCAAGTAAAACAGGCGTTTATATTGAGTTTGACCTGTGATCATTGCAGAGCTTTTTGTTTGTGGTATTGATTCTTCGGGTAAAAAAATAAAAAGATCTCCTTTTGTATAAGATCAGAAATCGTAAAAATCCTGAAATGAAACAAAAAGAGATCTTTAAATGATGCGTTAATATATTTTTATTCTATTTTAAATATCTTGCCCGGGTTTAATATCAAATTCGGGTCCAGCGCTTTTTTTATGGCCTTCATCATTTCAAGTTCTACGGGATCCGCGAATTTTTCCATGAGAGCGACGCGCTTATAGCCGATGCCGTGCTCGCCCGAAAGTTTTCCGCCGAAGGAATATATCAATTTATAAAGCTCGTCCTGGAGTTTTCCGAGTTTTTCGTTCCATTCGTTATCCGGCATCGCTTCTTTTAAAATGTGGGCGTGGATATTGCCGTCTCCGGCGTGGCCTGCGCAGTGGACCGTCATGCCATAGCGCTTCGCCATGAGAGTTATTTCCGATACGGCCTCCGGGATCCTCGAGACCGGGACCACCAGGTCTTCGGCTGAAAAAACGAGGCTTGACGCGCGATCGGCTTCGGCAAAGGCTTTTCTGGCCTTCCATATCTTTGCCGAATCGGCCACGAGCGTTTCTATCGCCCCGTTCGCGGAACATATCTCGTCTATCTTTACCGATTCCTCCTCGAGCGCGTCCATATTAGAGCCCTCGAGTTTTATGATGATGTAATGGCCGCTGTCGCTGTGCGGAAGGGATTCTTTAATGAATTTTTCGCAGTTTCGAACGACCTCGTTGTCCATGAATTCGATGCAGGTGAGAGATATCCCGGCCATCATTATTTTCGGCACGACGCCTATCGCGGCCGCGAGATCCGGGAATATTATCAGAAGGTCCAGTGATTCCTTCGAAAGCGGCATGAGCTTCAAATAAATTTTAGTGATTATTCCAAGCGTCCCTTCCGATCCTATGAGAAGATTAACCAGACTGTAACCCGTCGAATCCTTCATGCACTTTCCGCCGAGCGTTACTATTTCGCCTTTCGCCGTTACTATTTCGACGCCGTAGACCTGTTTTCTGGTCGTGCCGTATCTGACGGCCTTGTTTCCGCCGGCGTTGGTCGCCACGTTCCCGCCGATGAACGAACTTTCGCCGCTGCACGGATCGCCCGCGTATAAAAGGCCTGATTCGCGCGCCGCGGCCTGGACGTCAGCCGTTCGGACACCGGGTTCGCACACTATGAAAAGGTTCGCCGTGTCGACCTCTATCACTTTATTCATCCGCTCCAGCGATACCACTATTCCGCCCATATACGGCACCGACGCGCTGGTTAAAGCCGTTCCTGCGCCGCGAGGTATGACCGGGATATTTTCGCGGACGGCCAGTTTGACTATTTTGGCGACCTCCGCGGCCGTCGCGGGAAGGACGACGATCTCAGGCATTTTCGTATAACGCTGATCCAGAAGCTCGTCATGCGAATAGTTCTCGAGTTTTTCAGGATCGGTTATCACGCTTTTTTCGCATGTTATGGCTTTTAATTCGTCTATTATTTTCGCGCTGACCTTATTATATGTCTTCATTTTCATGGTCCTTTTAAAAGTTTTATTCCGTGTTTCCGGCACGGCGTACTTCAAGTTATTTTTTTGAATAAAGCACGATGACCTGGCCCGGCCTGAGGTTGTACTCAAAGTTAGACGAAACTGCATCGAGCGTGTAAAGGGGCGATATGTCGACTATCTTCGAACCCGATCCGGCGGCTTCGTTTAAATTGTCGAAGTGGACGCCCTGATAGTTGCTGACGTCTTTATTCAATATAACCAATATTCTTTCGGAACCGTCGAAGGAAGTTTTTCTGAAGCAGAACACGTTCGACCAGTTGGCCTGATCGACTATCTCGATGAGGCATTCCTCGTTCAATATCTTATAGCTTTTCTTTATCGCGTTGATCTTTTTTATTGTGTCGCTTATGTCCACGCCGGTCGTTTCCATGTCGAAAGGCGTCGTGGCTACGACGTTTAAGCGTTTCCTGCAGCCGTTCTCGAACCCCATCGGTATCATGAGCGCGGACGAGAAAAAAGCGATGAACTGATATCTTTGAAGAACCGCGTTCATATTGCCCTTCACTTCTTCAAAAAGTCTCGCCGTGTCGTGCGATTCGGGGAACCCGATGGACGGGATACCGCGCACTTTTTCATAGCTCTGCCAGTACTGCTTCAAAAGCCACGGCTCGTTGAAGTCCCAGTATTTGGCGCTGTTGAAGGTATAATCGAACCCGGCTTCGGCGAGCTCTATTACCTGGTGTATCTCGCAGCCGAGCGTTTCGGCCAGAAAAAGCGTATCCGGGTATTTCGCGCGGATATTCTTCGTGAGGTATTTCCATAACTTAACGGGGACCTTATAAGCCGCATCGCATCTGAAACCGTCGACGCCCATGGCCATATAATGCATTATCATGTCGAGCCAGTATCTGTATAATTTATCGAGGTCCTTCGAGCCTTCGTTGTCTATTTCGGCCAGATCGCCCCACACGACCTTGTTTCCATCATGCTCTACCGCGAACGGGTTTAAGACCTTTCCGTCTTTATCGCGCATATACCACTCGGGATGTTCCTTTACGAGCGGCGAATCGATAGCGGTGTGGTTTATGACCAGGTCCATTATGAATTTCATGCCGTACTGATGCGATTTGGCGATGAAATTTTTGAGCTGGTCCGCCGGCGGAATATGCGAGGTCTCATCTATGAACTGGTCGTTGAAGCGGTAATAGTCTGACGGGCTGTAGAGCGAACCTGAAAATCCGGGATAGTGGAAGGGATTAACGTATATCGCGTTAAAGCCCATTTCCGCTACGCGCGGAATGTGGTGCATCCAGTATGTCATGTTTCCCGCGAGTTTGGGGAAAAGATTATATATTCTCAACTTTTCAAAATTTTCGCTCATCGTCTTATCTCCTTGAAATTTTCTTTTGGGTTGAATTATATCACATTCCGGACGCTTTTTAAAGCGTATTTTAGGCCGGTATAAAAAAACGGTTTTATTTTCGCCGTCTTTCATTATGAGCTCTTCGAAGTTCGAACCGGCCGGGATCAAACAAATTTCTTGACATCCCCCTGATAATAAATTAAAATTAATTCCATTGAAACCAATTTTTGGAGGTATTAAAATGTCAGAAGTCTGCGCTTATATCGTTATGGAAGTTGAAACCGGATGCGTTAAGGAAGTTCTCGCCGCTTTGAAAAAGATCAAGGTCGTCGATTCAGTATGCGTCGTAACCGGCCCGTTCGACATCATCGCTCACATCACCGCTTCATCGCTTAAAGAACTCGGCGATACGGTGACCGAAAAGATCCAGGGCATAAACGGCCTTATCCACACGACCACATGCGTTTGCACTCATTGCGAATGCACCTGCACCAAAAAATAATTTTTATTCACGGTAAAAGTTATATCGTGACCTGTATTAAAAACCGGGACCTTTTAAAAGGCGTCCCGGGTTTTTAATTTTGGTTCGTTTTGCGCGGCCTTTTTTCGTATGGCCGGTATGTGTTTTTATTGCTAAGGTAAGGTTTCGCCGTTTTTCAAGTGTTGAAATAGGAACGGTTTTATGTTAAAATATATTCTGACGGTACCCGTAATTAAATGAAACCGCCGGAAAAAATCGCATGGAGGATTTAAATGACTAACGAAAAATTTTTGAACGAGGCCGGCCGGCTTTTAAGCGATGACGAACTTGAAAAAGTTACCGGCGGATCGGATTCATATTCCGCGGGCGGCGGGACCATGACGGTTTCATGCGCATGTTATGAAAAAAAAGGCTATAACTGCAAAAAGGGCGGTACCTATAACGCTTCCGCCGAGTGCGTCCAGGTATATAGATGCGTGTATGCAGTCCGGGTATAAGTTCTTTATAGATGCCGGAACTTGCGCGCGCGGTTTTTTAACCGCAGCATGAGGATGACCCGCCGCCGGAACAGTCGCAGTCAGGTTCCGTTCCGCGCATTATTCCATTGATAATGGCGAACGCGCACCCGACGCCCTTTTTAACGCTAATGGCCCGGACGGGGCAGTTCAAGGCGCATGCTCCGCATTCCATGCAGGCGTCCCTGTCGCATATCGCGGCTTTTTTTTCGCTCATCGAAAATACCGAATGCGGGCAGACCTCGATACACATTCCGCACCCCGTGCATTTTTCCGTCTCTATTTTTATCGTCGATACGTTTTTAAGATGTCTCATTTTCATTCGCCGTCACCTTCCGTGAATCTAAGCATTACAAGCGCCGCCGCTCCGGCCGTGAAAGCCGCGAGAATGGCCGGCAGATATCCTCTGACCTCTTTTTCCGTCGCCGACTGCGAAGTGAAGGTCGACGATCCCGTGAAGTTAAGCCCCAGAAAAGATGAGAGCGAACCGGATATGAGAAGATGCGCTATCGCTTCAGCCGTTTTAAAAGAGAAAGATACGGCCGAAACGAACCAGACCGCTATGCCGGCCGCAGCCCCTTTGAGCGCGAACGAACGCGTCGGGAGATATGGAAGCAGGGCAGGAGTGAGAAAGATCCCGCTGACCGAGGCTCCGAATACCGGCAGAAAATCTCTGAGGACGGATCTTAAAAAATTACGCTTCGATGAAAAAAAGCAGACCGCCGCTATAACGATGAAGAATTTGAATATCAGCGTCGACGCCTGATTCCATTCAACGAAGGTAACTTTCATCCGTTCTGCGAAGCCGAATTCTATCTCGCGCATATCCGGAGTTTTAACGAAGCCGTTATCGATATAGCGCTTTATGTCTTTGGTATGGACCGGCCCGTATTTTACTCCGAACCCGGTCCGTCTTCTGATCTCGCCCGCGTCGACGCCGACGGCGCCGAGCTGAGGAAGGATGATCCGCCTGTGGCTTACTATTTCGTCTAACTTTGATTCCCTGATCCGTTTTTCGAGTTCGTTCGTTCCGAATGTGCCTTTGCCGGCGGCGCACCACACGTTTATCCCTTTCGTGTCAAGGACCAGTATCCACGCGCGAACATTTTCGAGTTCCGCTCTGAGTGAATCGAAAGTGAGTTTATAATTCGCCGTAACAAGGACGATCGAATCCGCATCAGGGTTTCCGGTGGCATATAATCCGGGTTTCGTGAGATATTTCATCCTGCCGAATCCGAGCCTCGCTTTTACGGCGCCGATCTTATCTTCAAATTCGATCTTGTGGCTTACCAGCGGGATCTTTCCCGCCGGGGTTTCAATGTAATTATCGTTCAATTTAATCCTCCGCTGATTTTTCCCGTCCTGATCCGTGATTATAGTAAATGGCTGAGAATTTGTCCGCGAATAATAACTGGCCAGGTTTGAAAATTTATTTGCGGTTATATTTTATAGTTAATTTAATTTTTTATTAAGTGCCGTGACGAGGTCTTAATGTTTTGAAGTTAAGCGGCGGCTTGCAACAAGAAAATTTAAGTTATTGCGCTTCCTGTAATGGCATGTTATTTTGCAGGTTGCTGCCATGTTTAAACTATTTCACAATTTATATTTTTGCCGGCTACCTGCATAACGCTCATAAGCGCCGGATAATCGAGCGAAAATTCCACGGCGGATCCGCACTCTATGTTTCGGGCGCATTCGGTAACGTCGAGTATCATATAATCCGATGACGCGCCGAGGACGAAGATCCCCTGTTCGAGCGGTTTCAGGCCGTTCACTATGAAGTGTTTCTTGCCCAGGTCGACTATCGCGCGTTTATATTTGTGCCCTTTTTTCAAGGGTTTTCTTTCGAAATTTAAAAATTCTCCGAACGCGTTCTGAGTTCTTACGCCCTCCGAAACCGCGTCTTTTTCACGGCATTCGACTATCGCGGCCTCGACCTTGAACGTTTTTGAGTTGAGCCATTCCAGCGGCTGCCTTGTCAATACGTCAGTTCCCAGAAATATCGCCTCGCCCACGCGCACGTTATTTATTTTGGGATGAAGCGCTTTTCGTTCGATAAGCCCTAAAAGAGAGCTGTTGCCGCCGGATACCATTTCAAATTTTATTTTATGTTTTCGTTCGGCCGCTTCGATCTTTTCTGCGAAATATTCGATCGCGGCGTCCGTGGGGACCATTCCGGAGAAACAGGCGTGGTTGGTCGCTACGCCAAAGATCTCAATATTTTTGAATTTAAGCGCTTTTTTTATGAAATCATCGAGTTCGCCGAGCGGAACGCCTTCGCGCAGGTCCCCCGAGTCGGCCATGACGACTATTTTCGCGTTTTTAATGTTTTCGCTGATCGTTTCGATATGTTTGAGTTCTGAAACGAATATTATATCTATCCTGGAAAATTCGGTTTTGTATTCTTTAAGTTCATCAAGCGCCGGAAGCTTTAACATGCCGCGCCGGATATTCGCGTTTTTTTCGTCCCGTCCGTTTTTAGCGGCGAAGGTTTTCGCAAGATCTGAAATATTTGAATCGAAGATCCCTGAAGGGTTCGCCGAAAGTATTATATCGATAAGCGGCATGAATCCGGCTGCGGCTTTAAGGACCGGCCACGCCTCTATTTTTTGCGTCCGGCATTTTTTTATGACGGCTTCGGCGTTATTTTTTATTTTAGCCGCTTCTATCTTTAAAAGCGGCATCGGTTTTTGAATTTTTAGTTTTTCCGGCATTAGCGTTTTCTCCGTTATAACAGGGAGCGGTTCCAAGCGGCCGCGGCGAGCGATCCATCGCGAGGCGGGGCCGCGAGGGACGGTCCCTGTGGCAATAATAAAAAAGGCCCGGCATACAAAGAGCCAGGCCTTTATCGACATTTTGAAGAATTGATCCGTGAAGCTATGAAAAATTAAAGATTGCCGGAAGTCTCGAGATAGGATATGAATTTATTGATCGTATAGAGCTGATCGCCGTTCAATTCCATCTTTTTGAGAGAGTAAAGGTCTTTTAAGACCAGATTGTTATCAAGTTTCATTTCCATTTTCATTCCCCCTGAAAAAAAATCATATAATTAAATTATCGGAATAAAAACGGATTTTATTAACTTTTTTCTTCCAGCCGGATCGGTCTTCTAATTGTTGAATTCAAGAACGAGCTCGCCCGCATCGTAAGTGTCTATGTCGCGCTGGTCGGTGTCGCTCTGGCCCAGGTCTTTAAGTTCGCTGAATTTTTTCTGTCTGAGAACGGTTATTTTTAAAGGCTTTATGATGATCTTGTCGGTATAGTCCGAATATTTCAGGGCGTTTCTGAGCTGTTCTACCCCTGATATTTTTCCAACGACTGTTACATCGGATAGTTCAGCTATCAGAGAATTCTGAGGAAGCGGTTTTTCGAATCTTATTAAGAAGGCGTAATCCGGCCTGTACGAAGAGTTGTCGCGGCCTGAGACGCTTCTTAAATTTTTAGCGGAGGGTGAAGTTATCCCTGAAGAATGGCACATTATAAAATCAGTTGTTTCGCCGCGTTTTTCAATGGTTTCAATGCGGCCTTTCCAGGTGACTATGCTTCCTTCAAATCTTGCCGGATTCGAATTGGCTTCAGAAAAGTCTACGTTTCTGTTCAGAAAACCTTCGTTTATTTCGGTCTTTCTTTCTTTTATCTTGTCCAGCTCGATCTTTGCGACCTTGAGGTTGCTTTCGATCTGCGAATAGTCCTGCGAGTGAGGAAGCGCCATGTCTTTGGCTTTTTCATAAGATTCAATGGCTTTGGCCCAGTCGGCTTTCTTGAAATATGAGCTGGCTTCATTTATCTGATTCATTAAAAGGTTGTCTTTGACCATGAAGAGGCGTTCGCTCGCTTCGGCGAATTTCGAGTTGAGCCTGACGGCTTTTTGATATGCTTCGATAGCGCTGTCCTGGCGACTGGCCTGTTCGAGTGAAAGGCCGAGGTTGAAATATGCGGCGGCGTTTTGGGGATCGGTCTCGATGGTCTTCTGGAAGTATTTTATGGCGTCGTCGAAATATCTGAGATGATAATAAATTATGGCCTGGTCCATAGACACTTGAGCAGATTTTTCAGGTTTTTTCGAGTCGCGGTCGAATTTTTCGAGGGAGCCCGCCTGATCGCCGCTGTAATAGGCGTAAAATCCTTCGGTAAAATCAGGGTAGGGATAGGAGATCTCTGAAGGGATCTGTATCTTGTAATTTCTTGAAAAGGTCTGTACGCTGGATTTGTCTTTCTGAGCGAGTTCGGCCTCGACTTTTTTCAGAACGGTTTTGGCGACGGAATAGTTAGGTTTGAGTTCAACAGCTTTCTGAAGGGCGCTCATCGCTTCCTTCGGGCTTCTCAATTTATAATAGGTCCTTCCGATGTTATAGAATATCTCAGGGTTTTTCGGATTCATTTCGGCGGCCCTTAAAAACTCCTGAAGTGCTTGCGGATATTGGCCTTTATAATAAAGTACGAGCCCGGAATCGTTGACCATCTGGTCGGATTCGCCTGAATATGAACATGGCGGGACGGCCGCGAATAAAGAAAAAATAAAAAGAAAGGTCAATAATTTAACGATATTTTTCATGATAGGACACTCCAGTTTCTGTCTTTAAAGTATTGTGTTTTCAGATAAAATACACCATATCGGGCTAAATGTCAAGTATGGAGAAAATTTGAAAATTACTCTTGACAAATTTCATGTGTTAGTGCTAAAATCACTTATGGAAGTCCATTTTATTAAGGCAAACTGAAAAATTTGCTTTTTTTGCACGTTAAGTATTCAAGGAAGAATTCACTATCATGATGATGCCGGCCCATTTTATCCTGGGGCGGTTTTTTATTTTTGGAAATTAACCCATAATAAATTAATCGGAGAGGTGAGTTCTATGTTAAAAGTATTATCATTTATCCTCAAAAGTACATTAACGCTTTCGGTTATCTCATTTTTTTCGGGATCCGATGTTTCAATATTGCTTATACTCGGCCAGGTCCTTGCGATCCTTACGCTGGATAATCTTTTCAGAAGCGACGACTCCGGGGTTCTCGTCGTTGAAAACCTCCGCCAGTACGTCAAAGGCAAAGAATACGGCGAAAAAATGGTAAGCGCGGCTCTTTATATGTTCGCGGCGGCCGTCGGCGCGGTCCTTTTCTTCGTAGTTCCTTCGTTCTCGGCCGACACGATAGTCATTCCCGACGTTCGCAATTTAAAAGCCTTTACGGCTGAAACCAATTACATGTCCCTTGAAGGTTATGTAATATCTTACTGCCGCCAGCACGGCCGTGAAGTTTCGCGCGGCGAAGCTAGAAAATTAGTTAAAGAAGCTATGAAAGCCGGCTCCGTGAGCGTTAAAACCGCTAAGAAGATGATGGCTAAGGAAAACATAGAGCTGGTTGATATGGAAACGATAGCCGCCATGAAAAAAGCGGAGATCGCTGCTAAAAAAGCGCCGGCGCCAGCGGTAAGATCGTCGAAGATCGGCAATGTCAAATACAGCGGACTCTTAAACGATTACAGACACAAATCGATATCGACGGTAAGCCCTGCTCCCGGAAGACTTATCACCAGATCAAGAGTGGCAGTGCTTCCTTTCAACAACCTTACACAGAATGAAGAAGCGGTCGGCAAAGTTAAAGACAGCATAGAAAAAGAATTCAAGGGAAAAGGCTACGCCGTCGTTCCGAAAGAACAGATCAGAAACATAGTTGGCGACGTGTCGAAACTTACGGAAGGCGACCTTGAAAAACTCGCCGAGATCCTCGAAGCGGACATGATCGTAACAGGCGACATTCAGCAGTTCGAACGCCAGAAAAAATTCCGTCTCGCCGGATTCGTTCTCGGCGGCATAGTTAACGGATGGCATAATCACGCCGACGTGCAGCTTGCAACAAAAGTTTTCAAGACGGCCGAAAGTTCGTTCGCATACAACAATAAAGTCGATACGCACAAAAAAGATCAGACGCTCGGCCTTTTCTATTCGAGCCGCGGCGTTTTGAATGAATCATTGAAAAGAGCGGTCGGCGAACTCTACAATAAATTTTAATTATCTTTAGCGCCGTTATGCGCCGGTAAAATTAAATTATCCGTTCGAATCAAAAAGCGCGGCTGTGAATTTACACAATCGCGCTTTTTAATAGTTATGGAACTTTTATAATTGATAAATAGTATGTTATACTTAAAAGAAGATGACGGATGATAATTATCCTTTGCTTCGGGCTGAAAAATTTTTGATGTGCCGGATGGCCTCCTGGATAAACTTTTCAAATGTGTCGAGGTCGAAAGGTTTTTTCAGGTAAGCGTTAATGAGATTCGGCTTTCCGGGTTCCGGGGCCTGCTGGTTGCGGCCGCTCATCATTATCACGAAAGCGCTCTCGTTTTTGGAACGAAGCATTGCGGCCAGTTTGAAGCCGTCGGTCCCGGGTATGAGCATATCGGTGAGCATTATATGAGGAGTGTTTTTTTCTATGGCTTCCATGGCGGAAGACGCCGTTGAAGAGGTTGTGATCACAAATTGATCCGACCCGTCAACGGTTTCGAAAAAATCGTTCATCATTAAAATTATGTCTTCGTCATCATCGACGACAAGTATTTTTATATTGTCCATAATTTACTCCTAATTACATTATACATCTTAGCACGAAAAAAAACATATGCAAAGTAAAAATAATAAAAAATTTTTTTCAATATCATTCACGCCATTTTTTCTTCTGCGTAAAAACGGAGCCGGAGAATTGCCCCATAATGTCTATGATTATGCGGCGGAAGAAGGCGCGGTCGCGTCTTTAGAGGTTCTGGGCGAAAAGTTTTTGCGCTGCGCCAACGTTAACGCGCAGGTAAAACTCATTGCCGGGTTGTTTTCGAAGTTTATTAAAGAAAAAACAAGTATCGGCGTGAAATATTGCGATAAATTCATTTCCAGAGACATCAGGGCGTGTTTTGAAAATTTCAGCGCCGGTTCGCTTACGCTCACTTCGTATTCATATAACGAGTCAAGATTCGGTGGAGCGAAAGCGGAATTGATCGAAAGGGATGGTTCGGGCGTCATTTATTATCCCGCGGATTTTTTAAGGTCGCCGGTCGCCGGCGAGATTTATCCGTCGCTTTTAAAAAATCTGACTGATAATTTAATAATTAAACGGAAAAATAGCGGGGCAGGATATGAAAAAGAGGTCCTTGTAATTGGAACGGCTTATCCGATGTATTGTGATATCTGGAAATATTTCAGCGACAATCGGGTTTGCGTAAAATATGTTGAGTTTTGCGACATAAATATGAGAGCGCTTAAAAAGAAAGGTTTCTCGCCATCAGATTTTTTTAACATGGGTGTCAGGGCGGCGCGGATCAATCGTATAGCCGATGGATCGTCACTGGAAGGCCGGAGGGTAAAAGTTCTGCACCTTTTTCCTAAATTTTCCCATTATGAGATCGAGGACAGTTTTTTTTCGAAAAATATAAGGGCTGATTACCTTTCTCTTGATTACGCCGGCGGGGGCGCTTTGAGCGAAAGGGATAAAATAAGGCTTGAAACCTTCATTAAAATGTAATAGTATAATGATCTGAAAATTAATTGTGCCGCATTCCTTGACAAGGGTTATTATTTTTAATATAATTGTTGTAAGTTAGACATTGCCACATTATTTTTTTGTTTTTCGTACTTATAGCTTTATTTCATCCACATTTTGATGACACTTTGAATCTGACATTTTGTATTTTATTAAAAGACGGAGGTGGTAACGAAATTACTCAAAGGGCCGGCTTTTCGGCCGAAATTCGTTAAGAAATCTATTAAGGAAAGGTGATCTATATGAAGCGTAAAATGATAGCTAAAATGTTTGTAGTGTACCTTATATTCGCGTTCTGCACTTCGCTTTTTATGCCTTATACGGCAAATGCGTTCCAGGACACATCAAAGGCGTCGACATGGGTCGTCGACACGCCTAAAGGCACGACGGTCAACACCGGCGCCGCAGGCTATGAAACATGGGGCGACGGAAAACAATACTGGGTCGTCCGCGATCCTAAAGGCCATTTCGTAACATGGGGTAAAGTAGTTACGGAAACATGGTCTGACGGCCGCGTCCGCGAAGTTGTCCGCGATTCCAACGGCCTCTTCAAAACATGGAAATTCGCCGACAATTCACCTGTGACGAACACAAGCACGACCAGCGCTACGGCTACTTCAAACTCAAATAACACCACGACGAGCGTTTCAGCTCCTAAGACGACAACTACGTCGACCACAACTGTTTCCACTCCTACAACAAATTCAAACAATACGACGACGAGCGTTTCAGCGCCTAAGACGACAACGACCACAAGCGTTTCCGCTCCGACGACAAATACGACGACCACAAGCGCTCCCAGAACGACTACCACGTCCACCCGCGTAACCGATTCAGGTAACGTTTCGACGACGACGGCAAGCGTTTCAAACTCGGGAAATACGACGACGACCTCGACCACAAGCGCCAAGATCACAGACGCTCGTAATCTTTCAACGGCTTCAACCACCTCGAGCTCAACCAGAATAGCTGATTCCGGTAACTTCTCGGATACTTCCACATCATCGAATGTATCGCGCTCGGGAAATACGTCCAGCGCTACAAGGATCGAAGGTTCCGGCAACACATCCACTAGAATAGCCAACGCCGGCAACACTACGAACCAGACAAGCGTAACAAGCAACTCAAACAACAGAACGATAATCATAAACAAGAACACTTACATCGTTAACAACGGACCTAACGGCCAAACCATTACTCCGGCTCCGAACGCACCCGCGGCACCCGCGGCTCCTGCCGCAACGACAGGCGTAGGAAACACTTCTACTCCCGCAACGACGGCTACACCCGCAGCAACGACTACAACGGCTACGCCTGCTGCAACCACGACGGCTACACCCGCAGCGACCACAACGGCTGCGCCTTCGACAACAACTACACCTGCGGCTCCTGCATCGACGACCACAACTTCAACTCCTGCAGTTCCCGTAGATACTACACCCGATGTTCCTGTATCGACGACCCCTGCGGCTCCCGCTTCAACGACGCCCGCTACTCCTGCAGCTCCCGCAACGACAACGGCATCGACACCCGCGGCTCCCGTAGATACCACACCTGACGTTCCTGTATCGACGACGCCCGCGGCTCCCGCTTCGTCAACGACAGGTTCCGGCAGCGCTTCAACATCGACAACCCCTGCGGCTCCCGCAGATACAACGCCTGACGTTCCCGCTTCAACAACGGGTTCAGGCAATGCTTCGACATCAACACCCGCTACATCGGATCCTGACGGTCCTTCAGTTCCCGCTCCTAAGCCCACAACCGGAACGACGGATCCTGACGGCCCTGCGGTTCCTGCTACAACAGACCCGGACGGCCCTGGAACAACAGCATCGGCGCCTGCAACATCAGATCCTGATGGTCCCGCAGCTCCCGCATCGACGGATCCTGACGGCGCGGCTCCCGCTCCGAAACCCACAACGGATCCTGACGGTCCCGCTACACCCGCTACAGGCGAAAACGGCGGAACACCCAATGCTGATCCTGACGGCCCCGGAACGACCGCATCGGCTCCCGCTAACGGCGATCCCGACGGCACAGGCGCTCCCGCTCCGAAGCCTAAATCAGAAGCATGGGAAAAAGGTTACAAATGGGGCAAAGAAACAACGACGGCTGCTGGAATCGCCGGCAAAGACGCTTTGAAACAGTCATTCTCAGTAAAAAGCATAGGCATATCGGCCGGTCTCACAGTCGGCTTCAAACTCGTTGAACAGATAAAGAACGGCGAAAAAATAAATATCGGTAAAGCTGTTGGATATCTTGCAACAGGCGAATTCGTTGGATCATTCGTTGGTTCGGGCCTCGGCTCGGCTGCCGGCGCAGTGGTCGGAACGTTCGCATCGACGATCCCTGTAGTTGGTCCAGTTCTCGGCGCATTCATGCCCGCGATATTCTCCATGGCCGGCGGCGCTATCGGCGCTGGTATGGGTAACGACCTCGCTGCGGGCCAGAGACCTTCCTTCAAAAAAGCATGGGCAGCTATCGATAAAGTTGACCTTATCGGACGCGCTATCGGTTCGACCGCGGGCGCAGCTATAGGTTCAATGATATGCCCTGGTATCGGAACTATGATCGGCGGTATGATCGGCGGATTCATAGGCGGAAAAGTTGTAGAACTCATCCGCGGCAAACAGGGTAACAAAGAAGTTAACATCAGATACGGCGCAGGCCCCGGCGGCATCATGGTCAACGTGGCTCCGAGCGGCGCTCCCGCTGCGAATCCTTTCCCGGATAAGCCGGGCACGGTTGAAGGCGGATTCGTTCCTGATAAAAACACGGTCAGCGGCGAAAACTCCGACACCAAGAGCCTCAAAGACAAAATGGTCGCTGCTTACCAGACATACGCTCAGCTGCTTTCAGAAGGCAAGGGCGATTCACCGGAAGGCCAGCAGGCTCTCCAGAACTACAAACAGGCGTTTAACGCATACGAAGCTGAAATGTCAAAACAGGGCGCTCCCGCAGCTTCGAAAAACAAATAAGCTTTAAAACAATAAAGCATAACCAATAAAAAACAGGGGTTCGTTTTTACGGGCCCCTGTTTTTTAAATTAAAGCGTATTGGGATGAAGCTCAACCGTTTCATTCGATAGTCTTTTTATTGGAAATGCTAAGTCTTTTTTGCTGTTGCTTTTATATATTCCGGCATTTTATTTTTGGTATTTGAGTTTGAATTTTAAAACGGTTTGAAAAGGTTCAAACGCGCAAATAAAAAAGATGGTTCCAAATTTTAATCGCAATTGACTGCTTTGGATCTATAGTTAACGACATTAAAGACTATAGAAATGTAACGCGAAACACAAACCGCCATTGAAAGCTATTTTAAAATATTGACGTCGTTCGCTATAAAAGAAAAAGAGGCTGTTTCAAAAATTATCTTTTTGTACAGCCCCTTTATGATGTATGTCTAATTATGTTTCTGACGGCAAGTTTTTTGTAAACGCTATAGACCGGCAGCGTTCTTAATATTTTTCCTTAATAGTTTTTGGTTATTCCGGTTTTAGATATAGTGATGCTCTTCTGGCTTTCGTAATCGGTGATCGTGCAAGTGCCGTCGGCGCTCACGCTTACGCTGCCTTCGGGGATCCCGTCTTTTTTGATGGCTCCGGAGGCGGTCGTGCCGTTATACGCAAGCTCTATCGTCCAGCCTGAAACGAGGTTGATGGTCATGGTTCCGGTCGCGTTCGATACCGCGAAAGTGGAGTTTGCGAAATTGATGTCATATGTTGCGTTCATATCGAGTGCGTATGAGAAGGTCTTCTGATTGTATTTGAGAGTGCCGTTCTGCACCTGGTGGCATGAATAAGTAAGAGTGGAGCCTGAAGTGAAGCTTATGATCTTGATATTGTCGCACGTGGTCGTGATGTTGCATTCGACGCTTCCGACCGTTCCGTTTATCGTCGCGGTATATTTTGCTATAAGCGGAGGAATTATATAATTTATAACGGCGCCTTTCGAGTTATATAAAACCACTGAATAGTTAACATTGTAAGGCACGCCGCCGTAGTTCCCGGTTTTTGAGCCCGCGATCGCGCGGGACGGAGCGGCGGGAGAGCTTGCGGGCAGTTCGGCCAGTACGGAGCTTATAAAGCCCCGCAGGGGGTTGAATTCCTCGAGTGAAAAGATCGCGCGGAGAGCTTCAAAAAGATCTTCGTTATCTGTTATGAATATTTTGTTTGCATAGCCGCGGATGTCTTCGGCGGTAATAGTGGTTCCGCCTATTGAAAGAGTTCCGTTGTCATAGGAGAGCGTCGTATCGCTTGAGGCGTTGATGAAAAACGACTGTCCCGCGCTTACCAGAGGGTCTATGCCGTCGATGAGCTCGGTTAATCCGCCCGCGTTTTTAATGACGGAAATGAACGATCCGGCCGCCGCGCTCCATTTATAGATGCCTTTAAGGAGCATCCCGCCTTTTAAGATATCGCCGAATTTGAGAGTGCTGACGGCTTTTGAGATGCCCACAAGGTTGAATCCCGATTTCAGGTTTATGGAGCCGATAGTTCCGGCGGCTTCGCCGGTGACCGTCGTTGTGAAAGCTGAAGCGGCTTTTACGATATAGCCTTTACCGGCGGAAAGATTCACAAGCGTTCCTTCGGAAACGCTCACGAACGCCCCTGATGCCGTTGAAAAAGCGTAAATATCTTCGATCGCCGGATTTTTCAATTTAAAGGCCGCCGCGGTATCGGGCGGTTTTACCGTGAAAGCGATAAAATTAAATCCCTGTTTGATATCGAGTACCTGCTGCGCCGGTGAGGCCGTCTGAGCGAAACAGTTTCCTGCCAGTAGCGATAAAATAAAAGCGACCAGAAAAACCTTTTTGAACATTTGAGATCTCTCCCTTTCTTTTAGAATTTTATTTGACTCTCGACTACATTTAATTTTAAAATTCCTTTGATATATTATATATGGATTCGCGGCCGTTTGCGGTATCCCTGTTGCCGCCGTTGCGGCTTTTAATTTAAGTTTTACGGCGAAAAAATAATGTTCTTATTAAAACTCTCATTTTCATTAATGTTGCATATACGAGTCTCCGGTTGATAAAACAGGCTCATTCCTGATGTTTCAGCCTCGAGATATTCGCGGATATGAACGCGAGCTGTTCGGCGTATGATTCCGCTATCATATCTACCGGCTTTCCGGCGCCGTGGCCCGCCTGCATTTCTATTCGCAGCAGCGCCGGGTTCTCGTTCGTGGAATCTATCGCGGCTTCCTGTAGTTTCGCGGTCATTTTAAGCGCGTGCATCGGATGGACGCGCGCGTCCGAAATAGCGGTGAAAGTATAAACCGGAGGATATTTGATCGTTTTAGCGTTATGGTATGGCGAATAACTATAGATATATTTAAAGTCTTCCGCGCAGGCCGGTTCTCCGTATTCGTCCACCCAGTATTTTCCGATCAGAAATTTATCGAAGCGCAGCATATCCAGAAGCGGTACGCCGCATACGGCCGCTCCGAAAAGTTCCGGCGCCTGCGTTATCACCGCGCCGATGAGAAGGCCGCCGTTGCTTCTTCCGTAAACGGCCAGTCTTCCGCTTTCGGTATAACCTTTTTCAATGAGAAATTTTCCGGCGTATATGAAATCGTCGAAGACGGTCTGTTTTTTTTCGCGCTTTCCGGCCTTGTGCCAGTCCTCGCCGTACTCGCCGCCGCCGCGAAGATTAGCTTCAGCGAATATTCCTCCGGATTCGACCCAGGCTATAGCGAGCGCTGAAAATGAGGGAAGCAGCGAAAGGTTGAAGCCGCCGTAGCCTGTAAGAAGAGCCGGAGCGGAAGAAGGAGCACCTGAATAATATTCCTGTTTGAGAATATACATTGGGATCATCGTCGTGTCTTTCGAAGGATAAAAAACCTGTTCAAGTTTGAATTTCGAATGGTCGAAAGCAGCGTCCGCCTTGAAAACGACATTTTTTTCGTTCGTTTCGATGTCGAGCGAGAAGATGGTCTGCGGATGGAAAAATGAAGTGAATTCGATATATATCAGATCGCCTTGATCGGCCGGCACAACGCTTCCAACGCCTTTCGCGGGAAGATCAATCTCATACATATATTCGCCCTCGATGTCGAATACTTTAAGCCGGGTTCTCACGTCTTCGATATAATTGACCACTATATAATTCTCGGTGAGCGAGAAATTTTCGATGGCGGTTTTTCCTTCGCGAATAATAATATAGGATCTAGTTTTGTCCTCGAGCACTATTTTTTCGCCATTTTCAAAATCAGGGACCGGCGCGGCGTATATTTTTTTATTCGGCGCCCCGAGATTGGTCTCCATAAAAACGGCGCCTTTATTTACTCTTACTGAAAAATTGCCTTCGTATCCGGCGACGAGCGGATAGAATTTCGCCGTCCGGTTTTCAAGTTTCGCGATGAAAATATCGTTTCTGTCCCATTTCACCATGACGGAGACGAGAAGGAATTCCCTGTCCAAAGAAGGATAAACATCCATTATTGCCGAATCCGGAAAGTCCGCGCCAAATACCGGCGTGTCTTCGGTTTTGCCGGTTTCGTGAAAGTAAATTTTTTCATTAAGCCCGTCCGGCGTGACCTTTGAAAAATAAAATCCCGTTTCTTCGTTATTCCAGACGATGCCTGAATATCTCGTCCATTTTATGCCTTCGTCAATTATTTTATTGTCCGCCGCCGACCTTACAGTTACGGATCCGATCTCGCTGCCGGCTAACGATGAAGAGTACGCGACGAATTTTCCCGAGGGCGACGGTTCAAATGAATCGATCGAACAGAGAGCGTTTTCGGCGTTGGGGTCGAATACGGCCTTTTCGTCCGTGAAATTTTTGTTCGAATGATACAGCGCGAACTGTGCCTGGCCTTTATTTTTTTTGAGATAGAAAAGTCTTTCGCCGGCGTGTTTTATAACCGGCTTCATGCCGTCGAGATCAAGCAGCTCCACAAGTCTTTTCTTGAATTTTTCCTTTTCGGGAAGGCGCGACAGCTGATCGTCAGTGAGTTCGTTCTGGGCCGCGATCCAGTTTTTGACATCTTGATTCTCTATGTCTTCGAGCCATCTGTATGGGTCGGAAATGTTGTGCCCGAACAATTCTTCTTCGTGCGCCATCTTTTTAGTGAAAGGGTATTTTATCATTTTACACCGTCTTTTTGATCTGTTCAGGTTTTTATATCGTATTAAAGAATGCCTGTGTTTTCCAGCAAATCCCTTTCGCATAAGGTTGGCGTTCACGGAAAAAATTTCCATTGCTTCATATACGAATATAAGGATACAGCTGATCAAATATTTGACCGCCTATATGATATAAAAAAAAACGGAAAAAGTAAAGGGCGCGCGCTTTACATATTCAAACAATTTTGATATAATTCCGGCCGGGAATCAAATAAAGCGATACAGGAAAAGAGTGATAAATATGATAAAAAAGGCTATATTACCGGCCGCGGGGCTCGGCACCAGATTTTTACCGGCCACGAAGGCCCAGCCGAAGGAAATGCTTCCGATAGTCGATAAGCCTACGATCCAGTATGTTATCGAAGAAGCCGTCAAATCGGGCATTGAAGAAGTACTCATAATCACCGGCCGCGGAAAGCGCGCGATCGAGGACCATTTCGATAAATCATTCGAGCTCGAATACCACCTTTCCGAAAAAAACATGGTCAGAGAACTCGAAGAGATCAAAAACATCTCTTCAATGGTCAATATCCATTACGTCCGCCAGAAAGAGCCCAGAGGCCTCGGCCACGCCATACTCTGCGCCAAGGCTTTCGTCGGGAACGAGCCGTTCGCGGTCATGCTCGGCGACGATATAATCGAGTCGGAAACCCCCTGTCTGAAACAGCTTATAGACGTACATAATAAATACAGGGCTTCCGTTATCGCCCTTATGAAGGTCCCTATAGAAAATATCAGTTCCTACGGCTGTGTTAAACCGAAATCGATCGAAGAAGCTATATATCTCATCGAAGAACTCGTTGAAAAACCGGAGCCTTCAAAAGCGCCATCGGATCTTGCAATAATAGGCCGTTATATAATAACTCCCGAAATTTTCGAGATACTCGAAAAGACGGAACCGGGAAAAGGCGGCGAGATCCAGCTGACCGACGCTCTGGCAAAACTCAACAAGCGCCAGGCTATTTACGGCTGCAGGTTCTCAGGACAGAGATACGACGTGGGCGACAGGCTCGGCTACCTTAAAGCGATAGTTGAAATGGCGCTTGACAGAAACGATCTCAGAGAAGGTTTTAAAGAATATCTGAAAAAAGAGATAATGCCGAAATTATAAAAAAATAAAATTTTGCGGGACGCTTCGGCGCCCCGTTTTTATTTTCAGCTTTAATGAATTTTACGATCTTTTTTCCGCGCATGGAACGCGGCCTTTATTATGAATAAAAAAAATATAAAAAATCCGTTTCATGCTTTCCTGACGGCCTTCGTAATATATTTTCTTGTTTTGGATTTTTCATTTTCTTTGTTTTTAACGGTTTTTCAGTCCGTTTCAGGCAGTTTAACGCCTCGGGCCGCTTTCGCGGCCTCGACAGGTGAAATCGCGATATTGATCAAAAAGCTCGATTCGAAAGATATCATCGAACAGGCCGCCGCGGTGAACGAACTTGGCAAGGCCGGTAAGCAGGCGCATGCGGCCGTCCGCAAAATGGCGAAGCTTCTCGGTAAATCCGAGCCGCTTTGTCTTACGCTCGCGTATGAAGGCCGCTATGCTGATTTTTCAAAGCTTGCCGCTTCCGATTTCGGACGCCGGCCGTTCTCTCTTTCGCTGGAAGTTCTGGCGGCGCTCGATTCGCTCGACACCAACTGGCGAGGCCGGCCCGATATAAGAGAAGCATACGACATGTTTTCCGCCGATCTCGATTCGGATTCGCCGGTCAAAAGAAAAGAAGCGATGTGCGCCATCGCCAGATTCGGAAGGCCGGATGACGCCGGCCTTATATTTAAGCTGATATATGATGAAGAAGGCATCGTGCGGGCCGAGGCTGAGGGGCAGCTTTACAGGCTGAAACCCGGATGGCGCGAGGATGCGGTTTTTATGACGATGAATTCGACCATTATCACCGGCATTCCCTATTCCAGGCTTCAAAAATTATATAAGAAAAAACTTGATTTTAACGATTATTTTACCACCGCCGAGGTAGTGTCGGGCGATAAACCGATAATTGATTATTTCATTTCAAATGTCGCGGATGAAAGCGCGGAAATAAGGGCGTTGTCGGCAAGGGCGCTCGGCCAGCTGCGCGCGGCGGATTCGATCGATCTGCTCATCGCAATGCTCGGGGACCGCGACTATGTGACCGCTAAAAGCGCTCTGCTTTCGCTTGGAAGGCTGGATGAAAAATGGAACGAACGGCCCGCCGCTTCCGGCGCGATAAGCGAATTAAAAAAGCGGTTCAAGGAAATTGATTATGACAGGGGAATGGCGGTTTATCTTATTCAGAGCATAAACACGGCAGAAGCCGCGGCCGCTCTCAATGAACTGTTCGACTATTGCGACGAGAATTTAAAGGCGCAGATACTTATCGGCCTTGCCGATATGCCGAAAGGCTCGGCCGGAAAACTTGTCCTTAAAAGGTTCGACGGGGTCAGCTCGATAAATGCGACCTACGCTATGGACGGACTTAAAAAAGAATATCCGGACTGGAATAAAGACCGGGAGGTTGTGGGCGTTATCTTTGAAAAACTTAAACCCTGCGTTACCGGCCGGGATGACGTCGCGAGAATAAGATCGGTCGATATCCTTTCCGATATAAAAACGCCTTTTATGCGCGATTTTTTTATTGAAGCGGCCGGCGATACCAACGAGGCGGTGAGGACATCCGCTATATATGGGATCGGAAGGATCGGCGATACCGCCGCCGTTTCCATTTTGATCGAAATGCTTGAGGATACTTCCGAAGTTATAAGAATAAGTGTTTCTAAAGCGTTAGACGCCATGGATGAAAAATGGCGTGAAGGCACGGCGGCCGTCGAATTTGCCGCGCGCATGCAAAAACTCGCGGTTTCGAAGACCGGGAATGAAAAAATGCAGGCTGTCGGGGCTCTCGGCAAAATGAAAAACAAGAAAAGCTGGGATATTTATCTTTCCGCCGCGGATTTCGTCGACGCGCAAAAAACGGCGACGGCTATTTCGGCTATGCTTGCCGCGGATGAGACGAAAACTTCCGAACTTGTTTCGGAGAAGTTTTCGAAGCTTATCTCCCGCGACTGCAAACTTTCCGTGATAGGTTCTTACAGGGAGAACTTCAGTCCCGAAAACGTTTCTTCGGTAAAACTTCTCGCCGGGCTCTGGCTTGACGATAATGAAGATGTCGCCTGCACGGCCCGCTTCGCGATCGAGGGCCGAGAGCGGTTGAAGTTTTCCGAAGGCGCGGTCAAAGAGGCTTCAAAAATAGCTCTTGCGGCTATCGATACAACTGACGCGCGAAAAAAGATCCGCGCGATCGAAATGTGCGGTTTTTTCGGCGTCGAACCGGCGTTTGATAAAATAGCCGTTTCGCTTAAGGATGCTGACGATAAGATCAGATACGCCGCGTCAGAAGCTCTTAAGGGATATCCTAAAGACGCCGCCGAGCGGAAAGTTTTTGAGATCATCCGTTCCGATACTTCCGAACAAACGGCAGCCTATGATTTTTTGACCGGCTCCTTGCAGGATGATATTTTCAACCATCTTGACGAGCTTCTGACAAAAAGCCCTAACGATTCTTCGCTTCTTTCGAAGAGCCTTGATAATGTTGATGAAAATTGGAAAAAACGCGATGAAGCGGCCGCCGTTTTTAAAAAAATAATCGGATGCGTAAGCGATCAGAGCCTTGAAATAAGGATACTAGCGTGTAAAAAGCTCGCGGGCATTGCGCGCCCTGAAGCCGCGGAAGAACTTAAAAAAGCGCTGAAGGAAAAGGACAAAAGGCTAAGAGATGCCGCGGGCAGAGCGCTTGCCTCGTCAATTCGCGAAAGCGCCGTCGGTCCGCTTCTGGATGTTTATGATGACCGTTCGCTTGTTCCTGAAAAATGGAGTGAATGTCTTTACGAGGCCGATAAAAACTGGACATCCCGTAACGAGGTTTTTCAAAAGATAGATTCGCTTTTAGCTGCTGTGACCACGGAGGCTTCGGTCGAAAAAAAGAACGATATCGCGCTTCGCCTGATATTGATACTGAAAAATTATAACGGCGCGGTTTTATATGAGAAATACCGCGAAAGATTTTCGGAGGTCTCGAAATATTTCGCGGGCCGTCTGACATCCGGCGGTGACGAACAAAAAATAGCATATCATTTCATATGGCAGACAAACCCTGTAGCTTATCACGAAGTCGCGCTTCTTGCCGAAAGCGGTGACCGCAAACTTCGTGAGGCCGCCGCGCGGGTTTTTGAGGACGGCTCAAACGAAGCGGCCGCCGGCTTATTTCCTTACGAAGACGGCGACAGAATAAGGCTTCTTTATCTGAAAAAAGATCCCGCCGGCCTTGAAAAATACGGTAAAAAATCCGTCAGGTTCTTGTATATGCTGGCCGATGAAGAAGATCGGCTTTACGAAAAATGCTATGATATTTTAGAGCGTCTCGGAGAGTCGCCCATACAGAGAAAGGCTTTAAAATTAATTTTATCGGGTATGAATGCCGCGCCGGAATTCGTTCTGGAAAAGTTAATTGTTAGAAATTCTTTCGTGCTTGAAATACTGAAAAATCCGGCCGCGTATTTTTCCGGGTTGAATTTGAGAACGATCAATGAATATGGCGGGTTCAAAAAGCTTATTTTGGGATATTTCAATGAAAAAACCTCCGCCGCGGATAAAAAGGCGATCCTTGGATCGCTCGTAAAGATCGATAAAATAAGAACTCTGGATATGCTGTCCGGCCGTCTCGGATCTTCTGACACGGCTGAAACGCTTCTGGCAATGGATGGCCTGGAATTTATCGGCCGGCTTTATAATTTCAGGCCGCTCGTTAATATGCTCGAAGCGAAAGATGAAAAAATAAGATTCCGCGCTGCCGCGCTGCTTTCAAAACTTGAGTTCAGGCCCTTCAGGCAAAGAGATAAAAAGATCTTCGATGAAACGCTGAAAGAGATCGAAAAGAAAGCAAAAGTAAACGAAGGCGGGAAAAAGAAATGATGAAAAAATTCATATCAATTATAAAAATTTGCGCGTCAGTTTTAATTTTAACCGCAATATTTTTTAACGATACGGCCTCGATTTCTCACGCAGGCGAGATACATGACGCGATAGACAGCGGCGATCTCGAAAAGGTTCTGGCGGCTATAAAAAAAGATCCGGCCTCGGTCAATAAAACCTGTGAGACGAATCTCGCACATCCGCTTATAATGGCTATTTCCAAAGGAAATTTTGAGGTGTTCAGGGCGCTCGTCGATGGCGGCGCCGATATTAACGCTGAAAACATTCAGGGGATACCCGCCGTCATGTTCTCCTCGCATAGAACTGAGATGCCGATGAGGCGTTATCTGATCGAAAAAGGCGCCCGCGTCAACGTCAGTTTTTTCGGCAAGCCGCTTCTGCTTGACGCCGCGCTTACGGGTGACACGCGCTCGATAGAACTGCTGCTTAAATCCGGCGCAGATATAAATTCCGTCGATTCCGACGGCAATAACGCGATAATGCTTTCGATGTTTTTCGGCGACTCCGGCTTTATAAAATATCTGGCGGAGCTTGGCGTTCGGATAGATGCGAGGAACAAAAATGGTGAAAATGCACTGATATGGGCCCTTGAATCTCGAAAATTCGACACCGCGAGATATCTTATCGATAAAAGCATCGAGGTCGAGATCCAAATGAAGGATGCGGACCGCAGCGTCCTTCGTGTCGCGCTGGAAAAAGGCGCGCCGGATGATATAATAGAAGCTCTGATCGACCGCGGCGCAAAAGTAGATCCTGAACCGGGCGATTATCAGTTCACCGTTTTAACCGACGCCGTTAACGCGAGGCGCGACCCGGCGCTTCTTAAAAAGATCATTGAAAAAGGCGCGGGCGTGAACCAGGCTAACAGATTCGGAGATACGGCCCTGATGGCGGCGGCCGAATATTGCGACGACACCGGATGCGTTAAACTGTTGATCGAAAAGGGCGCGGATGTTAACGCCGTCGGTTCGTTTGACAGGACTGCGTATTCCATTGCGGCGTCGAAAAACAATCAGCCGGTCATGAAGCTTTTAAGGGAAGCCGGAGTGAAAACCGTTCCTGAGAGCGCTCAGGCGAAAGATTCGCTTCTTGTATGCGCGGTCCTGAATGAAAACACCGTTGAAATAACGGCTCTTTTGAAAGCCGGCGCGTCGCCCGACGCGAAATTCCAGCAGGTCCGCGGCGGACCCGAGGATACGGTCCTGAATTATTCGATAAAGGCAAAAAAATATGAAGCGATGAAACTGCTGCTGGAAAAAGGCGCCGCGATATTCAACGAATATAATCGGTTTGACGGAGGTTTCGCACGCGCTATATCATCGGACGACGAAAAGGCGGTTAAAGTATTTTTTGAATATTCGAAAAATATAGATATACGATCCGATCGATTCAGGGAGTTCTTCTTTGATGCGGCGGCCAGCGGCAGCGCTGAAACTGCAAAGGCTTTCATAAAAGCCGGGGCGGATGTCAGGTGGCGCAATAAATGGGGCAATACTCCGCTGATGGAAGCGCTGAGGCTTAATAATAAAACCGGGGTCTTGAAAGCGCTTATTGAGACCGGGTCGGACATAAATGAAAAGGATAATGAAGGAGACACCGCGCTTATAAAAGCCGTAAAAAACCGCAATATTGAAATTATAAAATTGCTGGTTGAAAAAGGCGCCAAGGTGAACGCTTTAAATAAAGAGGGAATGAACGCTCTTATGGCCGCGAAAAGCATGGATGATAATGAGAGCGGATACGGATCCAGATACCAAAACAGATATGAAGACGGCGTGAAAGGCGAAATGGTAAGGCTTTTAACTGAAGCCGGCGCGAAAGTTGAATTTAAGGATAAAGAGGGCGGCCGGAAAATGCTTTTGCAGGCTATTTGTGACGGAAGCACCGCTGAAGTAGAAAACATCATAAAAGCGGGGATCTCGATCAATGACACGGTCGAGAACGAGACCACGCCGCTTATGAAAGCGGTTATCGCCGATAATTTCGATATGGTCGAATTCATCGTTAAAAAAGGCGCGGATATAAACTTTGAAAACAGCCAGGGCGGAAGCGCGCTTTCTTATTCGCTTCCCGCGGGCAATACCGATTCCGGATATTTTCCGCGAGGCGGCGGAAGGCATGTCAGGAACGCGAACAGGCGTATAGCGAAATATTTGATATCGCAAGGCGCGAAGATAAATAAGGCAACTGCAAGAAGTCTTTCCCGGATGGCGGATAACGATAAAAATTACGAGCTGATAGAACTGTCCGTTCGGTCAGGCGCGGATATCAATGTTACTGACGAACGAGGAAAAACGGCTCTGATGAGTGCGGTTTGGCACGAAAAAAACATTAAGCTGGCGGAACTTTTGTTAAATAGCGGGGCGGATGTCAACGCGGCAGATAATGAAGGCGTTACGGCGCTTATGAGCGCGGCCGGATCTTACAGGAACGGAAAGATGACTTCAATATTACTCAAAAAAGGCGCGAAGACGGGCTTTAAAGATAAAGCCGGCCGGACCGCTCTGTGGTATGCGGTCGAACGCGGCGGGCCGGAGATAACGGAAATTTTGCTGAAAAATGGCGCAGACGCTAACGGGTTAGATAACGAAGGCAATAACGCGCTGATATTTTTGATGCAGACCCATGAATACGCACTTGAAACCGGAGAGCTGGAGCTCGTTCTGAAAAAAACTAAAAATATAGACCATAAAAATAAAAAAAAAGAGACGGCTCTTTTGATTGCGGCGGAAAAAGGCTTGACGGACGCGGTTAAAAAACTCCGGAAAAAAGGCGCTAAGGCGGATATGAACGATCCGGCTATCGTGAACGCTTTTTTTATAAACGCGGTGCTTTCAGGGGATACGCGTGAAGCCGCCCTTCTGATCAAAAAGGGTGCGAACGTCAACCGGAAGGCCGGGAAAAGCATCAGTAAGCCCTTATTATTTAAAGCATTGGATAATGGCGATATTGAAATGGTCAAATTGCTTGTGGAGAACGGGGCAGAACTTAAATATACGGCCGGCAACTGGCAAAATGACGCTTTCAGGGACGCGGTCAACAGGGAACGACTTGAAATTTTGAAGTATTTCGCGAGCCGCGGGATAGATCTGAAACACTGTCCCGACCGCATGGATGTTATGTATAACGCGGCCAGGTCCTATTCAGGAAAAAATGACGTAATGGAGTTTCTGTTGAAAACCGGAGGAGACATAAATTATTGCGACAATGACGGAAATAATATGCTTCAGATAGCTTTTGAACATCAGGCGCCTTTTGAATTGATAAAATTTCTGGTTGAAAAGGGCGTCGATGTTAATCACAAAAATAACAAAGGAGAAACCGTTCTTTATAAAGGGGCGTCTTACTGGAAAGGCGACGCATGTCAACTGCTTCTCGAACACGGCGCCGACGCGCATATGAAAAACAATGACGGCCGGACATATATGGAGACGGCTGTTTTAAACGGCGGCGGCAAAACAGTCAAAAAATTTATTGAACGCGGCGGCACGATCGATATGAAAGACGAAAAAAATCTCAACGCGATGCTTCGGACAATGGCGCTTGCCGGCGATACGGCCGAAGTTGCTGCGCTTCTTGATAAGGGCGCGAGACCCGATGCGGTTGTTCAAAATGAGCGGTCCATACTTCTTGACGCCGTCGCAAGCGGCACGATTGAGGCCGTTGAGATGTTTTTAAACGGCGGCGTGAAATTTGAATTCGACAAAAATTTTTACGAGAGCGGGCTTTTCGAGGCGGCGTCACGCGGAAATTATGAAATGGTCAAATTTTTCGTCGAGAACGGCGCAGATGTTAATTATTCAAACTCTGCCGGGGGAAGCATTTTGATGTCGGCCTTAAACGGCGGTAACGGCGAACTCGTCAAATATCTTTTAGAAAAGGGCGCCAGGGGCAAAGAACGAAAAGATCTTCTGCTTATCGCCATGAGAAGGCGGCCGGATCCCGGTGTAGCCAGAGTTCTTTTAGAACGCGGCATCGATGTGAACCTGCTGGACGGAGAAAAACAGAACGCGCTTATTCTTTCCATGTCACCATTGACCGAAGGGTGCATAAGATACACCAATCAGATCAAACCGGAACTCGTAAAATTATTCATCGAACGCGGAATAGATATCAACGCGGCCGACCGCGCCGACAGAACGGCGCTTAGTATCGCCATAAGCCATAGTTATGGCGACGGCGGAAGTTATAAAGAGATAGTCGGGATATTGAAAAAAGCAGGGGCGAAGGAATAAGTTTCAGTTTTCGCTGACGGCTTTGAATTTATTGAGATCGGCCGAGCCGGGGTGGTCTTTGATCTCGTCGAGAATGCTTTTTTCGTGTCTGGCGATAATGGCGTCCGTCATTATTTTGTGTCTCATGTAAAAATTTTCGCTTATGAATTCGACGCTCGCCTTTTTATAAGCCGGCGTTAATGATATCATACCCAAAATAAAAGGGGCTGTCCCAAAAGATAATTTTTGAAACGGTCCTTTTTTTATT
>CAZKCG010000011.1:0-115739 GCA_964551445.1 uncultured bacterium | reverse complement strand
TGGTTAGAGCGCACGCCTGATAAGCGTGAGGTCAGTGGTTCAAGTCCACTTAGGCCCACTATAAATATCAGGTTGGCCGTAAGTCTTTTAAAAATAAATATATTCACGGGGGTGTAGCTCAGCTGGGAGAGCATCTGCCTTGCAAGCAGAGGGCCAGCGGTTCGAACCCGCTCACCTCCATAAAAAAGGGCCGTATTTCATAAGATTTACGGTCCTTTTTCCTTTTATAACCAGGCCGTTCCGCTTTAGCCGGGATCAAAAAAATTTGACAACACTGGTAAAATCATATATAATTTTTTGAAAATCATAAAGAGATCAAAGGGTGATAAAATGAGAAATTTAATTGGAATAAAACTTATAGTTTGTTTGTTTACGATAACTTCAATATTATCGCTTTCATGTTTTGATGGAGATGCCGCCTCAAAAGAAAATACAGTCAGATCCGTCAGATACCTTTTATTCAAGGCTGTCGATAAGGATTCCGACCGTTCGGTCAACGGCGCGTCTGTTACCTTCAACGACGCATATTTCACTTCTTCAACCCCTTCCGGGCTTTTGAAAGTAGATATCTCGTCTGGCCAGCTCAAAAAATATGATTTTCTTAAAATATCATCTCTTCGCGAGGGGTATTACGACGCGACGATGGAAATTTCCATCAAGGAGCCTGATAAAATAAAACAGCCCGTAAAAATATTCATGAAACAGAAAATGGCTAAGCTTAACGGCATAATAAAAGGCTGCTGGTACGACAGCGACGGGCACCATGACGATAAATACGACGCCGACGAGATAAAGGTTTTCGGACAGGCCGTTTCAACCCAGCAGGTTATCTATAAATTCAACGCCGACGATTCGGGAAATTTCAAGATAATGAACCTGCCCCTGGGCACATACGAACTCGAGATCCGTCATAAAACATGGGAAATAGCCGTTGAAACCCCCGAAGTTGAAATTAACAGGGAATTCGTAATAAGAAAATGCGGCCATGAGGAATTTCACAAAGCGTTAAAAAAATAAATAAAACGGATTTTAATAAAAATGGTTCACACTGATTCGTTCCTGTCAAAAAAGGCATTCAAATATAAATTTTTACTGTTTCCGGCGTTAACCGCCATCGCGCTTTTTATTTTATTTAGCGGAGTTTCGCACGCTAAAATTAAATATATCCTGAGCTCGCACAAGGTTAATTTCACATCCGACAGCGTCAGGATAAATTTTTATTTCAACGAGACGGTCGAGGCTAAAAATGCTTATTCTAAAGATCCTTTGAAATTTATCGTTGATTTTGAGGATTGCGGTATGGCCGGAGATGAGATCGGCGAAAAATTAAATGATCCTCTTATAGAAAAATACCGCGTTTATAAAAATGGCGACCGGCTGGTGGCGGAGATCGATCAGGCCGTAAATACGCAGGTGCGTGTATTAAAAGGCCGGGATAAGGAAAAAAACAAATTTTATATATCCATAGTCTTTTACAGGCCTTATGAAAGTTATTCGAAATATATGCAAAGGCTTTCAGAAATAGAAAGTTATAAAAAAAACCGTATTCCTATAATAGTTATAGATCCCGGCCATGGCGGAAAAGATTCAGGCGCGAGGATCGGTTCGGGCGATCGTGAGAAGGACCTGAATTTTAAATTCGCGAAAAAAATAGCCGACGATATAAACGAGACCGGTCTTTGCAGAGCTTATCTTACGAGATACGGCGATCATTTTCTCGCTCTTTCGAGAAGAGTGTACCTTGCCAATCAATATTCGGCGGACGCGTTCATATCCATACATTTTAACTCAAACAGAACTAAAAGCGTAAGAGGCTTCGAAGCGTACTATCTTTCCTCTGAAAAGGCCTCGGATACTACGGCTCAGACGATAGCAAAGATCGAAAATTCTTCCGGCGATCTTGACGAGTCAATAACAGGCGAAGAAGATCTTCAGGTCCAGTCGATACTCATCGATCTGAAGGAGAAAGAAAACATAAAAGAATCCGGCATTTTATCGGAAATAATCACGAGAAACGTGCTCGATATAAAGAGTTATCCCGCCGGTCATCCGAAACAGGCGAATTTCGCGGTATTAAGAAGCCTTAACATGCCTTCCGCCCTTTTAGAACTTGGATATCTTTCTAACTCCAGGGATGTATCATTTATTAATTCGAAAGAAAATTTCGAGGAATTGAGTTCCCGGATAGCTATTGGAATAATAAGCTTCTTATGCGAGGGCGCCGATAATAAGATCGTGAAGAGCGAAGTCCGCCCCGTCTCCGCCTCGCCGAACATCAAAAGAATATCCGATGAGCCGGCGGAAACAGAAAAACCGGGAAAAAAAGAGGTTGTAAAAAATACACCGGTTCAATCTTTTAAGGCGTACACGATAAAATCTGGCGACACGCTTTCAAAGATAGCCAGAAGATTCAAAATGACGCTTCCGTCTCTTTTGAGCGCGAACCCCGGATATTCTAAAACTTTGTCGATACATCCCGGCGAAAAGCTGAAGATACCTTATGCAAAATAATTTTTTAACGGACGAACGGCCCCTGAAGATACTCATAGCGCGCCTTTCTCCGGAAAGTTCCGTGTGGCTTTCTTTTTCACATAGTTTGATCGAAAAGATACTTGTGAACGGTTTCGGCGAAAAGGCCGTTACGGATCTTTTCTTTTTTCCTGAAAACACTGAATTTTCAAGCCTGAAATCAAAAAAAAACTGCCTCGTTTCAAAAAGGCTCGGGATCCCGCTTGGCGATTTCGATATAATAGCCATATCAAATTCCGTTCCGATGGAAGTTTTCAATATTTATAATATTCTTTCAATGTCCGGAGTCGCTTTAAAGTTATGCGATAGATTATCCGATCCCCGATCGCCGATGGTTATAATCGGCGGTATAAACACTCCGTCTATTTCCTGCGTGACCGGCAGTATAGAAGGCCCCGCGAAAGACCCGGACTCGCCTGGACGCTTTTTTGACGACGGTTCGGGTTCAGCCGTTGACGCCATATTTATGGGTGAAGCGGAAGCCAACCTTCCGGGTTTCATAAAACTTATTTTAAGCGATCCCGGCTGGAAAAATAAAAAATACGATATTTTAAAAACGGCTTCCGAAAAATTGCCGGGCATATATTTCCCGGCCGAATATATTCATAATTTCGAATATATTAACGAAGGCGCAAGCGCCGGCGAATTATCCTTAAGATCCATTGAAAAAAAAGACGGGGGAAAATTAGAACCCGCGCGCGCGGCCGTCATAAAAAATATAGACGATCTTCCTCCTTTTTCGGAGCCCGTATCTGAAGAAGAAGCCGGCAGCGCTTCCGTTCCCGTTGAGATCACGCGCGGCTGTGCATCTATGTGCTCGTTCTGTAAAGAAGGATATACGCAGAAACCGTACCGCGAGAAAAGCGCGGAAAGCGTGGTTTCATGCGCCGCGGCCGCCCGCGAAAATTCGGGGATAGGCCTGATAAATCTATATTCCTATAATTTTAACGATCATTCAAATATTCACGCCATAGTCGAATCGCTGATAGGGCGCGGCATGGTCCCGAGGGTGAAAAGCCAGAGGATAGACAGGTCGGTTCTTATGCCCGAGCTTATAAAAACCCTTTTTTCCATGGGGTCCGCGTCTCCGACCTTCGCGGTCGAAGGCGTATCAAAAAGGATGCGGGCGTATCTTTCAAAAAATATAGACGATAAGACGCTTTCCGCCTTTTCGGAAACGGTTTTTATTTCAAAACCCAGACAGCTGAAACTATTTTTCATAGCGACCGGGCTCGAGAACGAAAGCGACCTTAAAGAACTTTCATCAATGATGACCAATCTTTTAAATAAGCGCCGCGAGCATTCGCCTTCAACGCAGCTTGTCATATCGCTCATGCCGGTGGTGAACCCGCAAAAAACGCCTCTGATGTTCGCTCCGTGCGAAAAACCCGAAAAACTCTTCGCGGTGATGAAAAGGATATATCAGATGTTCGCGTCATACGAGCGCGTCGTCGTGCGAAATTCAATAAGCTCCGGCGTCCATGAAATAACACAGATATTAGAGGCCGGCGGCCGCGAGATAAGCCGCGCGCTGTACGATATGACCGTCCGCGAGGGATTCGCTTTTTATGACGGCGCGCCCGATAAACTTCTTGAAAAATTTATTAAAAGCGTTGAAAAACACGGTTTTTCATTTTCGACGATGCGCCGCGATAAAAATGATGGCGACGCATTTGCGTCAGACGACAGAGAGTACGGTATAAAAAGAGGATTTCTTTACAGGGCCTGGCTTTCGGCTAAAAAATTCGAGAATATCGAAAAATGCCTCCGGAACGGCACGGTCAAATGCCAGGGCTGCGGCGCGTGTGAAAACGAGATATCGGTTCATGAGAATGTAAACGCAGCCGCGATGGATAAAAAATTCGCGTTGTCAAAGGCTTCGCTATTAAGCCGGATCCCTCCGGTCCGCATGGTGTGCGAGGCTGAAACAGATGAAAAATTCAAAATACCGTTCGAAATTTTATCAAAAAAAATCAACGGAAAGGCTTTTCAAATGGCCGATGACGCCATATCAAGAACAGGCCTGGCGCGCGAAAAATTTTACGGTAAAAATTTCTTTCTTCTGAACGTGTTTTTCACCGGAGAAAAAGATCTTAAGGAAATGAAAAGCGTTATAAATGTTCGAAATTTAGATTTTTTAACCGGATGTAATTATCTTTTTTTGCGGGCAATTCTTTCGAAAAAGATCTTTAAGGCGCGGCCCGAAGGAGTGAATAAGGCAGCGGTTGAAAATATATTCTCGCAGATGAACGCCGCTAAATGCAAACCCGCTCCGGCCGTCATTAAAGGTTTTGAAAAAAATATATGCGTGATCAACTCGGACGGCCTCAAAAAACATATTAACGCGCCGTTCATAATGTATGAGCCATCCGGCGGTTATTTTTATATGATAGCCAAAAACACGCCCGAAGTTCTTTCATTCGTTGAAAAAGCGAAAATATTAGAATATATTAAAATATCGGAATATAATCTGAGATCGCCCGGTTCGTGCTGTCCGGATTGCGGCCGCGTATCTTCCGTGAAACTGCCGGAAACATCTGAAACCGGTTATGAATATTGTTTCATGTGCGGCCTAATGCGCGGCGGTATCAGGCTCTATGTGAACTAAGGCATATTTAAGGTTTTTGATCTTCTTGTGGATCTCATGTTCTATCCTGTCGCATATCTCATGAGCCTTCTGAATATTTATATCCGGATCCGTCACGCAGCGGATGCTGGCGAAAATTTCCTTATCGACTTTCTTTAACTCTATTTCACTGCACTTTGTAGCTGGATCAATAGAATTAACAACGGTTTCGATCTCTTTTTTCAGGTCGGAATCTTTGACGCTTTCGCTTCTGCAATTGAGCGATTCCGTCGAAACTACGTCTATGTGAGTATTGATCGAACTTAACATTGAAAGTTCTTTAAGCACCGCTTTTTCAAATTCGGTAGTGACGTTATGCGCGTCCGTCAGAGAAAGGTTCGGCTCGACGCCGATATGCAGCTCAAGGCATACCTTTTCATCGTCCAATTTAAAAAATGTGATGTTATGCGCTTCTTTTATGATCGAAAATGAGCGGGCTATGCCGACTACCTTGTCTATCATTGAATCGCTAGCGCGGTTAACCGGATCGAGATGTATCAATACGTCGGCGTTGGATATGATCTTTTTAACTTCTTCTTCAGCCTTATGCGCTAAATTGTGAGCATGCTCAAGAGGCAGCGCCCTTGAAACCGTTATATTGGCGTCGACGAAAGTTTCTGAACCCGCCACGCGGACGCGGAGGCGGCTCACGCGGTCAATATTTCCGACGGCCAGTATAGATGTTTCTATCTTATCGCTTAAACCTTCGGGAGCGCGGTCCATGAGGCAGTTTATGGTTTCTTTTCCGAGCCTGTAGCTTGCGAAGATGACAAGGAGCGCGACGGCGAGAGCCGCGATGGGATCTCCGTAAGGGTAGCCGGCCTTAACGAATATCAAACCTATGATTACCACCGCGGAACTTAGTATGTCCGATGAAAAGTGAAGCGCGTCTGCCATAAGCGCCTGGGAGTTATATTTTTTAGCGATACGGTAAAGAGCCGAGGACCTGGAATAATCTATTACTATTGAAATTATCATTACGACGAACGCAGCGATGGTTACTTCGACGTTTCCGCCCTCGCCGCGCAGCCTGTCCGTAGCTTCATGTATGATCCAGATGCATGTCACTAAAAGCAGAAGGGTTTCGATAAGCGCCGAAAAACTTTCTATCTTTCCGCGGCCGTAATTGAATTTTTCATCGGGTGGTTTGGAGCTTAATTTTACCGCTATGTAAGTAATGAAGGCCGCCAGAAAGTCGAGGCCTGAATGAAGCGCTTCAGATATTATACCGAGTGATCCTGTTGAATAACCTACTATGAGTTTCATTAATGTGAGTGCTATAGCCGCGAATACGGATGATTTAGCCACGCCTACCTTTTCAGCGGTCATTTCATCCTGTGAAAAAGGCTTGATATCAGTATCTTGTTTCAAAAAAACATCAACTCTCAATACTTAAATTGTGAAATTTCAAACAATCTAACAAAAAAAAAAAGAATTGTCAATCAAATTACATATATTGACACTTTTGGCAGAAATGTGGTAAAATAATGTAAATTTTTTGCATATTAATGTATATTTTTGATTTAAAATATATTTATAAAACGAAAGGAGACAAAAAATTGAATTTCGAATTTAACGAAGAACAGATCGAGGTACGCGATATGGCGCGTGAGTTCGCGCAGAATGAAATAGCTCCCGTCGCGGCTCATTATGATGAAAAAGCTGAATTTCCATGGCCTATAATAAAAAAAATGGCCGAATTGAACCTTCTTGGTATGATGATCCCGGAACAATACGGCGGTATGGATTTTGACGCTACGACCGTAGCCCTCGTAATAGAAGAGATATCAAAAGCCGACGCTGCCTGCGGCGTTATTCTCGCCGTTCAGAACTCGCTTGGTTCTTCGACCCTTGTAAAATATGGCTCGGAGGAGCTCAAAGCTAAATATCTGCCTTCGATGGCGAGCGGCGAAAAATTATGCGCTTTCGGGCTTACCGAAGCCGGAGCCGGCTCCGATTTTACGGCTATGACGACCGTCGCGGAGGACTGCGGCGACCACTGGCTTTTAAACGGCCGTAAATGCTTCATAACCAACGGCTCGACCGCTGAAACTTTTACTATAATCGCCATGACCGATAAGAAAAAGGGCGCGCGCGGAATGAGCGCATTCATAGTCGAAAAAAGCTATCCGGGGTTCTCGGTCGGAACTATCGAGAAAAAACTAGGCATAAGAGCTTCCGACACTACTGAGATAATATTTGATAACATAAAAGTCCCCAAGGAAAATCTCATCGGCAAAAAAGGCTACGGATATATTTACGCGATGGAAGCTCTCGATACGGGCCGTGTCGGCGTCGGAGCACAGTCTCTGGGAATAGCCGAAGCAGCCTATGACGCCGCGCTTAAATATTCGAAAACAAGAGTACAGTGGGGCGCTCCGATATCAAAACTTCAGGCGATCCAGTTCAAATTCGCCGATATGGCCACAAGGATAGAAGCGACTAGACTTCTCGTATATAGCGCGGCTTATCTTAAGGATAGCGGAAAACCATACGTGAAAGCCGCTTCCATGGCGAAACTATTCGCGTCGGAAATGTCCACTTTCGTCACGCATCAGGCCATCCAGATAATGGGCGGCTACGGATACATGAAGGAATATAACGTTGAAAGATACTACCGCGACGCGCGTATCACCGAAATATACGAAGGAACTTCGGAGGTCCAGAGACACGTAATAGCGTCTCTTCTCATGAAATAATAAATAAGCGAGGTCAGCCGTTATGGACATTTTTGAAGAAATGCAAAAACATGGCCATGAAGAATTGAATTTCTTCTATGAGCGGGAATTCGATCTGAACGCGATCGTAGCGATACATAATTCGAATCCGGGTATGGCTCTCGGGCCGACCAAAGCTTATAATTATCTATACGAGGAAGAATCCATCTCCGAGGCGTTGAAACTATCTAAGAACACTACTTTTTCAGCGTCGATATTAAACTGCGATATCGGCGGCGCCGCCGGAATACTCATCCAGGATGAAGGACATCAGAATACCGAAGGATATTTAAGGACCTATGGAAGGTTTTTAAGATCCTTCGGAAAAAATTTCTGTACGCTCTCCGAATCAGGTCTCGTTCAAAAAGACATGTTCTTCGTCGCGAAGGAATTTCCTAACGTTATCGGGCTTCCCGAATTCTGCGGCGGTCTCGGCGAACCGTATTATTACATAGCCTACGGCGCATATTGCTGCATGCGCGCGTGCGTCAACGAGGTCTTCGGAAATCCGACGCTCGATAAAAAACGAATTCTGGTTCAGGGCTTAGGGCCCACAGGGATACATCTTGTCAAGATGCTTTCACAGGAAGGCGCCGTCTTATACATCACCGATGATCAATACGATAACGTTAAGCGCATAAAGGACGAAATAACCAACGTTCACATCGTTCGTCCCGAGGAATTTGAAAATATCGAGGTCGATATTTTTTCGCCGTGCGCTAAAGGCGGCATAATTACCAAAAATTATATCGACGGAAAAAAATGCAGGATAATCGCCGGAACGGCCCGCAGCCCTTTTGACACGGACGATCTTTCAAAATACGCTATGAAAGCCGGAATAATATACGCTCCGGATTTCGTTATGAACGCGGCCGAAGCCGTTTTCGCGGATTCCGAGATATCGGGTTATGACGCCGAGAACGTGAAGCATCATATCGAACAGATATACGATATAATGTCCGAAATAATAATCAAGTCGAAGGAAACGGAGACCGCCACCGACGAGATCGCAGAAAAAATGTGCGTCGAAAGACTTGATATTATAAAAAAGGTCAGAAAAATATATACGGGCTCATTTTAATGATGAGGTGAAATAAGTGGAAGCCATCGAAAAAAAATACATTTTAGCCATAAATCCGGGCTCTACCTCCACGAAGATAGCGTTATATGAAAATGAGACGCCGCTTTTCGTCCATAATATTTCCCACAATAAAAAGGACCTCGAGAAGTTTAAAAATATAAACGAACAATATGAATATCGTAAAAAGCTTATATTGAAGACCGTTTCAGATAAAAATTTCGACGTGGCATGCCTTTCGGCCGTGGTCGCGCGCGGCGGGCTTATGAGACCTATACAGGGCGGAACTTACGCGGTTAATCAGAAGATGGTAGACGATCTTATGGCTGGTTATTCCGGTAAACACGCGTCCAATCTGGCCGCGGTCATCGCATACGGCATATCATGGGACCTTCGCGTTCCATCGTTCGTTGTGGACCCGCCGGTCATAGATGAATTCACGCCGCTGGCTAAACTCACGGGCATTCCGGAAGTAAAGAGGCGCTCGATGCTTCATGCTTTAAATATAAGGGCGGTCGCCCGCCGTGAATCGGTTTCCATAGGTAAAAATCTCGAAGATCTCAATCTTATAGTAGTTCACATGGGCGGTGGCATATCAATAGCCGCGCTTGAACATGGAAAGATAACCGATGGAACGAATGCGCTCTATGAAGGCCCAATGACGCCTGAACGCGCGGGTGCCCTTCCGACCGGAGATCTGATGGATATAGCTTATTCGTTAAAATATAAGACCAAAGAGGAATTATACGCGAAACTCGTCGGTAAAAGCGGTTTTATGGCATATCTTAACACTAATTCCATGAAGGACGTTGAAGATCTCTATAATAAGGGCGACGAGACTGCGAAACTTATGATCGAAGGAATGGCCTATCAGATAGCGAAATATATAGGCGAAATGGCCGTCGTTTTAAAAGGCGCGGTCGATGAGATAATAATAACGGGTGGAATGGCTCATTCAAAGCTTTTGATATCGTTTATAAGCGAGAGGGTTTCTTTTATAGCGAAGGTCGTCACGCATCCGGGTGAAGACGAGATGCGCGCGCTCGCGGAAGGGTGTCTGAGGGTTTTAAGAAGCGAAGAGGCCGCCAAGGTATATTAGTTTTCGGGGGAAGTTAAAATGTCCATGTTCTCGATCATAAAACAGACGAATTCCGAACATATAAAATTCTGCGTCGAAAAAAGGTCTAATTTTAAGGCCATAATAGCTATAAACAGCACGGCTCTCGGCCCGGCGTTAGGCGACATAACCTTCATACCCGACGAGTTCAATTACCGCGAAGCCACATCCTGCGCGTGTTTTCTGTCGCAGAGGCTTTCTAATATCTACGCATTTTTAGGGCTTCATTACGGCGGCGGGAAGATCATCGCTCAGGGAAAGCCGTCTCCGGGATATGAAGAGGTTTATTTCAGGTCGCTTGCGCGTCACGTTAATAAACTCAACGGAAGGTTCATAATCCGCTCGTCGTCTTACATAAACAAAAAATTGATAGATTATATCAAGGTCGAGACGGACATGATACTGCCGCAGAGCGTCATAGTCAATGAGGATGCCAAGCTGAACAAAATAAAACAGGTGGCGACCTTGAACACGCTGAAGGAAGTTTCAACCAAGCTTTTTTCAAACCGCGATATATCTAAATTGAATATAGGTCTTCTCGGAACTAACGAGGACGTTAAAAAACATTCATGGCTTATCGAAAAACTGCCGATGATAAAAGTTTTTGACGACGCGTCGAAACTCCCTCACGGGACCGAAGATTTCGATATTTTGCTTCTTTCGGCCACGAGTTCCAACGCTTCGAGGCTTATGGATATGTTCAAGGTAAATTTCAAGGCTGCAATAGGAATATGTGAAGAAGAAGTGGATATGGAAGTTTACGAGGACGTTATGTGGTCGAAGGGAATTCAGTATATTCCCGGATATCTGGTTGAAAATTTCGAGTGTTTCTTTTTCTGCCAGGACCATATCAATAAGATCAGCGGAGAACACATAGATCTTGGGCCTTTTGAAATTTTCATCCGTGAAAAACTGGCTTATCTCTTTGATGAATCGGCCAGGCGCAAGGAAAGAATAACAAGGATAATAAACGACTTCGCGGACGCGCGGATCGAACGGCTTCAATTATTAAAATAGAATATAGAACAGGTGGGAATAGCAATGGAAGATAAAATAAAGATATTAATAGCCAAACCGGGACTCGACGGGCACGACCGCGGCGCTAAAGTTGTCGCGCGCGCCTTCCGTGACGCCGGTTTCGAAGTGATATACACGGGGCTCCGCCAGACGCCGGAACAGATAGTCAACGCCGCGATCGAAGAAGACGTGGACGCTATAGGCGTTTCAATATTGTCGGGCGCGCATAATCATTGTTTCTTAGAAATAATGACGCTTTTAAAAAATAACGGCGTGGACGATATGATGGTATTTGGCGGCGGAATAATCCCGGAAAGCGACGTAACCTATCTTAAAAGCATAGGCGTGGCCGAGATATTCGGGCCGGGAACACCCACCGACGATACGATAAAATTCGTCAGATCAAACGTATCGAAGAAGGAATAATTTATGTCCTTTGATGCCGCGCTTGTGGGCAAGTTCCTCAATAAAGAAAAACGGGCATGCGCAAGGATCATTTCAATCGTCGAAGACAGGCGCCCCGGATTCGGCGAATACCTTGAAAAACTCCAGCCGCATACCGGCAGGGCTTTCGTGGTAGGAATAACCGGGCCTCCCGGCGTCGGGAAGAGCACGCTCGTAAATAAGCTCGCGTCGCTATATCTGGCCGATAAAGAAACGAAGAATTCGATAGGCGTTATCGCGGTGGACCCTTCATCGCCGTTCACCGGCGGCGCGATACTCGGCGACCGCATAAGGATCGGCGAGGTCGGAATGAATTCCGATTTTTACTTCCGCTCCATGAGCAGCCGCGGAAGCCTCGGCGGGTTGGCCGAAGCTACGAACGACGTAGTAAGGGTTTTAGATGCCTTCGGAAAGAATTTGATAATAGTTGAAACGGTCGGGACCGGCCAGAACGAGGTCGATATAATGCGATCCTGCGACACGACGGTTGTCGTTATGATGCCGGGCGCAGGCGACGATATACAGGCCCAGAAGGCCGGGATACTCGAGATAGGAAACATTTTCGTCATAAATAAGGCCGACCGCGACGGCGCTCACAGGACCCTTCGCGAGATACAGATGATGCTCGAGATGAATCCCTTGAATTTCGATTATGAGATACCTATACTCATGGCAAAATCGAATATCGGCGAAGGTATCGCGGAACTTAAAGACGCCGTCGACACGCACAGAGAATATCTTGAAAAGAGCGGAAAACTTGAAAAAAACAGGATGGCGCGTAACGTTAGAACGCTCGAGGAACTCGTTTACAGAAAGACCATGGACATAATAAAGAAAAAGGTCCTGGCGTCGTCCGAATGTTCGGAAATAGAAAGGATAGTAGGCGACGGGACCATCAGCCCGTATGCCGGCAGCGAAAAGATAATGGAATTTTTAGAAAACAAAATATTGAATATTTCAGGTGATATATAATGGGAAATATAGAAAAATTAAAAGCAGGTTTCTCTAAATGGAAACAGGATTACGACAAAAGGGCCCTTGGCGGAAAACTTCGCATGAAAAAATTCATGTCGGTTTCCTCATACGAATCACAGCCGATGTACACGCCTCTTGACATCGAGAATTTCGATTATATGGAAAAACTCGGAATTCCCGGTGAATATCCATTTACGCGCGGCGTTCACGGCACGCTCTACCGCGAAAGGCTCTGGACTATGAGACAGTTCGCCGGGTTCGGAACTCCGGCCCAGTCGAACGAGCGCTATAAATATCTTTTGAAGAACGGCCAGACCGGGCTTTCGGTCGCGTTTCATCTTCCTACGCTCATGGGGCTTGATTCGGACAGCCCGCTTTCACGCGGCGAGGTCGGAAAAGACGGCGTAGCTATCGATACGCTGCGCGACATGGAGATACTCTTTGACGGCATCCCGCTCGATAAGGTTTCGACATCGATGACCATAAATGCGCCCGCGGCGATACTTCTGGCGATGTACGTCGCCGTCGCTAAAAAACAGGGCGTTCCTCCCGAAAAATTGTCGGGCACCATTCAAAACGACATCTTAAAAGAATATATAGCCCAGAAAACTTATATATTCCCGCCGAAACCATCTATTCGCCTTATCGTCGATACGATCGAATACTGCGCTAAACATCTTCCTGCATGGAATACTATATCCATCTCGGGTTATCACATCAGAGAGGCCGGCGCGACCGCCCTTCAGGAACTCGCTTTCACGCTTATAGACGGAAGAACTTATGTCGAAGCCGCAATAGAACGCGGTTTGTCGGTAGACGATTTCGCGCAGAGGCTTTCGTTCTTCTTTAATTCGCATAACGATTTCTTTGAAGAAATAGCTAAATTTCGTGCGGCCAGAAGGATATGGGCCACTCTCATGAAAGAGAAATTCGGCTCGAAAAATCCGCGCGCGCAATTGATGCGCTTCCACACCCAGACCGCCGGATGCTCGCTCACCGCGAAACAGATAGAAAATAACATCGTCCGCGTTACCGTTCAGGCTCTTGCCGCGGTTTTAGGCGGCACGCAGTCGCTTCATACCAATTCAATGGACGAGGCGCTCGCCCTTCCTACGGAAAAAGCCGTCAGGATCGCCCTCAGGACGCAGCAGATCATCGCGAACGAAAGCGGCGCCACGAACGTCGTGGATCCGCTCGGCGGCTCGTACTACGTCGAAGCGCTTACCGATGAAATGGAAAAAGGCGTTTACGATTATTTCGCCGAGGTAGATAAAATGGGCGGCGTGCTTTCAGCCATAGACAAGGGGTTCTTCCAGTCCGAACTCGCCGACGCGTCGTTTCGTCATCAGCGCGAGATCGAAAAGAACGAAAGGTTCGTCGTCGGCGTCAACGCTTACAACGAAGGCAACGAAGAAGCCAAGGAAGGCGAAACCTTAAAGATCGATGAAAAAGTTGAAAAAGCTCAGATAGAATGCGTTCGCGAAGTCAAGCGCACGCGCGACAACAACCTGGTCAAACAAAATCTGGCGAAATTAAAAGAAGACGCTAAAAATAATATCAACGTAATGCCGACCCTGATCGAGTGCGTCGAATCGTACGCTTCGCTAGGTGAGATGTGTGACGTATTCCGCGAAGTTTTCGGCACTTATGAGGAGCCGCCTATCTTTTAAGGCTCGCAAAACAAAATTTTTTCAGGGGACGTGGTCGCAAATTCCTCCTTGAATTTGCGCCACTTACCTCTCAGCGGCTCCCGGCCATCGTGGCCTTCGCCGCTTCCGAGATACCCCTGAAAAAAATTTGTTTGCTCGCTATTATGGACCGTTGATATAGGAAAAGCTTTTATTAGTGGAAATTATGGAACTTTGTTTTTTTTACAATATTATTGAATCAGAATATATTTAATCTTCGAAACTGGCGTTGCAATGAAATTATTTTTGGACATTTATTGGTTTCAATATTATTATCAGAGTTAATAAGATTTTTTTAATATACTAAACTGTTACTTCATAAAAAGGAATAAGACCATGGGATTTGAAAAAGGGTTGATACAAGTTTATACCGGAAATGGAAAAGGAAAGACGACCGCGGCTTTCGGCCTTGCGTTGCGCGCTTTGGGCCAGGGGTTCAAAGTTAAGATAATACAATTCATGAAATCAGAGAAAATGTTCAATACTTACGGCGAGATAAAATTCTTTGAAAAAAATCCGGAAATAGAGATCTTTCAGTTCGGCACCGATAATTGGGTCGATCCGATGAAGCCTTCAAAAGAGGATATTGACGCCGCGCTCGCCGGATCAATGAAGGCCAAGGCCGTGCTTTGCGAAAAAACCGCTGACCTTGTGATTCTCGACGAAATACTCTATGCCTACAAATTCAATCTTCTCAAACAAAAAGAAATAGAAGAACTTATCGATATGAAGGATGATTCGACCGAACTTGTGCTTACAGGCCGCGAGGCACCCGCGTTTATAATAGAACGGGCCGATCTTGTAACCGAAATGAAGGAAATAAAACATTACTTCAAGCTCAGAAAAGCCGTTCGAGGCATTGAATTCTGATCATTAAAACAAAATACCCCTTAAAAAATATTGTTCATAGATCAGGCCATTATCATGAATTTTAGTCATTCCAAGAAATAAACTATAAAAGTTTGCATAAGAGTGACGATATTTTGTGTATATGGAAAATGCCGTTACTTTATTCCTACTATTTAGCTACACCATTATCATGGGCGGGATCGCCCTGAAGCTTCTTATTTTCGATAAACGCAAAGCCGTTTCCCGAATGAAAGAGATCCGTTCACGCACCCGTGAAGTCGAAAGAAAACACAATTTCGAAAGCATTACGGATCCTGTTTTTAATGCTAAATATGAGATCAGCCGCGTATCAAAAATGGTTAAGATGAAATCACCGTCGTCAAATGAAGCGGAAGAAAAACCCGCGCCGATGACAGTTGAAGGTATCAGCACATATCTTAATCAGGCGAGCAGTTTGTCAGCTATGGTCAGTAAATATACATCAGCTATAACCGATGATGATCAGCCCGTAGATGAAAACGCGAAATACGAAATAGACGAGAAGACATTGAACCTTTTGATCAGCACTTTATCATACGATGATTTCGCCAAAATTTACGAAAAATTCGTTCACGCTACAAATGAAGATGAAATTTGCAAACTTATAGGAGAACTTGACAGCTTCAGAGATGACGACAGACTGGTAATGCTTTTAACGCCTCTATTATCACACACAAGTTCAAAAGTTCAGCAGGCTATAAATGACTATATTTCAAGGACCGATAACAATATAATAACTGATGAAATAGTAGACATAATTGAAAATACCGAACATTTAAATAATACCAGCACTGATCACTTCAAACCTTTCAGCGAAGCAGAATTCGCTTTTCAGAGCAATATCAATAAATCAAAGATCGACTTTGCGGATATGAACATTTCAGTTAATAAAGAAGTCTTTAATGAAGAACCTCACAAACTTATCATGGAGGCTTACGCCACCAATGATACCAACAGGCTTTTTGATATATCATGCGCTCTTTCGCAATATGATGATCCGCTCGTCCTCGACGCTATGCTTTACATCAACGCCAGATTGAACGGAGAAACCAAAAATCCTAACCTTATCAAGTCTAATGCTCCTGTGAAACAATCAAAAAAGATCGAATCGGACGGCGTTCAGAAATTTGAATTTTTAAACATAAACGATATTTTCAAGACTCAGGCAAATGACATAGTCAGACCTAATAAATTAAAAAACAGAAATATTTTAAGCAAATTATCCGGTTCCAGAGAAAGCGCTGCATCAAACACCGTCGTTAACGAACAGCACACCACTGATTATGTCAGAGGAATGAAACTTGTTAACATGGCTAAATACATGGAATTTGAAGAATATTTTCCGGAAATAACCAACAGCCTGAGCCATGAAAAGACATTCGTCAGATGCTGCGCGATAAACGCGGCGAAGAACATGGCCAGCCATTATAATCATGAAGGCAAGCTGGATGAATGCGTGAAGATCAAACAGGTTTTATTGTCTCACATCGCCACTGAAAAAAGCGTTGAAGTTGAAACACTCTGCAATAAAGCGATAATGGAAATAGAGAACTTCACAAGGCAAATGGCCGAATTAGATCACAGTGAACCGTTGAATCAATCATACCGCAGCGTTGCTGATCCTTCATCAAAACCTGTTATTGAAAGCCTTTATTACAAAAATGCAGTTAACTTGTAAACACTCAAATATCAAACAAATTTTAATATTTATCATTTCGATAACTTTTGTAACATCGCTTGCCGGATGCGTGAGCGATGTTATTCATTCCGGCCAGAACGCCGATTACGATCCTAATAATATCAAGGGAATTCCCGATACATACGAAAGCCGCGGCATAGCCGTTCCGAAGGTCATGGAATTTATTCCCAAAGACGGATATTTTGGCCCCGCCTGCAAGATAACCGTCATTTTCAACGAGCACATGAACCGCGAAGACGTCGAAAATAACTTTAAAATTTATAACTCTAAAGATTATCCGTTCGCCGGAAAATTCATCTGGGGAACCATCCTTAACACGGACAAAGAGTATTTCGATTTCATTCCCGAAAAAGAGCTTATAACCGATAGCTATAAGGTCATGGTCATGGAAGGAACAAAGAGTTCCGCAAACATCGATATGGCCGAGCGATTCACTTCTAAATTCACATTCAAACCCGTTCCTGAAAAAAATTAAGCTTATTAAATTCAATATTTGTTTCAATTTAGTAACTTTGTTCAAGCTTTTTGAAACAAAGTTGCCTTAATGTAATATATGTTTTATAGTGATATTTAACAAAGCCTTTTAAATGATTATTTTCATAAATGTTATAAAAGTGGTATAAAATATGCTAAAATTAGTTTGATAGTTACATTAGAGGTAAAATTTATGAAAATAGATTGTGAGATCATAGCAGCAAATTGCATTATAAGAGTTGAAGGATGTATAAACGATCCGGATATTCTTGAATTTCAAAGCTTCGTCAACGATATTATTACTTTATCACAAAAAAATCCGGAAACCATAAGATCCATTTTGATCGACATGCAGAAAACCCGTTACATATCAAGCATTGTAATCGGGTCTCTGGTTTCATTGCACAATGTTTTGAAAAAATCGAATCAGGATCTTAAAATAATAAACGTTCCTGAATTTATAAATCAAATTTTTAAAATTAACAGCCTCGATAAAACCCTCAGCATTAACCAGATATGATTGAATGATCGCTTTTTCAAACACTATTTTTACTGAGCTTTATTTTATTTTTTCAGCTATTTGCCTGCTGCCATTCATAATTATCAGTCAGCCTGAACTTTGACCGCCGTTCCATAGCACAGAACTTCGGTTATTCCGGCCATTACTTCATTCGCGTCATAGCGCATGGCTATCACGGCGTTCGCGCCGACCTCATCGGCGTGTTTCAGCATTAAATTAAACGCCTCGCCTCTCGCCTGCTCGCAAAGTTCTGTGTATATCGTTATGTTGCCGCCGAAAAGGCTCTGAATGCCGCCGAAGAAGTTTCCGACGACGCTTCTCGAACGGACCGTGATACCTCTTATAATGCCTAAATTTTGCGTAACGGTGAAACCGTCAAGCCTGTCCGCGGTGGTAACGAACCTTTTATCCATGTTAAAACTCCTCTGATAGCTGATATGCCACATCGTTTATGGCGCCCCCGGCATGATAGCCGCCCTGAAATGATATAAAAAAGCGTTCTTTTTGTCAATATATATTATTTTTCAGGGCGTTTCAAACGAAAAACCGCCGTTTAATTTATTCCAAAAATACGGCGTGTTTCACGCTATCCTTTTGTCGTTCAAATTGAAATCCGATTCAATGGATTCTATGTGCGCCCTCAGAAACTGCCTGTCGCGCGGGTACAAATAGCAAAGATTTTTTAAGATCTCCCTGGCTCTTTCCGGTTTTCCGGTATTGAGATAAACCTCGACGAGATCGAAGCTCGCGTAAATGTCATCGGGATATTTTCTTAAAAATTCCGAACATATCAGAAAAAGCCTGCCGTAATTTCCTTTTTCTTTAGCGTCGACGGCCTCGGCGCGGTAACGCTCGGATTCCGAATACTTTTGATGGATGGGTTTAACCGCCAATTCGTTGAATTTGTCGCTTACGAACTTATGGATGTCAACCTGGATGACGCTGAATATAATACTCATTGAGATCACCCGCCTCCGTGCGAATTTCCTCTCCCTGGCACTAACATTTGCATTTATTCTAACGCATAAGTCATGCCAAAATCAGCGTTTTGCGGAGTGATCGTCAAAAAGCTCTTAAAATAAAGGTTTTAAAGAAATTATAAAGTTATGCGAAATACGATAGAAATACGGTGTATAAAATCAGACAACGATCGGATCGAAAAAGTTCGGATTGTAAAATTTTAATCAGCGGGTGTTGCCGAAACCAATGTGGGATAAGGCTACAGTATTATTTCAGGTAAAAACAGTTATGCGGACTGAACGGATTAATGAAATGTTTTTAAAAGCATGAATTGCCATGCGCCTCGAAGCTAAAGCTATAAAATATTATATAGATAATTTGTTTGTTTTGTTTTGGCGCTATTATAATTCCGGCTTTTCTTCAATTTTTATGCTGCTTTCAGGATCGCAGCGGTTTTTCAGAAAATTCCGGCGTATAAATAACAAAGCCGGAGAATTATCGTTTCCCGGCTTTGTTATAGATATAAATTAAATGTTAATGAATTAATTTAACACTTATTAAGGCAAAAAGGCATTGATATCAACGCTATTACTTGTTGCAGTTATACCGCCTGAGGTTGCGGTAAATGTGTGCGGTCCTAAGCCGCCATCAGAGGTCAATTTACCGGTGAGGTTGCATACGCCGTTCACAAAATCTCCGGCTTGATCAAATATATTGTCGTTGCCGCTTCCAAGTCCGGTTATTGTTTCGGATGGATCAGAAGTTATGGTAACATTATTAACTGAAGCATTAAATGTGATAATTGTATCGCCGTATCCATCTTTGGCCGTAAGCGTATTGGTTCCTGTAAAAACATCACCATCGATCTGAGGCGAGTCCAGAACAAAATCAAAATGATCTAATATTCCGGGAACTGGAATATTTATTATAGCTGATTCATTTCCGGTTGAATTTATAATGGAGCATGAAGCCCCGTTTCCACCGGTGATCGGAGATGGTGAAGCCGTTATGTTATATACCGTTTCAACGTTAAAACCGCCTGAAGGCGCGGGGGCGGTGGAGCCTATGTAAGTATAGTCGCCCGAAGCGTTCTCATACAGATTAATAATGTCATCTGTATTACTTGTGATCGTAGGCAAGAATGATATCGATGGAGTAGCATTATTGTAATAGGTACTGGAAGGTTCCGGCGCCTCAGGGACATAAGTGGAACCGATACTTTCTGATTCATGATTAGACGATGCTACTGAAAGCGTGAATGTAAGAACGCCTCCTGAAGCTTGCGGAGTTATACTGAAAGTCGATATTCCATCATTGGCATCGATCGTTATATTTGAACCGGACGCCGTTATTTCTTTGGCGAGCTTAGTGCCTATATAAACACATAATTTTTGTCCGTCCTGGATAACGAAATCGTAATCTTCGCTTATATTTTTAAGCTTGTAAACCCCGGAATCATAAACCGTTCTTAAATCTTCGGCATACTGCGGAGGGGTCGGAACGATAGCGCTTGCGGAGACCGCCGATTCGTTGCCGGAATCGTCATTAATTATTGTAAATGCGGCTTCTTTACCGGCGTTTATCAGCGGAGGAGTGGAACCTAATGTAAAAGTTCCGGCAGAATAAGGTCCGAATAAATCAGCCGCAGAGATATATGTGTAATTGGTTCCATCTTTTTCATATAACTTCAATCTTTCATCAGAGGACTGGCCTATAGTTCCGGAAATTATGGAAAATTTTGAAATGTTGTTGTGCCATTTTATTTTTGTATTGTCAGGTTTAGCCGGAACGTCCCCAATTGTTGATTTATATGATTCATTTCCGTTAGCCAATGTCGTAAATGCAAGAACGCCTCCATCTGGATTAGCGGTTATGCTGTTAGCCGAATAACCGTCGATGATTTCACCGGCATTCCAGAAATATGCTATATTAGATCCTATGTAAGCATTCGTTCCTGCATCGATTGTAACACTGCCGTCGTAGGCATATAACTTATAGTTCATTCCAGGATTTTCATATTGCACATTGATCAGTGAAATATCTGAAGGCGCCGGCGGCACCTGAGCAGAGGCATTATAATAGTCAGACTCGTTACCGTCTTTTATATAAATAAACTTTAAATCTTCGGCAACGGATATTGCCGGATCGTTAAGTGAATTGGCCGAATCTGTCATAATATATGAGTTTGCATTTGGAAATGCCGAAGCGCCTATGGAAGATGATTTAGTATAGTCGATCGCTCCGATAAATGTGGTTCCTGCATAAACACCGAGATCACTGGTAATATTAACGGCTGAGGCGCCGGTATTTTTCACTTCATAATTAATGCCGTTGTAACCAAGCCTTAAATTTGACGCAACTGCAGCCGAAGGCGGCGCGGGAACTATTCCGTCATCTATGAACGGCGACTCGTTTCCGGCGGAATTGACATAAGCATAAGCCACGATTTGGTTTTCGGATATCTTCTGGCTGCCCGAGTCGGCCTCGCATTTTCCGGAAAATCCGTTTCCGGCCCCGGTGACGGTTCCTTTCAGAGAGTATATACCGTTATTTTTTTCAGAGATTTTCATTATGTCCGATCCAGAGCCGACCTGTTCGGAAGTGATCATAGCGCCATAATTTCCGGTATTCGACCATTTGATCTTTGAATTGTCAGGATAATAGACATCACTGTAGCTTGTTGCGGTTGACTCGCTTCCGTCCGTGTTGACATAAGAAAAAGACAGCGGCTGATCGGGTGTGGTGGAAATATTAGCGGGGAACGCAGAGTTTAAACTGCCCGGGGTTGATGTTTCAGAATAAACTGTCACCCATCCGGCGGGATACGCTCCGGCCGCTATTCTTCCTATTTTCAAACCGCCGATATATACTCTTGCGTCATACGCTAAAGTGCCGGCGCTGGCCATTTCCAACTGATAAGCGGAACCGTTGTGTTTGATCCTTGAACTATAAAGAGGTTCTTCGCTGCCTCCGGGCGGTGCGATAATATCAAGTCCGTTAAAATAATCAGATTCGACGCCGCTTGCGGTCATAAGCGTAAAAACAGGGGTATAATTTTCTGTTATAGTAACATTTGTTCCGACATTGTAACTGCCCGGAATATATCCGTCGTTTGAAATTGATTGAGTCGGATCTGTTTCGCCTTTGTATGTGTAAGTAGGTCCGCTGTAAAGGTTTTCATAAATTTTTATTCTGCTTTTTTTAGAACCTATTCTGGTAGTTTTTACATCGACCTGGCTTCTTGGATTCGACCAGGCGATATTTCCGGACCCGAACAAAGCCGGCGCATCCGGTATAGGGCCATAGTCGGCCCATTCGCTTTTCTTTACGCTGGCTGTACTGTTAAATCTATAATAAACTCTTTGTCCTGCGGGATAGGGTGCGCCCGGAACGGTAAACACGTCCGGCGACCATGAGATAAGGGATTGTTCAGGATTCGTTGAAAAAGCCGGGTTTGTGGTATCATTGGGTGGAACTGATGAAACGATCACGTCAATATGACCTTGAATTCCATCGGGAGATAAGATCGAAGTTTTAGGGTTAAATTTACCTGTGGCGTTGTTATATATGATCATGGCGTCTTCAATAAGCGGATAGATTTTATAAGGTTGAGTATTTACTGCAACCTCATTACCCGTTCCGCTCTTTACGCCGTTTCCCGCAAGAAATTTAAGGCCGTCAGAGATAAAATCTCCATTTATGCCGAAACACTTCTGAAAGGGGCTTATAGTCGATAGATTCACTGTAACAACATTTCCAGAGATGTCCGGACCGGGAGAGGTGATTCGCATTACGCCATTTTGCGATGGAGCGCGCATAGCCGGCGCCGCGCTTCCCTGGAATGAATCTAAAGTAGCATTATTGATGAATATTTTGTTCAGATCAAGCGTTGAGCCGCTGACGCTGGTATCAAAAGTCATTTTCAACGCAGGTCCGCCATTGAATAAAGTAAACTCAGCCTTTTGAAATACAGGAACTATGGGAATAAAATTGCTGACACCAAACGCCGCCGACTCGACAGGCGTTCCGGCTATAAAAGCATCATAAGGAACAACTTTTACCTTTACGCCGGAAAAGTTCTGCTGCCCAAGGTCTCCGTAAGTGTTCCAGGTAAGCTTGTTTCCAATGCCGGGAGCCACATTCGCAATAGCTCCGCTTATGTTCGCGCTTTTTTTGTAGTTCACGCCGCCGTCGGTCGAGTAATAAAGTTCTACCGAGCAAGAGTCATTATTAGCGTCGGCGAGATCGTAAGTTATGGTTATATTTCCTGAATTCCCGGCCGTGATAACGTTAGACGCTATAGGTGCGGTACTGTTGTTAACCGCGAAAGGCAGCGAAACGGTATCTGTTCCGGGGCCGCCCGCGTCGGCGGCAGTTAGTTTGACCGTTACACCGCTTGCCGTTCCGGCTATGTCGGCCTTTGAGTTCCATATGAGGCTCTTTCCGATACCGGCCATTATTTCAGCTGTTTCGCCGATCAAATTAAGCGTTTTAGTGAAAACGGAGTTGTTTATGCTATATTGAACTTCGATAAAGCACGGGCTGCTGTCAGCGTCGACGAGATCATATTTAAGAGTTATCTCTCCGGAAGTTCCGATCGTAGTGAAATTTGAAATAACCGGCCTGAACCCGGCGTTATTGACGGCGAAAGCCAGTGAAACGGCATCTGTTCCGGCGCCGGCCTCGTCGGAAGGCGTAAGTTTTACTTTTACGTTTGACTCGTTCGTTTTAAAATCTTTGATCGAATTCCATATTATTTTTTTAGCGGGTGAAAGAGTTCCGGCGATCATAACTACGCTTGTATCTCCTGATATTTCAACCGCCTTAGTGAACGCCGCTCCGCCGTTGGTCGAATAATATACTTCGACGGTCGCGAGTTCTCCGTCTTTATCTAAAATATCGTAGGTAAGGGTTATATTATTATCAGATCCGGATGTTGAAAGGTTTGAGATATGAGGCCTGAACCCGAAGTTATAAACCGGCACGGGGTCCGATACGGCTTCTGAGCCATAGCCGTATTCATCGGATGGAACGACCTTTATTATTACGCTTTCAAAGTTATCCGCAATGTCTGATCTTGAATTCCAGACGAGTTTCTTTCCGGTGCCGCTTTCTATTTCTTTAGTGTCGCCTGTTAAATTCAGCGCCTGTTTGAACGAGACTCCGTCCGTTGAGAAATATACCTCGGCCGTGCACAAATTATTGTCCAGATCGATGATATCGTAGGTCAGGGATATGTCGCCTTTTATGCCTGAAGCCTTGAGGTTGCTCACAGCCGGCGGAGTGTTTATAAGGTTGTTCAGTTCGAATACCTGCGACTCGCCCCAGGACCCTGAAGTTTTAGAATCGTTTGGAACGAGCCTTACCTTTACGCTTTTCTGGTTGGTTTTGATGTCATTATATGAATCCCATACTACGCTTAAATTATTGCCCGGGAAGAGGCGGTTGGCAATGTCTTTGATGTTGATGCTTCTTTTAAGCGAGGCGCCGTCGTCTAACGAATAATATAGTTCGATGGAGCAGCTGTCGTTATCGCCGTCGGCCAGATCGAAACTAAGTTGTATCTCGCCGGAATTTCCGCTGGCTATTACGCTCGTTATAACGGGTACCTTGTTATCGGTGAGCGAAAGATTATCGACTTCGAAAACATCTGATTCAACCGGTGTACCCTGAATTCTTCTGTCGAAAGGTATGAGTTTAAGCCTTATGCTTGATTGTTTTGATAAAAAGTCGGAGGTCGAATGCCATACTATCTTTTTACCCGATCCGCTGCTTATATTTGAAACATCGCCGGAAACGCTGGCCTGGTTAAAATAAGAAAGGCCGCCGTCGATGGAATAATAAACTTCAACGCCGCAAAGATCGGTTGGTTCCGGGTCGTTTATCGAATAAGTTATATTGATCTCACCCGTAACTCCGGAAACTGAAAGATTAGTTAAAACTGGCGGAGTCATTGGTTTTTCATTGAGCGAGATAAGAGAACCGTCGTAGCTGAAACCATAGTCGTCCTCTGTAACGTTAACCGCTATTGCATTGTCTATGAAGTCTAATTTGGCCGCGACGATATTATAATTTCCGGCTTTAAGCCCTGCCGCCGGTGAAAGGTTGAAAACTCCGCCCGGTCCTGAAACCGTTGATTCTCCGTTTTCTTTTATATTGACCGAAACGCCGGGCACACCGGACCCGTCAACGGTTGAAACGATCCTTCCGCTAACGCCCGTGACGCCTGTCGCTGAACTTCTGATCTTTATGATCTCGGCTTCGACGAGTTTTTCGATAACGCCGATATCCTGCGCCTCGGAATAATTGCCTTCCAGAACGGCTTTTTGAAGTCTTACGTTGCCCGAAGCGTCAACCTTAACTATTACGATCTGGGTTTTTCCTTTTGTCGCGCTCATATTTGAAACGATAGGACCAGCCGGTCCCTCAACCGTTAATTTCACAGGCGCCATATCGCTCGATAATTTGATGTCGAATTTGTAAAAACCGTTAAGATCGGTCACCGTTTGATATTCGACGTTGTCCGCGATCAAAAAAACCTGTTTTCCGGCCATAGGGGCTTTGACTGAATATGCGGGACCTTTTCCGTTCGAACCTGAAACGGCTGAATTTAAAGGAGCAGAAGCAGGCGTGGTCGTGGCGTCGCTGAGATATCCGGTAACTGAAGCGTTAGGAGTTATAGCGCCGATAGCCTTCATGGGCTGGCTGTATCCAATGACCCCGCTGTAATTGGCTTCAAGTTTTGCCTGTCCCTGACCGTCCGCGACAAGTTCCGATACTGAAATTTCGCCGAATTTCGCGATACCCGCGGAAAGGCTTTTGGTTACCATGCCGTTTTTAAAAGTGCCGCTATGCAGTGAAACCTTTATATCGCCGGAAGCCGTGGGAAGAACGTTTCCATACTGTTCCAGCACTTTCACTTTAAACGGGGGAATAATAGTGCCTTTTACAAGTTCCGTAAGCGGAAGTTCAGGCTCGAAGACAAGTTTTGCCGGATATAATTTCACGAATTCGATCGTTAAAAATTTAAGTCCTATCTGTACTTCATTCGCGAGCGTTTTTTGCGCCGTTTCTTCATTTGAATAAAGATAAATTTCTTTGCTTACGCCTGTCCATACGACCTCGTAAGTATCGTTGGACCTGTAGTGAAGGTTGGCTTTTATACTGACCGAATAAGTGTCATGGATCGGTATCTCGTTATCGAAAGTTAAAAATCCGGCGTTGAAATCTACGGTCTTATTCGCGACCTCTTTTTTCGTTTTCACGCTTTTAACTATAATATTAACGCGGCCGGTGATACCGGCCGGGATCGAAACGAACGATGTTCCTTCCGAATAATTAAGCATATTCATTTTAACTGATATACTTGAGTTCTGGCCGCTTCTTGCGCCAAGATCGATGGCGGAACCGCCGTCCCCGCCGCCGCATCCGGAAACGGCGAGAAGAATAAAAACGGATAATACCGTTAAAACTTGCATAAAATATATATTTTTCATGAAAAATACCTCCAGGGTTATGGTCCTAAAATGAAAAAAAATCAAGCATATCGATCTACAAACGTTCGACTGCCTGCTTTACAATGTATGATATAAAACTTGTATAAATATTAATTATACAAATAATATCACTTTTTATTTAATTATTCAACATGAATTTTTAAGAATTTTGAAAAGTCTTTTTTAAGGCGTTATCTCGACGCTCGCGCTGTCGGTGATAAAGTTATATGTGACCGCTACCTCGTCGGTCCCGGAATTGGCCGTTGCCAGGTAATTTCCTTTAAGATCGATCTTTCCGCGGATGGCGTAATATTTCAAATTGAGATTTTCGATCTTGTTTCCGTAAATGTCAAAAGCGCTTGCGGAGAAAACTCCTCCACTTGAAGCTTTGACCTGCATGCTTTTTGGCGATATAAAAATTTTATATGCTTCGCGCGGCATTATGTCTAAAGGCATGGACCCTGTTGCGGATATCGTTTTAGCTATTATCGCGTCGTGCTCGGGATGGATCGGCGCGGTATATTCGCCGTTTGAATTAATGTTTCCAAAACGGCACGCCCATGTGACGGAAACCGGAACTTCCTCGCCGAACTGGTTCTTTCCTACGGCGTAGAATTTCTGGCCCGCTCCAACGGTTAAAAATTTTGTATCAGGGTGAATTTCGAGTTTGACCGCCTCCGGCTGCGGCTTTATTGAAATTACGGCCGTAGCGGAGATCCTTCCGACGATAGCCGAAACACGGTCTATCGTTTGAAAATTTGGCGCGATATAAACGCCATCCGAATCTATGGTTCCGTCATGCGCTTCCCAGACGGGAGACACGATAAGGCTTCCGCCCAGATCGTCGACGCCCGTCGCCGCGAAACAGAGTTTGCTTCCGGCCTTTATCTCAGGTGTCTGTGGCGAGACTTTAAGCGATACCAGCTGGCGGTCTTTATTGAGCACCGTTTCGCCGCAGCCCGAATGCATGGCTAAAAAAGCGGCGAATACCACTAAAAACCACAATACCAGTCTGGCCTTATTTTTTTTAAACGTACGCATTTTTCATTCAAAAATAGTTTTGACCTGAAGTTTTATAAAAATTTTCTGATCCGGCATTTTAACATTTTAAGATCACGCCGCCGTTAAACGATCTCGATAAGCTTGACTTGAAACGATTTTTAAAATTCGAAGCTTAAAGGGATATACGGACCGGGCGCGCCCGCCGCGAAATGCCATTTTGGCGTTAGATGTGTGTTGGTTCAAGACCGCTGATACCGCGATAAAATATTACGAACATGCAATTTGTGCATTTAAGCGAGTTGTGATTGTTCTTGACAGTGCTGTCGATGTTTTTGACCATTGTAGTGTTGCAGAGTGGGCATTGCATTCTTGAATTCCTCCGTTTTCCAAAGATTTTTTCTGTATGAGTTATTTATCGGAATTCATGGCCGTAAAGATTAACCGCAAATCGTTAATTTATATTATTTTTTGATAATTTTTTATTTTCGCCTTGAAAGAATCACGCAATAGGAATATAATAATTACATCATTTATTTTCGCGGCCGTTTTTTGAAAAGCTTTTATAAATTTTCGGCATTATTTTGTTTAAGCGCGGCTTTTAGCCATGCAGCGGTATATATATCAGTTAATAAATAAAAGTGAATAAAGAATAGTTAATGTAGCCGCCTGCGGGCGGATATTTCGAAGTGAGCGCGTCTCAGTACAAGTTGATAGTTGAGAGTTAAGAGTTAAGAGTGGAGAACCAGATGACTTTTTGATAATCAAAATAGCCTTTTTTATAAAAGCTCGCGCGGCGAGCTAATCCACAACTCTCCACTCAAGGAACACGACGTTCCGGGTGTCGCCGAAGCCATGGACGATGGGCCTGAGGCCCAAGTGCCGCGATGCCATGGATGGCAATGAGCGGCTTGCGAGAGGCGACCTCCGTTCTCCACTTTTCACTAATAAATAAGTTAGCGCCAGAGGCGCATTAACAATTTGAAAGACCGTATCAGATAAGAAACCGCGGCTGAAAATATTAAAAATTTAGAATATAACAGTTTCAAACAAAAAGAAAAAATTTATCATGGAGAAGTGATTATTATAACTAAACATACTGAAGAAAAAGAATTGACGATGGAGGACCTTAAAAAAGCGCTGAATTTTCATAAGCATGAGCTCAAGATGATAAAACTCATGAACGAGGCTCAATACAGGGCGTTTCGCAGCAATTTCAGCGTCGGGTACGCCGAACCATCGAGGATCCGCGCGATAGCGGTGTTAGAATCCATGATAGGCTTGAATCTTCGGATGCAGCAGGATCTCAAGGAAGGCAAAAAAGGTTAAAAAATATCAGGGTGAGCGGTATAAATTTTTTTATTTCCCGACCGATAATCATGTTAATTAATTGTGAAAAATTGACCCGTTTTATCATTTGGCGAAAATTAATTAATAGATTGAAGAAAAGGAAAGGGAAGAAAATGCCGACTAAAAGCCGTGCCTTGAAAAAAAGCGCTTTTTGTATCCTAACAGCCGTTATCGGGGTGATCTTTTTTTGCGCGCCGCAATTATCGTTCGCGCGTGACGCCGTGGAGGACCAGCTCCGCGAGTCCGGTTTCACCAACGATATGATCAAAAAGATCATGGTCAAAAATACGGACAATACCTTTAAAAAGAAGAACAAGGAAAAAGTATATCCCGAAGTGAATCCCACTCCGGCCGAAAGAACTTCAGCGGATAAAAGCGCGGACGAGATGCTCGCAGACACAATACTCGTAGCCGAGAACACCGCAGGCGGAGAAGCTAAGACCGCTTCCGACGCGTCAGCTCCGGCATCTAAAAAGAAAGCTAAAAAAGACGACGCTAAAGCTAAGAAGGACGGTAAAGGAACCGAGGTTCTCTCCGTTGACGAGCTTTACGGCGGAAATCTCTACAGTGAAGACGATTCAGACGTTAAAAAAATAAGGGCGCGCGATGAAAAATCATACTACCCCGGCGTTTTATCGTCGAGTCTTCTTGGAACGACCGGCCTTTTCTACACGCAGACCGCGCATACCCTCAGAAAAGGGCAGTTCAACATCGGCGGCCATATCGTTTATAACCAGATATCGAAACAGAACAACAACAAAATATCGTTTTTGAACGGCGAAACAGCACAGCAGTTCTACTTTCCAGTAAATGTCACGGTCGGCGCTCTCGATAATTTCGAGCTCGGCTTCGTGTTCCCGGGGCAGTCATGGAAGATCAACAGCTCGTCTATGAACCCTCAGAACGACAGCGGTTCCGGCATGGGCGATATCAGCATGAGAATGAAATACAAGCTTCCGATGCAGGTCGAATCTCCGACGTCGCTTGCTATAGGCTGGGGCGCGAAGTTCCCGACCGCCGATAAAAAGACGATGTATGTCATGGGCGCGACGGGCGAAGCTGATTATGACGTGTTCGCGTCGCTTTCACAGAAACTTACTGCGGCTAACGTTCATATAAATCTTGGCTATGTTTCGACGGGCGATCCTAAATCCTCGATAGCCAATCAGAGACTTTTCGTTGACGATAAATTCTATTATAACGTCGGCGTCGATTTCTCGAAATCAGACGATCTGACGCTCATTTTTGAATTGAACGGCGAGAACTGGGGCGCGATGGGCACAAAACTCGATTTTACGCCCGGTATCAGAACGCGCATCAACCGCGACCTTGTCATTGACGCGGCGCTTCCCGTCGCTTTTTATAACGACATGGAATACGGCTACAACTTCAAGTTCGTGATGGGCGCGACTTACCTCTTCTAAAAACCAGAGAATAGATAATAGTTTCGGAAGAGACTGGACAAAATAAAAAGACCGGGTTGGCTTAAACGGCCGGCCCGGTCTTTTTTAAATTATTGTTTATCGCTTCTCAAAACATTTTTTATAAATTACTTAAATTGTGTCCGTGGATATGGTATAATTTTCAAAAAAGATAATTTATCGGGAGGAACGAATGAAAAAACTGGCGTTGATCCTGTTCGTATTGATATTTATCGGTTCGGGCGCGCTCCATGCTATTGCGTATAACGGCGAACCGGCGCGAGGCGGACGACCGCCGGCAGGAGTCCATGAAAAAAGACCTGATGCCGGCTCGCGTCCGGTGCCTTTTCCGATGAATAACGCCGGGCAGGCCGCCTGTTCGAAGGTTGAAGAAATGCCATTATTTGCGCAGGCGAAGAAGGCATCGCCGGACAGATACAAATTTGCCGTGGAAAAAGGCGCGGAATTCTCCGTCGATCCGGACGGAAGGAGTTTTTACATCTCGTGGTTCCCGAAGAACGCCGTGAAGAATGGAAAAACGCCTGTGGTCGTGACGCTTCACGGACACGGAAGCTACGCTTTCGACGAATTTTTCATTTGGTATCCTTATCTCGAAAAGCGCGGTTATGGGATCGTAGCGCTTCAGTGGTGGTTCGGAAAAGGCGAGACGGCTAAGGATTATTACATGCCGAACGAATTATACAGAAACATCGACCGCATTCTGTCGAAGGCGGGCGTGAAGCCGGGCAAGGCTCTTCTTCACGGTTTCAGCCGCGGGTCGGCCAACAGTTACGGCGTAACGGCTTTCGACGCGGCCAAAGGAAAGAGATACTTCCTTCTGACGATCGCGAACGCCGGACAGCCCGGCCGGGACTTTCCCCCTAATATGGAGATCGAAAAAGGCATATTCGGCCCGAAACCTTTCGCCAGAACATACTGGGTAACTTACGCGGGAGTGAAGGACGAGAACCCTGACAGGGACGGCGTCAACGGTATGCGTTATGCGAAAGAGTGGGTCGAAAAATTCGGCGGCGAGGTCTATCTCGCGATCGAGGACGCGAACGGCGGCCACGGCGGGTTCCACCAGAATCCGAAGAACGTCGAAGCCGCTCTGGATGTTTTCGCGAAGCTGCTTTCCGGTCAGAGATAGCGCGCCGGGAAGGCGCTGAATAAAAAGTATTTGACTTTTTTCCTTAATTTTGATAACATACCTTCACATATGGAGAGATGGCTGAGCGGCCGAAAGCGTTCGACTCGAAATCGAATGTCCTGGTCAAACGGGACCCTGAGTTCAAATCTCAGTCTCTCCGCTTATTAAGGGAAGACGAAGTTTATCTTCGGCTTCCCTTGATCATTTTTATGGCTTATTTTATTTCTGCTTCCTTGACCGCGGCTTTAAGTTGTTCCAGCGTCTTGCCGTGGGCCTGGCACTCGACAGCGTATTCATTGTTTTTCTCGTTTATACAAGTTATCTTATAAACCGCTTTTTCATTTAACTGGCAATTTGGAAGGCGTTTCAAATATCCGCCCTTTACAAGGTCCGTTTCGATGTCGAGGCTTTGTTTTAATACTGCATTATCCATCAGAAACATTTCGGTCGCGCCAAGGATCACCGTCATATTGGAAACGCATGCTTTCATAATGCTAATATCTCTTGAATTCTCGGGTTTTTCGGAAGCCGCGGGCTTATCCGGAGTCGAAGGTTTTTCAGGGGCTTTTGTATCCAATTTGGTTTTGTCGGAATTTTCGCTTTTGATCTGGTCGATCTGTTTGAGCATATCGTCGAAGTTCTCGGCCGCGAAGACTCCCGTCCGGCAGGCGGCGGCGAGGCAGAACGCTGTGATAATGAATATAATGGCGTGCTTTTTCATGTTGTTGCTCCTTATGAAATTAGCTTTTTCGTATTATTTAAAAGGGTCGGCTATTTTTCTGGCGCCGTTAAATTCCGAAACTTTTTTTAAATGCCATTTGTATACCAGAGTGGTGGTGAGTTCAGGAATTTTCCAGTGGCATTTTCCGCTAAACGAAGAGTTATTAGCGTTAAATGAATTTTCAGCCCTGAAACCAGGCGGCGTGGCCATGACGCTTCTGTCCTTGCATTCGTATATGCTGACGGGAGTGATCGTTCCATCGCCGCTTACGGTCGCGAGATAATAGTATTTCTTTTCCATGGCGATCATTCTTCCGTCAAAATCGATCTCCGCGCATATTTTTGTAACGGTTTTTTTGCCCTGGCCCATTATATCCGGCGACACGACCTCGCCCTCATAATAACCGGCGTACGGCGACCTCGTCTTATTATCATCCACCAGTACGCATTCAATAGGCGCGTCATTTCGTGAAGTTTTTTCAGCCGCTGATCTCTCCTCGGCCGCCTGCTGCCGGGCCGCACTTTCGAGCGCTTCTTTTTCGCGTGCCGCTTGTTGCTGAGCCGCTATTTCCATGGCGGCTTTTTCTTGCGCGGCTTGTTCCAGAGATGCCCGTTCCCGGGCCGCCTGATCCTGTGTTGATTTTTCGAGCGCCTCTTTCTCTGATTCTTTTTCCTTTTCCTTCGCTTTATAGTTTTCGATGGCCGCCTTTATCTCGTCGAGCCTGGCGGTGTAAAAATCTTTTTTTTCAGGAACCTTTTTGATCCTTTCAACGGCGAATTTAATGGCGTCTTCGGCCAGCACTTTAGCTTCAGCGGGTTTGTCCATGCCAAGAAGTCCCTGTATCATGGCGACCTTTCGTATTATATCGTCTTCCGCTTTTTTTTCCTCGTCATTGAGCGCTTTTTCGTTCTCGGTCTTTTTCCGGTCTGCCCTGACATCCTCAATGACCGTCTTGAGCTCGTCGAGCTTGCCCAGATAATGTTCTTTTTTATCGGGTGTGCTTTTTATCTGATCTGCGGCTTTTTTTATCATTTCCGCGGAAAGTTTCTTTGCCTCTTCGTCATTGCCAAGCTTCATGGCGTCTCTGACGTTTTTGATCATTTTGTCGATGTCGCGGGCCGTCTCCTTTTCTTTTTCCAGCTCCAATTTCTTTTTATCGTCTTCCGCCTTTTTTTTATCTTCGTTCTCAGCCGTTTTGCTATCCTTGCCGTCTTTCTTTTCAGACCCCTTGTCAGCTGATTTTTTGAGGTCTTCCTGCGATATTTTGACATCGAACCCGCCCGAGCCTTCGCCTATCGTTATTCCTTCGGCGTTCTTTACGGTGACTTTAGCCGCGCATTCGCCGACGCGGCTGCGGTTGATGGAAACGTTATCCGAAATGGAGCTTCCGGTGAAATGGCTGTCCGCGTTGACGCTCCACTCATATTTAAAGGGAACTTTCGCGGCTGAAGGCGAGACTTTCGTCCCGAGTTTTACGTTCTGAAAAACGGCGTATTCGCGGTCAACCTCGACCAGACCCTTTCCTTCTTTCCAGATCTTAGGTTTAGGGCCGTCGGTTCCGAGGACCGTCACTGATACCGTGAACATTGAAGCTTTTATTATAGATTCGGTTTTTCCCATCGGCTCGCCTGAAACGGGAGAGCGGCCCGAAACTTTAACGGCCGCCGGCTTATTGTCCGTGAGATAGAATGAAATGCTTGTTTTATCTTTTGCTTCTTCGATCAATTTCGCGTTTGCGGGCAATTCCCATCTGAAGTCGATCTCTTTGGGCCTTGGCGGGGCGATCGTGACCGTTGCTCTGACCGGCTCCCCGACCATAACCGCGCCGGGCGAAACCGATATGCCGAGCGAAGGTTCTTCGACCTCGATCTCGACCTGTTCCGATCTTCCTGCGGTTTTCATGGTTTTGTCAATGGTTTCAAGAACCTCGACCCATATTTTGAATTTTCCGGGCTTTTCGAATCTGACCGATGTCGCGCTCGAGGCGCCTTCGAACGGGCTGAATGCCACTTCCGGATGAGGCTGCCAGCGATATGTGAAATTACCTTTGCCGCCCTCGACCTTCGCGGTGAATGAGGCACCAGATCCGGCCTTGATTTTATTTACGGCCGGGTAGGTCTTGACTATTCCGACCTTGATCCCGGCAGGTTCGACTGCGGCCGGCTTTGCCTCGTCTCCGGGTTTTGTCGCCTGGACGGCATTGTCGGCCGGATAATCATCCGTTGGAGGATTGTAACCTGGGCCGAATGCCGGTCCGGTATATGGAAATTTCACTATTTTTGTCGCGTCCGCGATAGCGAGCGACGCTAAGATATTCTTTAATTCAGAACGGGCGGCGGTTTTGTGGTCCTCGATATATTTATTTCCTTCCTTAATCCCGAACGTATCGTTCGATCCCCACTTGATCGAGTAGCTGATGTACAGCCCTGCGCCTTTCGGTCCGAGGAGTTTAGCCGAATATGATTCGCTTCCGCTTCCGGCGCTTTCGGATGCGGTTCCTTTAAAATCGCTTATTATTATTGGTGTTCCGCTGTCATTTCCGCCTTTGAAGTTGTCTATGTAGATCCTCATGCCGGCTTCTACGAAGTATTCTCCGTCATCCTTTTCTTCCTCTGCGGAATCGTAGTATATCGCGGTTCCGCCTTTAGCGCCGTTTCCAGACGATTTCTTCGGATTTTTTTTCGGCGTGTCTCCGATGGTCATATATGCCTTGTGTCTGTTTAGGTTCATATTTGTGCCGGCTTCCAGTCCGCCTTTTGAGTAAGTTATACCCCAGCAGTCAGGGGCTTTTATCTGAAAATGAAGGTTTCGCAGCGAAGATATCTCCAACGTCGAAGCGTCAGGCGCAACAGTTATTGTTTCCATAGGTCCGCTGTTCGCAGCGGCGGTTTCGTTATTTCCACCTGCCGGTACGACCGGCATTGTCGCTGTTTCAATTATCCGTTCAGGGCTTTCTTTTATTTCAGGCATTGCTATAACGTCCACCGCCTGCTCGGCGCAGGAGAGTCTGTTTCCCTTTTCGTCGAATAATATCAGGCTGTAATAATATCTTCCGGGTTCTTTTCCTGAAATTATAAGTTCTTTGCTTTTTTCGACGGTTTTTCCGCTCTCGCGCCATTCGAACGATACCGGCCGGCCCGGATCTTCCGGGAGTGTCCGCGCCGCGAGTTTTATCGTTTCGCCGAACGGCACGCTGGAATCGCCTGAGATCGCCACCCTGATTTCGTTCTTTTCTTCCGCGGTCCTGACCTCGACCTTGAATTCAAGGTTGCGCACGAGCTTTTTCGAGATCTTCCCGGCCGCAAGCGAAAGATCGTCGATCGCCGAAGCTACAGTGATCTCCAGTTCGAACTCGGCCCTGAGCCAGTAAACGCCGGCGTTCGCGAACGGAGCGCTTATCCTGTATGAAAAAAGGTCTTTTCCTATATTTTTTTTTGTATCGATGAGCCTGTCGCCCCAATACCAGCGGCAGGTCGAACTGACAAGCAGCGCGGCATATTCTGGTTTTTTGCCGCCGAGCCATCTGATCGTGTCTTCAAGTTTTTTTATATCCGATTCTATGTTTGAACTTTCCGGCGAATTCAGGGATATGTCAACGTCGACGGCGGTTTTTTTGCCGGCAACTATAGTGATAACTGGATCTTGCGGGTCGATGCTGACGGTGAGCGGCGAAAATTTGGCTTTTCTATATACGTCGCGCGACATTCTAACGGCCCGGTTTATGACGTCCCGCCTTTTTTCGCTCCAGCGCCTGAGGATGCATCCCGAGCATTTATTGTAAAGTTTATCCTTTAGCGTCTCATCGACTTTTTTTGTCGCGTCGCCCAGTCCGCGCATTGTGGCATTATATGCCTGCGTTTCGACGATGCTTAAGACCGTCTTTTCGTCCGTGGCTTCGAACACAAGACGCTCGAGGGAAAACTCCGCCCCGGAGACCTCTTCCCTGCCCTTAACCTCATACAGGCCGGCTATGAGGTCTTCACAATCCTGCTGCCTGAGGGCAATGTCATATCCAAATTCCTTCGCCGACTCAAGTAGCGACTGGACTAACATCTGCATGGCTCCTACGCCGAGACTTCCGGCGAATCCAACGTTTACGAGTATGTCTGAAAACACTTTCTCATAGTCCTCTTTTACAGCCGCGCCAGCCATGTCCGCCGCCTGAAGATATGCGAAAAAGCCGATGGCGGCGGGCGCCAGAAATTTGACAGGGACCTTTTCGGACATCTGAGCGATCTTGTTCCTGAAATTCGTCCATTTAGTTTCCGTGCTTTCGAGTATGTTTATTATTGCTGAAACTTCCCGCGGGTTCTCCGTCCTGGCGAACGTCCTCAGAAGATTGGAATCAAATCTGGTGTTTTCGAGACTTTCTTTTATCACTTTTACAAGGGATTGGTCCTCAAAGATCTTTGAATTGTAAGCTTTCATGTAAGCGTTTTGAAGGGCCTCATCGGCCGCCATAGCTTTTTTCATTTCGTTCGCGAGAAGGTTTTTTCTGCCTTCTTCGGTCAGCTTATTATAATGTGAAAGACCTTCGAGCCGTTTTACGAGATTTTCCTTTATCGGAGCGCACGCCTCTTTCAATGCTTCCGATTCATATTTTGAGAGCTTTTTCATCGTTTCGTCAAGCGCTCCGGAGTTTCCGTTGATGCCCGCCAGACTTTTCGCTTTTTCAATGTCGGTCTTCATTCTTTCGAAGTATTTCGTAACGGATTTAGGGTTTTTCGACTTTAACGCTTCATCCAGTTTTTCGGCCCACTGGGTTGCCGTGTTAGAAGTGCCTTCGATGGTATATACGCCGCGGCCTTCGAGATCGTGAGTGATATCTATAAAGCCTTCGCGGACCTTCCCGTTGTCGGAATATATGAGTTTTCCGCTGCTTTTTTCATAGGACTGCTGATAGGTTTTAGCGCCCTGCCCGTAAAGGCCTTCCGAAGCGTTCTTTAAAGCCTCGTTGCCGAGCTTTTCTCCCGACTGGTGAGCTAGATTCGGGACGGAGCCCAGCTCCCGGAACCTTTCGGCGGCCCCGTGAGGCCCCGTAACGGTTTCCATGAGTTCGCCGGGAGGATACAGGTTGGTCTTTTTCAGGATCTCTTCCGCTTCCTTGTGCCCGAATTCCTTGATGAGCTCTTCGCGTATCTCGAACCTCGCGTTTTCCCAGGCGCGTACGATTTCAGCTTCGCCCTCCAGGTTCTGAGGTTTGATGAGGCGCATATCGTGATCGGACTTTCCTTCTATATAGGAAGTGCTGAGCCATGAGCCGATCGTGGCCACGGAAAATCCGGAGCTTGAGACCGCCCGTTTGACGGCCGTGAGCACCCTCGCATTAGTTTGCGCTGAAGCGTTACCGGAAAAAATAAATACTGATGATAGAAGAATTATCGTGAGATACGCCTTGAAGCGTCTAAAAGATGATGGAAAAGCAATTATTTTCATTTTGCCTCCAGAGCAAAGAACTATAGTGAATTTTATCTGATTATATAACTAAATGAGCGTTCATGTCCATAGATTTTTTTTGATTTTTAATGAGGAATATTAAATTAAAATTTGATTTTTTAGCTCGCTTCAAATATAATAACTATAAAAATGATCAGAATTGATGCATAGGTCAGGCGGGTATTAAATATGAGAAAGATCAATGAATTTATAGACAAACGCTGTTTTATAATATTGGCCGCCGTGTTCATCATTATTTCCATTCCGGCTCCGGGTGCGTCAGCCGGCGTCGCTTCAGCTGAAAAGAAAAAACAAGGAAAATTTCAGTATGAGAAGCATAAAGGACCAGAGATTTTACCCGCGGCGTCGGAAAAGCAATTAAAAATAGACTTAGGCGGCGTAACGTTTGAGATGGTCAGGATAGCTGCCGGAACTTTCCGGATGGGAAATAACAATGAAAGCGACGATGAAAAGCCTGTCCATATGGTGAATATAACGAAGCCGTTCTATCTTGGAAAATATGAAGTGACGCAGGGACAGTGGAAAAAGATAATGGGAAATAATCCAAGTTTTTTCCAGCCCGGCCAGAATGGAATTCCGGCGGGTACCGACACGCAACTTTATCCGGTTGAACAGGTATCGTGGAATGAATGCCGGGAATTCATCGACAAACTGAACGCAATGAATAAAGCGGGCGGAACGTTCAGGCTTCCGACGGAGGCTGAGTGGGAATATTCATGCCGCGCCGGAACAAATACGAAATATTTCTGGGGCGAACAGATGGATCCTAAATATTGCTGTTTTGATGAAAATTCAAACGGAACCTCGCGGCGTATAAGTGATAATCCGAACGGTTTCGGGTTGTGCGATATGTCCGGTAACGTCTGGGAATGGTGCGAGGACAGCTGTAACTATGATAACGGAAAAATAATTACTGATACCTATGTCGCGGGAATTACCGACCCGCTGTGTAAAACCGGATCTTACCGGATATTTCGCGGTGGAAGCTGGTACTACGACGCCGGCCGCAGCCGTTCCTCGATCCGTGACTTCGGCGTTGCTTCGATCAGCAACAATAGTCTCGGATTTCGGCTTTGCATGTCAACAGACCAGTGACGGGTGAATTGGATGGCATAGATCACGGTTGAAGCAAACCAGGTAATAATAAACATAGTGAAACAAAAAATATAAAATATCAGTATTACTTAATAGTATCAGTATATGAATAATAAACATTATTAACTTAAAATAGAATTTTTTTTAAGATAAGGGGGAATAAATATGCTTTCATCATGTCGTTCGGGTTTTTTTACGGCTTCGGCCCTGATAATATTTACTTTTTCAATGACATCGAACGCGCCGGCGGCCGGGATAAACGATCTTAAGGAAGATATCGGGGCCGGTTCTTTATCAGGCGCCTACGTCCGTCCCGTGATAACGGGACCCGTCATCGGAAGGGTTGCCGCCATTAACAGGCTTAACGTTAGAATTTCTCCCGGGGGCGATATAATAGGCGGATTCAAGCCCGGAACGCTTGTCGATATTCTCGCTGTCGAGGGCGAATGGTACCGCATCCGGTATGGAACAAAAACAGCGTATGTTCATACTTCTCTCATAGCGGTCGAATCAGGAACTCCTAAGGCGGAGTGGCCTCAGATAGCCGTTCCCGCGACAGGAACGGTTACGGCTAAATATCGTCTGAACGTCCGCCGCGGGCCATGGGGTGAAATATTTGACGGGTTTAAACCTGGAACTGAGGTTGATATAACCGGCTGCGAAGGAGAATGGTTCATTATCCGCCATGAAGGCGGGACCGCCTATGTTCACCGCGAACTTGTTCGCGTCAATGGAACCGCCGCTGCCGTCAATATTGAAAAACCCGAAACTCAGGTTGTGCCGGAGGCTCCAGCCGCGCATCAACAGGAACCGGTTATGCATAGCGAACCTCAGACACCGTCCGGGCCTGCCGTACAGAATAAACCCGTCGAGCCGGGAGGTATAAACGGCCCCGGAATACCCGTCGAACTCATGCACGGTCTCGAGGCGGCAAAGCGTTCTCAGTGGCTTACATCCCACAAATGCCTTCAGTTCGCCGGAACTGTTGCGCATGAAGCCGGAGCTCCGGATGGAAAAACGACATACACCCAGCCTCAGTCGGCATGGCCCGCTGATACCAACCTGCGCGGAAGTTCTATCGCCGAACTTCCGGCCGCCGTCGAATCAGGCCGGCTGCTTCCCGGAATGTTAATTCACGTTAAGATACATTATGACAAGGATCCAGCCTACCACAGGCCCGACGACGCTCACCACTGGTTCGTTTATATGGGCAGGGACGAACAGGGCGTTCCGCGTTTCGCCGATAACACTCATAAAGGCAATCTTCAGACGGCAAACGACGTTTACAGGAATATGAAAGGCTGGGAAAATTCAAAAAAATACGGCGATCCTCAATATGGTTATATACCGCGCATTACGGCGGTGCACGATCCCTTCGCGGATCAGCGGTAAAGATAAGCGCTATGGCTTTATGAATTTTTAAAAGGTTTATTGATTTTTTTTTCAAGCGCATTCCGCGCCAGAACTATCGCGCCCATAATGCCAGAATTATCGCCAAGTCCTGGCGGTACAATGAATTCGTCGATCCTCTTCGTTATATCGGGAAGCCTTAAATAACCGTTTAAAATATTCAATGTTTTTTCACGGACCAGTTCTATCAACCCTTTAGTTTTCATGACGCCGCCGCCCATTATTATTCTGCGGGGCGATAGAATTAAAATATAGGTTGAAAGCGCTTGCGCAAGATATTCCGCTTCGATATCCCATACCTTGTGCGAGCTTGAAAGTTCTTCGGCTTTTTTACCCCATCTGGCTTCGATCGCGGGGCCCGAAGCTAACCCTTCCAGACAATTCTTGTGATACGGACAGACCTCGTTAAATCCATTGCGCATAACTTCACCGGATATGATGATATGTCCCATTTCCGGGTGAGAAAGCCCGTGAAGAAGTGATCCGTTGACGACCGCTCCTCCGCCTATGCCGGTTCCTACGGTGATGTAAATAAAGTCATTTACGTTACGCGCCGCGCCCCACTCCATTTCGCCGAGGGCCGCTGCGTTCACGTCCGTATCAAATCCGACAGGAATTGCGAGCTCTTTTTTCATGAAGCCGGCGAAGTCCGTGTCGGCCCAGCCGGGTTTTGGCGTCGTTGTTATTATTCCGCGCGAAATATCGGCCGGACCGAAGGAACCGATACCTATTGCGTCTATCGATGTTTTCTTTTGAACGCGCCTGAAAAACTCAACGGTTCGCCCGAGCGTCTCAACTGGCGTCGTGGTCTCAATGCCCTCTTTAACTATGATATCATCCGGGCCGGTTCCCGCCGCAAGAACGAATTTTGTTCCCCCTGCCTCTATAGCGCCAAATATTTTTTTCATGTTCTAATTATACATCATGCGGGTATATTTTTAAATATTAATTTCGGCGTTTTTTTGACATGCCGAAGATAAAATAATAGCTTGAATAAAAAATAGCGTTGTGATAAAATAAAATCATTGAGATATGGTAATCTTGTTTTTTATAAAAGGTATTGATAAAAATGTTCAATAACGGCGATATAGATAATGCTGTAAACCCCGGAAAAAATGATCCGCCGGTTTATCGAATGAAATTTAAGGTTTCGCGGGCCGCAATCTTTATCACGGACGAATCTTTGTGTTTCCTGTGGGATGTTTGTGTTTTTTTGAAGTTAACAGCGCCGGCCTGGATCTTCTTGGGTATAAGAACGAAGATATAGCCGGAAAAAAATTAAGCGAGATCATCCACCCGGAAGATCATGCTTTGTTCCATTTTTTAGACGCCGGGTCCGATATGCCTGAAAAAACCGCTGCTTACGCTCGTGTCATAAAAAAAGACAGGACGGCTATAAACGCTAAATTATGCCTTGACAAACTTACCGATAATGTTTTAATGATATCTCTTGAAATTTCCCAAAAAATAAATTCCGATACGCATTTTCAACACGCCAATAAAATAGATGATACGCTGCGCGCGTCCCTGGATGCTCTGCCGCTGTGGCTTGCCTGCGTCGATACCGCTGGAAATTATATATTCGCCAATAAATTTTACTCTGACACATTCAAAATTCCTCTGGATAACATAGAAGGGCATAACTTCAGGGACTTTTTCCCTCCCGCTTTATATGAAAAACATAAACGCCTTTTTGACGAATGCATAGAAAACGCGAGATGCGTTACTTTCGAGGATGAGGCCGATTTTGATAACGGTCTGAAAGCTTATGTTTACGGCATATATACTCCATTATTCACGGCCGGTAAAACCGTTTGCGGATTAAACGCGGCGGTATTTGATATCACGGCCAAAAAAGAACTTGAGCTGCAGATCGCAAGATCGGCGCATGATCTTAAAAACAGCGAGGAAAAATACAGGGCGCTGGTTGAAAACTCGATCTGCGGAATTGGAATTTCGCACGGCGATAAAATTATTTACGCTAATAAAACTCTTATGAAAATGTTTGGTTATGAAGATTTTGCCGATTTCGCGTCGAAGCCGCTGACCGGCTATCACACACCGGAATCAAGAAAATTCATTGAACTTTGGAGAGATAAAAAAGCCAGGGGTGAAAATGTTTCTAAAGAATTCGAGGTCGAGATAATTCATAAGGACGGAAACCCCAGAACGCTTTTTATCAACGTATCGGAAATGAAAATAGATAATAAAACATGCGCCGAGACCACTTTCATCGATATCACCGAAAGACGCCGGGTCGAAAACAATTTGATGGAAAGCGAAGAACGATTCAGAAGAATATTCGAGGAAGGGCCTATAGGGATGGCCGTCGTAAGTCCCGATTATTATTTTTTAAAAGTTAACGGCGCATTTTCAGGATTCGTTGGTTATGATGGAAAAGAGCTAAAATCAATGACTTTTAAAGATATCACTCATCCCGATCATGCCGTAGCCGACATGAGCCAAATGAAAAAACTTATCAATGGAGAAATACCGTTTTATCATACGCAAAAAAGATATATCAGAAAAGACGGCCAAATTGTGTGGGCTTCGGTCACTATCTCAAAGATAGCAGATAAAAATAAAACCCTTACCTGTTTTCTGGCGATGATAGAAGATATAACGGCCCGTAAAAAAGCCGACGACGATATAATTCTTGCCAAGGAACAGGCCGAGGCGGCCAGCATAGCGAAAAGCCGGTTTCTGGCTAATATGAGCCATGAGATCAGAACGCCTATGAACGGCATTATCGGTTTCACTAATTTAATAGGTAAAACCGGTCTCGATCAGAAACAAAAGGAATATAATGATATCGTAAAAAAATCATCACTGCACCTGCTTGGATTAATTGATGATATCCTCGATTTTTCTAAACTCGAAGCTAAGAAAATAAAGCTCGAAAATTGTTTTTTCGATATTAAAACCGCTTTGACCGATTCGATAAAGCTTCTGGATGAACAATACAAAAACAAGAATATTCCGATCGAAATATGCCTGGATGAACGCGTAAATTATAAGGTGAATGGAGACGAACTCAGATTCAAACAGGTCCTTATAAATCTTTTGACCAACGCCATGAAATTCACGGATATTGGAAAGGTCGAAGTAAATATATCGCAAATATCCTTTTTTGATGGTGTCTCGACTCTTTCGATAGAAGTCAGCGATACCGGCATAGGCGTTCCCCCGGAAAAAACAGGGGAAATTTTTGAAATGTTCCATCAGCTCGATTCGTCAAGCAGCAAACGCCATGGCGGATCAGGTATCGGGCTTTCCATAGTCAAAGGCCTTGTCGAAGCAATGGGCGGAACGATAAGCGTCAAAAGCGAAGTAGGAAAAGGCAGCCGCTTTACCGTAATATTGCCATTGCAAATTATTCATGATAAAAAGTAACATTTGTAAAACAGCCGTCCGAAAATCACGGACGGGTACCGGCCTGTCCCTTCCGCGCGCGAATTAAAACCATATTATGTTTCGCGATCTTTTATTTCAATCTTATCTCGTCGGTTTTTTTGTCATCCTGCTTTTCGATCTTCACTTCGCCTGTATTTTCAGATCCGCTCTTTTCCGTTTTAACTTCAGAGAAACCGGCTGGTTTAAATTGTAACGCCGTTCCAAGATCGTTATACGAAATAGCGAATTCGATGTGGTCTCCGACCGCGTGTATGACCTCGGCGCTTATCACAATCGAGTCTTTCGTAAAGTAAAAAGGCGCATCGTCTTTTTTGAATCCGCTCATTAATTCTTTTTTGTCGAAATTGGCTATGATATCTTTAAGCGCGTCTTCCGCCGCGAGGTTAAGGTCTTTGTCCCACTGGGTGTATTTGCCTTTTAAAAAAATTTCAACCAGGCTTTCGTCTATCTTTACGGCGCCGCCTAACTTTATCATTTTTAATTTATCGAGGTCGATATTGGCTGTGTGTATCACGTTTGCCGGATGGGCGGCGTGTTTTACATACGCGTACGCGAGATATCTTATGCTCAATATATTAGATCCGTTATATTCTACCGTGAAGTTCACATCCATTTCCAGGTCTTTTAATTCTTCAACGAACGGGCTTTTTATTGCCAGGGCGTCGTCTTTTATGAGTTTATTGATCTTCGCCATTTTATCTTTATCGTCCATGCCGTCTAACTTCGGATAACTTATCTTTACCTGTTTATCCTTATGGACCTCCGTTTTAAATTCGAGCCCCGAACCGTATGCGTTATTGACGCCCGCAAATATAGCGGAAACGCCGAATACTAATATAGCCGTAACAAAGAGGATAAAAAAATTTTTTTTCATAACTTCTGTGTCTCCTTAATTTATCTTTCTATCGTAAAATAGAGTTTTAACCGTGAAAAATATCGTACATTTTATCACATCTGATGCGCTTTGGTAAATTATTTTTTTGTGAGGCCCGCAAATAATTTTGACCGCGAAAATGTTTTTAGAATGAAAGATCCGTTCCAGCGGTTTTTTTCATTTTTCAGACATGTTTTGAATAACTTAAAAATATTGATTAGAAAAACAAAAAATGTTACAATAATACCTGAAATTAAAATCAATTATAGTGAACGGCCGGATCATTTGATATGTGATTCGCGGTTAAAGACCCGGCCGCGCCTTGACTGGAAGCGGTCTTTACTATAATTGTGGAGGTAGAAATGGGACTCGCCGAAGATATAATAATAATTTTGATATTTGGACTTTTTTCGGGATATATATCACATAAATTGAATTTACCGCTCTTTCTAGGATACATCGTTTCCGGCATAATAATCGGCCCGTACACCGGCGGAGTGACCGTTTCAAACGTGCACGGAATAGAACTTCTCGCCGAGATTGGCGTCGCGCTCCTGCTTTTTTCGATAGGGCTGGAAGTGTCTTTTGAAGAACTGAGAGGCGTTAAATATATCGCGCTGATAGGAACGCCTATACAAATGCTGGCTACCGGCGCTGTAGCGTATTGGGCCGCGAGGACGGTCGGTTTCGTCGAACAATCGGCAATGGTCATGGGCGCTATCGCCTCACTTTCAAGCACCATGATCGTCATGAAGATTTTGATGAACAGAAAACTTATGGGCACGCTCTCGAGCAAGGTCATGCTCTCCATGCTCATCGTTCAGGACCTCGCGGCGGTTCCGATAATAGTAATTGTCACAAATATGAGTTCGGCGTCATCCGGAAAGTCCGATCTTTTTCATACGCTTTTAGCCGCCGTCTTTTTTCTTGTATTTATTATAACCATAGGAACGAAGATCATTTCAGCTTTATTTAAACAGATAGCGAAATCAAACTCCACGGAGCTTTTTTTGCTGTCGGTCGCGGCCACCGGCCTTGGCGTCGGATATATATCGTATCTTAACGGACTATCGCTCGCGTTCGGGGCTTTCGCGGCCGGAATGGTAATGAATCAGACCGAATACGGCCATAAGGCCATAAGCGATATAATACCTCTGCGCGACATTTTCGGCCTGATGTTTTTCGTGTCTATCGGAATGCTATTCGATCCGGCGTTTTTCATCGCGAGGGCGGGAGAGATATTTATGCTGGTCGGCATCATCATGGCGTCGAAATTTATCATCTTCTGGTGCGTATGCAGGGCTTTCGGATATTATAATATAATCCCGCTGGCGGCCGGCCTTTGTCTTTCACAGGTCGGCGAGTTCTCATTCGTTATAGCTACGCTCGCTCTCAAGGGCGGCGTGATCACGCGCGATTCGTATTCCATAATGCTTTCGCTCGCGGTGATAACGATGTTCATATCGCCGTTTTTGTCGATGCTCACGGTCCCGCTGTACTCGCTGAAAAAGAAGAAAGTTCAAAGCGACGCTTTTCAATCGTATAATTTCAATCCCGGGGCCGAAAAAGAGAGGATCATCATCGCTGGTGGCGGGCGGCTTGGAACCTACGTCGGATGCGCCCTCAAAGATTCGGGCTACGATTACGTCATAATCGAGCTCGATTTCAGAAACGTTGAAAAACTTAATCAAATAGGCTGTCCTACGATATACGGCGACGCTTCTTATGTTAACGTACTTGAAGCGGCCGGCGTTAAAAGATCGTCCATGATGGTCGTTACGATACCATCGGTCATGATCTCGTCTCAAATTATCGAGAGCGTGAAAAATATAAATCCTGAAATTAAAATAATAGCCAGAGCCGAAAACACCGATTACGCGATCGAGCTGATGAACAGAAACATTTTCGCGACGATCCAGCCGGATTTTGAGGCAGGGCTTGAAATGATCCGCCAGTCGCTTTTTCATCTGGGTATGTCGCATGCCGCTATACAAAATTTCATCGACCGCCTGCATGATGATCGCATAAAAAAGATAAGCGGCAATGAGAATTTCAACGCGAATATCGACGATTTCAAGAATGCGACGGCCCTATTCCGTATGCGCTGGTTTGAAATGCCTGAAGGAACCGGCGCGGTCGGAAGATCGATAAAGGAAATGGATATTCGAAAAAAAACGGGAATATCGATCGTCGGAATTTATAGCGCTGAAAAATTTCAGCCTAATCCTGATCCAGCCTATGTTTTTAAAAGCGGAGACCTGCTCGCGGTGATAGGAGAACAAAATAATATGAATGCTTTTGATGATCTGATGAAATGAAAAATCAGAATTTTCCGAATTCATTATCGTCGAGCGATATTATATCCGCGGTATGTCGTCAAAGCAGATGAATTTAAATAAAAAAGATGAGCAGTTTTAAATAGTGATTAATATCACGCCGGCCGAAAAAGCCCCGGCTATATATAATCCCATTCGAAACTGCGCGCGAGTCCTTATTATTTCTGTATAATACGCAATTATTTTTTGTTCGAGATCTATTTGTTCCTTATTTTTATTATGATCTTTGAATATATTTTTAATAGCTTCTGTGCCCATGTCGATTATTACGTCTGATATACCGTCAGCCGTCAGCAATGTCGTGAGTATTTTCGATTCGTTTTCGGATGAAAGTTCTTTCATTTTTTCAGGGTTTCCGAATGACGCGCGGTAATTTTCCATATCAGGTCTCATGTGTTTTTCTATTCCGGAGCGTATCCCTGATGTGAGACGGTAATAAAGAATTAAAAATAATACGAAGGCAAAGGCTTGCGCGGCGAAGGTTTGCGCGAATCCCGAAGATGATATGCGCGGAGTAAGCCCTGACAACGCCGCGCCGGAAACTAAAAGGCAATATGCGATAATGTAAATTCTCGTCATTTTATTTCTCCAAATCAGAGTGCGTTGTTAAAAATATCTTACGCTCTTAAAAGTTCTTTTTATGGTTTTGCGGTATTTATTTTCCGGGTATCCAAATATCACCGCGAGGCCGCTTTTAACGCCTGAAGTGATCCTGTATTTATTTCTTAATTTATTGCCCGCCCCGCCGAGCATAGGCGCTATGCTTCCGATCATGCAGCTTCCGAGGCCGAGCGCTTCGGCGCCTATCATGGCGTAAGTAGCCGCGATATAGGTGTCAGCGTTATCCGCAAGGCTTGAATAAAAAAACATGGCTGCCGGCGCGTCGTATAAAAGCCAGTTCTCGTTTTTCTCTCTTTTTTCGAAAACCGCGTTCATCCAGGGAGCTATAAAAGTGGCGAAGCCGTTGTATTTTTCAGTTCCCATAAAAGGTTTCATCATCTTTAACGCCAGAGGCGATATGAGCATTTTCATTTTTTTAAAACTGTCGATGAGTTCGAAGGAAAAATCCCTGACTTTTTCGCTGCTGTTTAATACAAGCAATTCTATTTCGGGAGGGGTTATCGATGGCGGAGCAAAAGACGCGAATTCGATTATTTTATTGAGCGTTTCCTGTGTTACGGGTTTGTTTTTATCGAAATGGCGTATGCTTCTGCGGGCCGCTACGACCTGCAGATAGTCATTGAATTCAATATCTTTCCCGTTTTTTACGATAGGTGAAAAATCAGATCTTGAAAGGCATCTGCCTTCGACCATTATGGCGTCTTTTGGACAGACGGCCACGCACTGTCCGCATGCGAAACAACCAAGGATCGTTTTATCGCTTTGTTCGACCTTGCCGTTTTTCATGACCATCGATCCGTTTATACAGACCCTGGCGCAAAGGCCGCAATTCACGCATTTTTCCTGATCTATCGTAATTTTAGCGTTTTCTGAAGTTCTTGAAGTTACAACGGGCATAAAGGTCCTCCATAAATTTTTATATATTTCATATGCCGAATATATTAAAATATTGTAATGCGTTAATTTTACACATTTTTAAAATGTTTGTCAAGATGGTATGTCTGCGATACTTTTAAAGTTTTTTTGAAATTATTCATTTTATAGGTACGCGGTCGTTAAATGGATATAACTTTAAATGATTTTATGTTATAATTTCCGTGCGAATGCTTACGCGGGAGTTGATCGATCATATGAAAAAAAGTAATGTCTGTCGTAATATCCTCGCCGTTGTTTCCTTTATTTCACTTATTATATTTATTTTCACGGGAGCGGCCGCCGCTCTTCCAAAAGACAAACCCGGCGCGGCGTCCGGCGGCGAATCGTGCGGCGGATGCCATTCGGTTTTTGACGCTGAAATAAAAGCGGGTTCGTCCGCGGTTGAGGAAAAATTCGATACCGTGGTTATCGGCGGCGGCCTTTCGGGTCTCGCGGCGCTTTATTATCTTGGAAAGGGAAACAATGTTCTTCTTGAATCCGAAAATGTTATAGGCGGCCAGATGAAATACGATACCTGGAAAGGCAAAAAATTCGCGGCGGGCACCTCATATTGCGGAGAACCATTCGGTATCGTGAAATCGTTTTTCAAAGATAATGATATTCAACTGAAAAAGATAGGCGATAACGACAGCACGGCATGGATAGGCGGAAAATTTTATCGTGAATGCTGGGGAGACGGGATATCCGATAAAATGCCGTGGTCTGGAAAAGACGCGGAAATATGGAATAGTTTTCTTAAAGATATTGAAAAGACGGGAAAAGAAGATCTGGCAAATCTTCCCGTGGAGGACTTTGATAAAAAAATAATGGCGCTCGATAATATCACCGCTTTTGAATATATGACGAAAAAAGGCCTCACAAAAGAAATGATCGATCATATAAATCTTTATGTGCGTTCATGTTTCGGCGAACCAGCCGATAAGATTTCGGCCGCGGCCTTTCTGAATTTCATCAGCGGCGATATAATAAGCACATACACCATAGAAGGCGGCATGGGAGCGGCGATATCGGTTCTCGCCGATAGTATGAAGAAGCGCATCAGAACATCAACGACTGTGACCGCGATCATTGACGACGGCGCGAGCGTTACCGTTATCTATCGCGGGCCCGAAGGAAAAGCTCATACGATCAAGGCAAATTCAGTTATCATGGCCGTAGCTTCCCGGCATCTGCCCAAACTTATCAAGGACCTTCCCGCGGAGAAAAAAAGCGCGATATCTAAAATATCCTATGCGTCCTATCTGGTGGCCGCGGTCCTTTGCAAAGAAGTTTTCTGGGCGGATAAGGGTTATGATATGAGCGTTTCCGGAGCTTTTTTCACGGACATCATCGACGCGGACTGGATAAGCCGCGGGGGTAAACCACACGCGAATAAAGGCGTTCCGCATGTTTTAAGCGTGTATATCCCGATGGGCGCAGCCGGAAAGGGCGAGGTAATGGCCGGAAACACGGATATATGGAAAGAAAAGATAATCGCGGATATCGAAAAGATAGTTCCGGGATGCCGCGATAAGATCGAGGATGTCCGTTTCTATCGTTTCGGACATTCGATGCATGTTCCCGCGCCGGGATTTCTTTCGGAAACCGTAAAAACCCTGCGCAAGCCTTTTGGCAGGATATTCTTCGCGGGCGTCGAAACGGAAGGACTTCCGTGTGTCGAAGCCGCAATAATAGCCGGGCACAGAGCGGTATCTGAATTTAAAAAAAAGGATAAAGAATAATTTATGAAATGTAGATCGTGCGGAGAAAAATGGAATCTCGAATGTGGATTGGCGCCTGGCGGCGATATGTCTCCGGGGCAATACTTTATTTTTTCCATATGCATTTTTGTGCTTGCCGGCGGTTTATATTTTTTTTCACCTTTAATGACCGTGGTTTTTGGGATTTTAGGATTAATACTGTTTTTGATGTGTTTTAGCGGGTGCGGATTTAGGGAACCTTCAACGGCATACCAGGGATCGTTATGTCCAAAATGCGGTAAAAAGAACTGGATAAACCCATGGGATTTTTAAGGCTTTTCAGCTCATCGGAACGGAAGGGTCATTATTATTTAAGGTCAAATATTTTTTATAAAGATATCAGTTGAAAAGGAGATTGAAAAAATGAAATGGATCACCCGCTCTCACATACATGTCGACCGCGTCGCTTGCCCCTGGCTGATCAAACGGTTTATAGACAGCGAAGCGTCATTTCTCTTTGTGCCGGCCAGCCAGGTCGAGCATATAGCAAATGATATAGAAGCTATTCCTTTCGACGCTCCAGGCGTGGAACTCGGGCATCAGAAAAAGGAAGGCGCCGCCGAACGCTGCTCATTCGAGTCCATGATCATCAAATACGGTCTGAAAGAACCAGGGCTTCTGCGCCTGGCAAAGATCGTGCACGCCGCGGATATAGGCCGCGATGCCGATACCGACCCTATAGGCCGGGGGCTGGAAGCGATCGCCACCGGTTACAGCCTGCGCTTTCCTGACGATACCGAAAACCTCGAACGCCAGTTTGCCGTATATGACGCGCTTTACGCATGGTGCCAGCTGGATGCGGCTAAAAATAAGGAAGCTGTGAAATAACCTGATAAGATCGCCGTGTCGAATTATTAAATAAATATTTGATAGATTTTGATACGGAATTTATTTTTTTTGTATTTTAGAATAATCGGAGCGACCGTTTATGCCAGTATTAATAAAGCAGATATTTTCAAAAAAAGATTTCATGCAGAAATATAATATTTCCGCGCAGAGTTTTAAAAAAGCGGCTATAACATGGGACGAGCTGCTTGAAATAAAGTCTCATTTTGAAAGTCATCAGGAGCTTTTTTCAAAATTTTCGGATGAGATCTCAAAAATTATAAAAAATTGCGATGCGATGCATTCATTAAAAATACGAATAAAAGATTCCGAACACCTCATTGAAAAGATCATCAGAAAAAACATTGAATCGGTCACCGGAAATGGCTTGGGGACGATCATTTCCCTGAATAATTACACCGAAGTCCTTAACGATATCGTCGGCGTGCGCGTTCTGCATTTATTTAAAGACGACTGGGTGCCGATCCACTCTTTCATATGTGAAAATTTTTCCATCGCATCCACTCCCTGTGCTTATATCCGGGAAGGCGATCTGAACAATATTATCGCCGCGTATGAAAAAAACGGCTGCAGCGTGTTAAAACATCCGTTCGGCTACAGGTCTGTGCACTATGTGATATTCAATGAAAATAAAACATTAAGGGCCGAGATACAGGTCAGGACGCTATTTGAAGAGGCATGGAGCGAGATCGATCATACGCTGCGCTATCCATATTTTTTAGACGATGAAATTTTAAAGATCTATTCTCTTATGTTGAACCGCCTGGCCGGAAGCGCCGACGAGATCAGTACCTACATAAAGCTTATTAAGGCTGAAATAGAGAATATGAAATATGATTCCGTCGAAAAAAATATTGATTTCATCGAGATCATCGAAAAGAAAAATCAGGAAATAGAAGAACTTCGTTCGCGGCTTGAAAAGGCCGAGGCTTCGAGCCGGAAATAAATTGCTGCGTTTTTATATAATTATTTTTGAATATATTAATTTTAGAATTATATAATAAAAAAATGCGATATTTGACACCGTCGAAAAAATGTGATATAATAATATTATTGAAAAACTTTAAAAGGCTTGAATAATATGGCTAATTACTCGTTAATGAACCGCAACTTAATAATCTCTCTTTCTTCACGTGGTTATAGATCTATAACCACACCTGCCACTACCGTCGCTGCATAAGCAGCCGGTATTTCAATTTTTTATTCATTTAAGATCAATTTAATATTTTGACAGGCGCTTCGCCGCCGTTCGTTTTTTTTGCGTCTATTTATTTATTCGCGGAAAAATCCGGCCAACGGCCAGCGGCGCTTGACGGGAGGAATTTGTCATGAGTAATAATTTAAAGAGCAGGGAAGAAATAGTTGAAAATATAGAAAAAAAACATATGGTGCTTATGCCCGACGGATCTGAGATCCCGCTTGACCATGAAAAGCGCGATGATATTATGCGGGTGCTCGAAAAGATAGACGACAGGGAGCTTAAAATATTTGTCGGATCGGAGTATTTAAAAGGAGCGCCCGGTGTTGAACCGCCTTCAATAAAGATAATGCAGCAGCACGAACTTGTCGATTATGAACCGGCCAGCGACTCGGGACATTTCAGATTTTATCCGAAGGGTTTTTTAATTTTCGAACTTTTATCGGACTGGGCCCGTGAAATAGCGGTGAACAGAATAGGCGCCATGCAGATAGATTCTCCGGTGATCTACGACTGGTCTGACCCGGAGATCCGCGAGCAGGCGGGTTCATTTCACGAAAGGCATTATAAGGTAAGAGTGCCGGATGATGAGAACAGTGAGTTCATTCTCAGATTCGCCGGCGATTTCGGGCTTTTCAAGATAATGAAGAAGGCGAAATTCGGACACAGGGTGCTTCCATTGCGCATATATGAATTTTCAAAGAGTTTCCGCTATGAAAAACGCGGCGAATTATCCGGGCTCAAAAGGCTCCGCGCTTTTCACATGCCGGATATCCATTGTTTCTGCAAGGATATAGAACAGGGGTTTTCCGAATATATGATGCTTTATAAGAACTATTGCGACCTGGCGAACGGCATTGGCATAAAACATGCGATCTGCTTCAGGATACTCGGATCGTTTTACAATGAACACCGCGAAAAAATAATGGAACTTGTAAGATACTCCAACAGGCCTGTTTTTATAGAACTTCTGTCCGAAATGAAGCACTACTGGGTATTGAAACATGAATTTCAGGGCGTTGACAGCGTCGGCGGCTGCGTGCAGCTTTCCACTGTCCAGCTCGACATAAAGGACGCGGCGGTGTACGGAATAAATTACGCGGCCGCGGACGGCTCCAAAAAAGGCTGCATAATCTGCCATTCTAGCATAGGAAGCATAGAACGCTGGATCTATCTTATTATCGAGGATGCCATTATGAAAAAGCCTTCGATGCTTCCACTGTGGCTTTCGCCGTCGCAGTTTCGGATCATTCCTGTTTCTGAAAAACATCTGCAATACTGTAAAAATATCAGTATTCCCGGCGTCCGATTTGATATAGACGACCGCGACGATACTCTCTCTAAAAAAATAGCGCGCGCCGGCATGGAATGGATACCATATATCGCCGTGGTCGGAGACCGCGAGCTCGCTTCGAAAAAATTAAGCGTAACAAGGCGTTGTGACGGCGTAAAGATCGAAATGTCCTTCGAAGATATCGAACGCGAGATAAGATCGCTTTGTTCGGAGCTTCCTTATAGACAGCTTCCGCTTGCCCGAATGTTGAGTGAAAGACCTGTATTTTTCGGATGATATGACCGTTATTTAAATTAACATGGCATCCGGCTGATCATGTCATAGTATTTAGTCGAAGACGCAAAAAAATGGAGATCGGTTAACGCCGGTCTCCGTTTTATATATCGCTGATTTTTATAAATTTAAGCTCTGAAAAATATCTTCATTTTCAGATTTTTGTAATAGCGGCATAATTTTTTTTGTTATGAACCTGTCAAAATATAACTTAATTACTATTTCATTTATATCAGTGTTTGTGTTACACTTTTAATATCTGCTTTTGTTTTAACCTGAATATGTGTTAAAAATTGACATATTGAAATAAACTGTCGGTCGTTCCAGCGGTTGGCTTTCGATACGTTTAAAGAATGGATTTGACTGCGGTTCCGGCTGATCATTAATAAAATGTTATAAACGGCTTGGAACGCCGATTATATATTTGAAAGAAGTTGATTTTATGAAAAAAATGATAATTTTATCACTAATAATTATTTCTATCGTTATATTTGCCTGGCGCACGACAACGGCGCAGGACCAAAAACTTGAGGTTTCTGTGAACGGTTCACAAAGGCTCGACTCTAATATAAGCATCGATATTGGCCATGGCGTCAGGATAGATATGGTGAAAATATCAAAAGGCTCGTTCATAATGGGAAGCGATCAGTACAGCTGGGCGAAGCATACGGTTAACATAACCCAGGATTTTTATATTGGAAAAACCGAGGTTACCGTGGCGCAGTGGAATAATATTCTATATGTCGATCCGAGTAATTTTAAAAACGGCGATAATTATCCGGTAGAACAGGTATCGTGGGTCGACTGCAATAAATTCATAGACCGGCTCAACGCAATTAATCAGGTTTATGGAGTGTTTAGAATGCCGACCGAAGCGGAATGGGAATATGCCTGCCGCGCCGGCACGACGACAGATTATTATTTCGGAAGTTCATCGGTTAATATAGGTAATTATTGCTGGTATTTTGATAATTCAGGCAAAACTACTCATCCTGTTGGACAGAAGTCGCCGAATGCCTGGGGCCTTTATGATATGGGCGGAAATGTCTGGGAATGGTGCAGCGACTGGTGGGTCGGATCTTTCCTTCCTGACGCGGCGACCGACCCTGTCGGGTTAAATACAGGGATCGCGAAAGTCTTTCGCGGCGGAGCGTGGAATACATATAATACCATCCGTCAGAATGGCGGATATTATAACGGCGCCGGATGCTGCAGATCCGCTGATCGCGGCGGCGGCGATCCTTCTTATAGCTATAATTTCGTTGGATTAAGACTTGCCCTTACGCCTGTTACTCAGTAAAACTGAATATATAAAAAAATAGTGCCGGCTTACTCATAAACATGACTATAAAGCTAAGTCACCCTCAACAGGGTTATACTTGAAACGTTAATATGAATTTCGTTCCTTTATCTCTTTCAAATCTGGATTTTCCACCGATCTGTTTTGCCAGTGAATCGATCAGTTTGAGGCCGAATGTGGCTGAAGTATGATCCGCGTCGGTCTTTTCGTACAATCCGGGACCGTTATCTGATATCGTCAGAACGGCATTATTGCCTTCGAGTGAAAGAGACGTTTCAATCAGACCTTCAGTAATATTGTTATAGGCATATTTCATGGCATTGGTAATGATCTCGTTAATGATTATTCCCAGCGGGAAAAGTTTTTTCACATCAAGGATAAAATTGTCTATGTTTGTAACTACTTTAATGGTTTGTCCGTTGGGAAAGATATTACATATTTCGTTGATCAGCGTTGAAAGGTATTCCCTGACTGGAATGCGATCAAAACCGGAAGACTGATATAATTTATCGTATAAAAGTCCCATGCTGTTTACACGGCTTTGGGCGTCCTGCAGTGCCTGAGCCGCTTCAGGATTTTTTTGCATGCGCGATTGTATGAATAAAAGCCCTGAGATTGTATTCATGTTGTTTTTTATGCGGTGGTGGACCTCCTTCAAAAGAATTTCCTTTTCTTGAAGGAGAGTTTTGATTCGATCTTCCGTCTCTTTGCGTTCGGTTATATTCTTCGACGAACAAATACACATGATAACTTCGCCGGCGTCATTTTTGATAGGCGTTATCGTCGTGATATAGAAAAAATCACGCTCGTTGCGCGGCACTCGGACCTCGATGACCTTGGCTTCGCCGGTTTTGAAAACACCAGCCAGCGCTGAGAATCGATGGTCCGCTTCTTCCTTTGAAAATACGTCCCAGATAAATTTGTCGATGATCTGCTCAACCGGCTTTCCAACGCCCGAGGCAAAAGCCTTATTTACATAAATGTAACGGCCCTCGGGAGTGAAGGAAAATATAGGGTCCGGAGATTCGTCGAGTAATATGCGATGTTTTTCAATATTTTCCTGTTGTTTTTTTTCAGCTTTATTTGTATCGTTGAATGTTTCGTAGCGATTTTGTTCACTTGTATTGAGGGTTTCTCCCGGCACTTTCGTTTCAGTAACGCTCATATAAATTCCTTTGATTCAGAATGTTTTTTATGTTTCATAAAAAAAGATAATCAGTGTTGATTATCCTTTTTTTAAATATTTGCAAATTATATAATTAATTTTATTAAACCGTTTTAACGGCCGTAAAAAACCGTAATTAGAACTTATCTATCTTATCTACGAAATCAGGCCTGTCTATGAAGGGATTTCTGTTGCCCTGATAACCGTATATGCGTTCATTTCTGGAAATGTCTTCTTCGTTAGGCGGGTAATCTTTGTGCCACTGGCGAAGGACGGATTCCATGTCCCCGAATAGAGGGAGTTGATAGCGTATTGAAAAGTAAAATATTGCTCTTGCGGTGCGGCCGCGATGATCTTCGCGGGGCATGAAAACGTCTCCGTCAAAAGCCGATCCGCCCTGCGACCATACCTCAGACCCTCTTGATACCATTCCGAAAGGATAATTCGAGCGAGTTGAGTTTGCGAATGTGTCGGTCGGGAAGAGGTGGTTGAGATCGCTTTTTGCCGGTTCTTCTTTAGCACCAAAGCATTTTGGCCAGGTGTGTTCGGTATTCATAGCCTGAGGAGGGTTAGCGCTCGGAACGTCATTGCATGAGACCTTGCGGCCGGTGTAAACGCATCTCACAGAGCCGCCCACGTTATCAAGCTTGCCGAACATTATAGTTCTTGCGATCCCGTCGTAACCGAGCTGTTTATGGTCTTTTATCAATTCGTGAAGTTTCTGTTTGAGGGCGTCATTGGTAAGATTATTGCAGGAATCAAAAACGCCGGCGCTTGCGGCTACCGAGTCAGCTTTTGCGCGGATCGAATTTAATATGTCGATCGATACCGAGCCGGCTTTCGCGTCGAGGACGCCGGATATGTCTTTATAGATCGCGGATATTTTTGATTTATTTGGAAGCGGTGCGTTGCGTGAAAAATCATTTTTCGCGGTAAGCGCCGAGAGTTCCGTAAATTTTTTCTTTAAAGCGAGATTCGCGGTCATATCGCCGTTTTTGTTTTGAGCCGGCTCGTCAAGAGCGGTCATTATTTCGGCTACGAGGGCCGATTTCACTTTTTCGCCGTAAGCGGGATCGTTTTCGATAATGGGCGTGGTTTGGGCAAATACTGATATTGCAGTTATTAAACACATGAAGACCATACCAACTAAGAAAACTCTTTTTTTCATGTCGCATACCCTCTTTCATAAAATTATATTATTAATATTATATACTAAAAAAAACTTAACACATTAATTGTATAAAAAAATTAAGCTGATGTCAATGGTTTGGTATAATAATTCTCCTTAGATAAAAAAAGATCCGGCTTGAAATTTAAGGCCGGATCTTTTTTTATGCGGTATGTTTAATATTTAAAGCGGTTCTATTTAAGCGGGTATTTGTCATACCATTTCTTGAAAGGCTCCCAGATGCACTTTCTTTGTTTTTCAGCGCTCCACATTTTATAGCAGGCCGCGTTCATGGATTTTCCGTCGCCGGAAATGCCCCACGGAAGCCAGTATGTTCCGCCCTTCGATAGATCGAAGACCACTTTCGCGCAATATATAGGATCCATGATCTTCTGATCGTCCCACCATGCTTTTTTGCCGAACGTGGGTTTGTTCAACTGGAAAAGTCCCCAGTCGCAGCCGTTGAAATATTTAGTGCCTTTTCCGATGTTCGGGATGCCGTTGGATTCGCGCATCGCGATCGCCCATGCTACATGAAGTCCGTCTCCGCGGAAGCCTGCCTGTTGAAGCCAGTTGATCAATTGATTGTCCGAAGCGGCCGCGGGCTGCGACGGATCAGACGGCTGAGCCGGTGCGGCAGGGGCGGGTGCCGCCGGCGTATTCGGAACCGCGGGATTTTCGCCGTTCGCACTGACAGCCTGTTCTTCGTCGGAGGCAATTACATATTTTTTATAAACATAGCCGGTCTTTCCGTTGTAATAAATTTTATACCATTCTCCGTCCTCGCCGAATATCTGGATCTTATCGCCGGGGTTCAAACTTCCTATTTTATCTCCCCATACGCCGTTTCTGACGTTTAGCCTGTTGCCCCTGCTTACTTTTACGGTGCCCGATATCGAAGTGGTCTTTGAATTGGGTTTAATATTCGTATTCGTTGTGAGAGCCTGTTTTAAAATGTAGCCTTTTTTACCTTCGAATTCGATTATGTACCAGTCGCCCTCTTCGCCTTTTATATCGATGAAGTTTCCGGGAAGTATGGTTCCTATGATCTCGCCCCATGCTGAAGAACGAACGTTGGCGCTTTCAAGTCCGGGCATTATCATAGCTTTTAAAGCTGAATTAGTTTGAGCGGCCGTGCCGGTTGAGGCGTTCGATGAATTATTCGCGGCCTGATCATTTACTGAGTCGGTAGAAAGCGTTTGGAGAACGTCGTTGATCGAAGAAGCGGACGCGCACGCCGCGCTTAAGAGAAGAAGAAAAATAACGGAAAAAGCGAGAAGCCTGGTCTTTAAAAAGTTTTTCTTCATAAGTTCCTCCATATATTTTATATAAATTCGCGTTTTATAAATAATTTTAATTATCTCTTTTATAATTATACTACATTCTGATGATAAAAGTTTCGAATTAAAAAAATGTAATTAGCTGATAATTTAAGGGCGTAAAAGAAAACCGTAAGAGAAAAACCAACTTTTTATTAATTTAAGCTGTGTTTAAAATTTCATGTTGGCAGGCGCAAAAAAAGAAACATGGAAAATAAAAATGGCAGGCGCGAAGATAACGGCGCCGTCAAAAAAAGTCTTGACAACACTACCCGCTTTGGGTATATAATATAATCTAAAAATTACGCGAATGGCGTAAGAATCCTTCAAATTATTATATTTTTTTTATAAAATGCTGCGAAATGATTCCGTCCGTTTCATGAATTTGCCGTTAAAAACCTCAAAGCACGGGTATTTCTAATCAGCCTTAAAGGAGCCTCATCATGAGTCATGTCTGGACCCCCGACACTAAAAAGCACAATCTTCATCTTGAGTGGAACGATACGTCGAAAGAAGCTTATTTATATGAGAAACAGCCGGATAACAAGGTCCGCTGCAATCTCTGCCCCAGACGCTGCATTATCGCGAAGGGAAAGGTCGGATTCTGCAAGGTTAGAAAAAACATAGGCGGCGTGCTTTTCGCTCAGTCCTACGGCAAGGCGACCCATGTTACGATCGAACGCATTGAAACGGAAGCGGTCCACCACTACAATCCGGGCGGAAAAATATTGTCGCTCGGAAATTTCGGCTGCAACCTCGATTGCGACTACTGCCAGAACTGGATGTATTCTCAGTTCGAATACGCTTCGCCCGAACATATTTATAATTATTCGGTAAAACAGGTCATCGACATGGCTGTTGCGGATAACGTCAAGACATTGTCCTGGACGTATAACGATCCGGCGGTCTGGTTTGAATTCGTAATGGATACGGCGCTTGAGTCGAAAAAATACGGCCTGAAAAATCTTTTTAAATCCGCGTTTTTCTTAACCAGCGAAGCGGTCAGCGAATTATTGAAGGTCATCGACGTGTTCGCGATATCGATAAAGGCCATGGACGAGGATTATTATAAGAAATTCACGAAGGGCTGGCTTCCGCCGGTTCTTGATAACACGAGACAGGTTCATGCTTCGGGAAAACATTACGAGATCAGTAATCTCGTCGTTACCGGCCTGACGAACACGAATGATAATTACGATAAAATGATCAACTTTATTTTAAAAGACCTCTCGCCGGAGATAGCGATACATTTCACCAGATTCCATCCGGACTATAAATACATGGACTACGAAAAGACGCCGATCGAGGACGTTATGAATGCCAGAAACCGCGCGATGGAGGCCGGTCTTAAATTTCCATACGTCGGAAACGCTTTCGACTGCGACGGTTTGAACACATATTGCCCGTCCTGTAAAGAATTACTGATCAGGCGCTACGGCCTCAACACATATATCAAGCCCGCGCTCGCCGATAATGGGAAGTGCAATAAATGCGGTTATCAGACGCCGGTCGTTCATATCGACCCCGCTGACCGTCAGCCGGAAGATATGGCATAAGGAGCCGAATGATGACTATGAAAAGCTATAAATACTCATGGACCCCGGAATATTATCTGCTGCACCTGCAGTTCAATAACCCCGCCATGGTGCCGTTCGAAGCTAAGATAACCCGAAATTACGCCAATGGCACGAACAGGTGTGAAACTGAAAAGGCGAATGAGGTCATGGACAGCCACAGAATTTTAATATCGCGCTCGCATCCGAAGGAAACCGATTTTACTGTCGAATATCCGGATACGCTGGTGCTCGAGGTTTACGAACTGGACGACCGCGCTTATTATCCGACCAAGCCTATATTCAAGGGATAATATCATATCAGTGAAGAGTTAATAGTCGCGGACCGGGCCGTTTCCCGCCCGTCGGCTCATGCGCCATCCGCGGCTGCACCGGCACTGCGGCTTTCAAGGCTTCAGCGGCGTTTCCAATATACTGCTGGTTTCGTAACGAGAGTCTTTTATAAATAAAAACAGTCTGATCCTCGACTTATAATAATTAAATTATCCACATAAAATAATGAAAAGGGAAGCCGGAGCAGTTCCGGGTTCCCTTAATTATTTCTTGCCAAAAAAATCGATATCTGATATATTGAGATTATGAAACACTTTCCTTCTGATTTAAGCGCCGCCGAGCTTCAATTCCGCCTCGACCGATCGCATGAGAGCGGTCAGCAAGCTTTTTTTTACATCGATATGAAAACCCGCGAAATGTATATATGCCGCCATTATAGAATGTTTACCGGCGAAAAGATCGTCGATACTTATAAGCGTTTCGAGGACTGGGCCGGTGAAATATATGAGCCGGACGCCAAAAAAATATCATGCGCGTTCGAGGTTTTTGCCGGGTCGGGCAGGCGTTCCGGCGGTTTTTTCGAGACCGAGTTCCGTGTCGGGAACGGGCGTGGCGGATTGGTGTGGCTTTTCATGCGCGGGCGAGTCGAAAAATCAACGGAAGACGGCCGGAAAAAATTGGTCGGCGTAATTATCGACATGACCTCGCGCGTGGAAATGAATGATAAACTGGCTAAACTCAATGAAAGCCTCGTGAAGCGTGATAAAATACTCGAGATAATAGTATCGGCCGGCGAAAAAATGCTTGAATGTGATAAATTTTCTGAAGTTTTTACGCCCATACTTGAAAAGCTCGGAAAAGCGCTTGGAGTAAGTCGGGTTTATGTTTTTCATAACATGAAAAATGCCGGCGGAAAAGTGGAAGCTTTGATCCAGGCTTATTGGATGAAAAAAGAATTCGGCTCTCTTAAAAATTTTAAGCAGTTCAAAAAATTTTCTATCGAGAAAGCCGGGCTGTCAAAAATACATGAAGCCTTGTCTCTTAACAAAGAATTTGTCGGGTTGCGATCGAGTTTTAACGGCGAGGCCGGGAAATTTTTTGATGTGAGGAGCGTTAAGTCCTTTCTGCTTATACCTATTATCGCCGGAAATGAATTTTCTGGCGTTATCGGGTTTGACGATTGCGCCGAAGAACGGATTTGGAACGCCGTCGAGATCGAAACGCTTAAGATATTGTCTAAACTAATCGCCGCGGTCTGGATTAATGAAAAACAGAAGAACGAGATCATGGAAAGCGAAAAAAAATACAGAGATATAATTGAAAATGCCAGCGAAGGGTTCATCATTGTAGATATGAAAAAAACGGTCAAATTCGCCAACCGCCGCATGGCGGAGATCCTGGAATGCGGTGTTGACGATATAATCGGAAAAAGTGTCGACGAGTTCCTTTTCGACGAGGAGGTTTCGATGACTACGGCGGGCCTTCTGACGATGGAGTCCGGAAAAAGGGTTAGAGGAGAATTCAGGTTTAAAAGTAAAACCGGGAAGATACTGACGGTAATGCGCACTTCATCCGCTATCGAAGATTCGGATGGAAAAGTTGCCGGCGCGTTATGCCTGATAACCGATATGACCGAGATGGTGAAATTAAAAGAAGAACTAGCCATGATCACGGCACTGGAGCCGAATTATAATTATCATGGTATCGTCGGTTCCGGGCCTTTGATGAAAGCCGTTTTTAAATCGATGGACAACGCCTCGCGCTCTGATTGCAACGTGCTGATCGAGGGGCCGTCCGGAACGGGAAAGAGCCTGGTGGCCAGAACTATTCATGAACTTTCCGTCAGGGGAAAGGGGCCGTTCGTCGTTGTCAACTGCGGCGCGATACCGGAAACTCTCATAGAATCTGAACTTTTTGGCTACGCCAAAGGAGCTTTCACTGACGCTCGAACGGATAAGCCGGGCAGATTCACGATGGCGGACGGCGGGACCATATTCCTCGACGAGATCGGTGAAATGCCTTACAGGCTGCAGGTAAAGCTTTTGAGAGTTATCGAAGATAAAAAGTACGAGCCTCTCGGGTCGGCGAAAACCATAAATGCCGACGTGCGCGTTATAGCGGCGACGAACCGGGATATCCAGAAAATGATATCCGGAGGAAGTTTCAGGGAAGATCTTTATTACCGGCTGAAAATCATCAACATAGCTATGCCGGCCCTCGTTGAAAGAGCGGAAGATATAATGCTCATAACCAGGCGGTTCATACAGGATCTTAACCGTAAATATTCGAAGGGCGTCACTTCCATATCGCAGGATGTAAAACAGTTCATGTTAAGTTATGAATTTCCCGGAAATATAAGGGAGCTTCAAAATATCATAGAATCGGCTTTTGTCTCTTGCGAGAGCGACATTATTCAGATCACGGACCTGCCCGCCGAATACGGTAAATATTTCAAGACCAATACTACGATCATTACACAAATGCAACAGTTGAGAATAAATTCTGAATTGAGTGAAATATCAACGATAGTAAGGGCGTTGGATAAAAGTTCCAACAACAAGACCGCGGCTGCAAAACTATTGAATATAGACAGAATAACGCTTTGGAGAAAAATGAAGAAGTATCATCTGACATAACGATGGTGTTGCATAACTGAAATGATATGAAAATGTAACAAAATCAACATAATATTATATTTATTGAAAAAATCCGTCTGAAAAGATGGATTTTTTATTTTTTATGTTACATAGGTGCAATAGTATTGTTTTTTAAAAAGCTTAAAAAAAATGTGTGATATCAAAAACCTTTGTTATATAAGGTTTTTAAATTCATTGGCATGATTATTGTTAATTTAAGATAATTGTTATTAAATTTATATCTGAGTCTATCTAAATTCTTTATCTAAATGTTATGCCGGGAGGGATAAATTATGAAATTTAAATTCGGGATCGGAGCTAAGATCTTTTTATTGGGCGTATTGATGTGCGCCGCGCTGATATCGGTTATAAACATGGGATACAGGTCTTCGGAATTCGCTTTGAATAATTTCAAAGTGACGACTGAAAATAAATATCCGGTGTTGGGTAATTTTGAAAAACTGAAATACAGTTTTATAGATATGATGAACATATCCAATGAAATGCTTAACGAATATTCGGCGGAAGTTATGCTGAAGCGGGAAAGCGCTTGGAAAGAAAAAAAAGCGGAGGTTCAGAAGTCGCTCGAAAGCGCAGCTGTATTGAGGTTGGAATCGAAATTTTCAAAAAATATAATCGAGATCGAAGATCTTATCAAACAATGCGTCGATCACTCTGATGAAATGATAAAAAACCATAGTGAGAGGATCAAATTTTTTTATCAGATAAACGGCGTGTATATTCCGCTTTCGGCCATGATATCTCTCAGGGAACTCGATCACGTGAACTGGGCCGGCGATCTTAGAAGATCTATCGATTTCGCGGAAGAATTTAAAGGTCAGGCTGATCCGGCTAAATGCGGATTCGGCAAATGGTACTTATCCGCTGAAATCAAGGTGGGCGAACTAAAGGAGATCTTTGACAAGTTTGATGCGCCACACAAAAAGTTACATGAGTATGCGCCGAAGATCAGGGCGCTTATATCTGAAAATAAAATATCGGAAGCCGATAAATTGATGAAGTCGGAAGTAATGTCGGTGTTAAACGATATCAAGAAGGAATTTGCGGAGTTTCGTGAAAGAACTGACAGGCTTTATAAGACCGCGACCGACAGTATAAATTCAAATTACGCCGGATTGGTTGAAAAAGGCAGGAGGTCCGCGGAACTAATGGACTCGATAAAAAAAGAGATCGAAAACGAGATCGGCGGATTCGTTAAAAATTCAGAATCGCAATTAAATGACGCTAACAGGCAGATATTATCGATAGGGGCCGTCATTTTTATTTTTGCCATATTTTTCATAGGCGCGATCACAAAAAGCGTTAATAACATAATAAATTCAATTATTGCTGAAAGCGGGCGGCTGACGGGCGCGGTAAATCGGGGCGAACTCGACGTGAGGGGCGACAGCGGTGCGGTTAATTTTGAATTTAAGGGTATAATAGACGGTATCAACAATTTGATGGATTCTTTCACCGAGCCGTTGAAACTGACCTCGGATTATATATCCGATATTTCTGAAGGAAATATTCCGCCGAAGATCACGAAGGAATACAGGGGAGATTTTAACGTTATAAAAAATAATTTGAATCAGTGCATTGACGCGGTTAAAAATATGATAAGCGACATAAATATCCTGTCTCAGGCGGCTATAGACGGACGATTGAGAGTGAGGGCGGACGCGGGCAGGCATTCGGGAGATTTTCAAAGAATAGTCAGCGGAATGAATAATACGCTCGACGCCGTAATAGGCCCGCTGGAAGTCGCCGCCGGCTATATATCATCTATATCGAAAGGCGACGTTCCTTCGAAGATAACCGAAGAATACAGGGGCGATTTCAATGAAATAAAGAATAACCTTAATCAGTGCATCGACGCTATAAACGCGCTTATAATCGATTCTAAAATGCTTTCGGCCGCCGCCTGCGAGGGGCATCTCGCGACGCGCGCCAGATCGGAAGGACATTCAGGCGATTTCAAAAAGATAATCGAAGGCGTTAACTTTACGCTCGACGCCGTCACCAAACCGGTGGAGGAAGCGGCGAGATGTCTCGAAGAAATGGCGAAAGGCAACCTGTCGGTGTCCGTCACCGGTTCTTATAAGGGCGATCACGCAAAGATAAAGAACGCGCTAAATACCACCATAGATTCCATGAACGAATTGATAAGACAGGTATTTGAGGCGGCCGATCAGGTGAACGCAGGATCCAGGCAGGTTTCTGACGCGAGCCAGTCGCTGTCGCATTCGGCCACCGAGGCGGCGAGTTCGCTCGAAGAGATAGGAGCGTCGATGCAGCAGATAAGTTCCCAGACGCGTCTTAACGCCGAAAATGCTGGAAAGGCGAGTAAGCTCGCTTCGAATGTGATGGCGGCCGCGGAAGAGGGCAACGGCAAAATGGCGGACATGCAGAAGGCTATGAATGAAATAAGCGAATCTTCGAGCAGCGTCGCCAAAATAATAAAAGCGATAGACGAAATAGCCTTCCAGACGAATCTGCTCGCGCTGAACGCCGCCGTGGAAGCGGCCAGGGCGGGGAAACACGGAAAAGGGTTTACCGTAGTAGCCGAGGAAGTCAGGAACCTCGCGCAAAGAAGCGCGAAGGCGGCCAAAGAAACCGCTGAAATGATAGAAAATTCGATCAAAAAGACTGGAATGGGAGCCGCCGTGGCCAATGAAACGGCAAAATCTCTGGGCGAGATAGTCGCCGGCGTGACGAAGGTGACCATGCTTGTAAGCGATATCGCGGCGGCTTCGATGGAACAGGAAAAAGGCGTCGCGCAGGTAAATATAGGTATATCTCAGGTCGATAAGGTCACTCAGCAGAATACCGCCGTCGCCGAGGAAGCCGCGGCCGCGAGCGAGGAGCTTTCAAGTCAGTCCGTAGAACTTCGTTCGATGCTTGAACGCTTCAAATTGAAAAAAGATCCGCCGGCCGTTAACGGTTTGTTTCTGACGGAAGCCGGTAGAAGGCGGGTGGCGTGATAATTAGAAATCTCAATGTAATAGAATACTATTAAGCTTTATATAGCTTTAAAAGATTTTAAGCCTCAGTTATTGATGGCGGTCGCGATCTTCGGCGCGCCGAACAGAGCGCTGCGGCTTATATGTTTCGCCGCCTGCGCTCATGTGATATCGTTCATACTCAATTTTTTTGTATTTGGCCGTTTAGGCGCTCCGCTGGATGCCATCCAGTATTTTCTTATATCTATTCCGGTCGCTTTAGCGGCCTGGTCGGCTCCGGTACGCGACTCTTTCGGAGTGCGGCATAATGAATTTTTCTGGCAGGATATATTTTTCTTTTTCGCTTTTTCCCTGATCCTTTTAGGCTGCGGCGGCACGATCCATTATTTCGGTAATAATTATCCTTATTCGAGGGGCGTCTGGCCGGACGAAGACTTCCGCGCCACAAGGCCCGATGGGGACGCCGGCGACACGGTGGAAATATACGGATTCGCTTTCCGGATGCCGAAACGTTTTGAGATCGCGCGCACGGAACATGTCGAAGCGGGCGGGGTCAACTCAGCTTCGGGCTATGATACCGCAGTGTTTTCGGACGGCAGTTCAAGCGTTTCGTTCGTTACGCGGGGCGGCATGCCGATGGAGCAGTTGTTTGAAAAAACCAATATATTTAATATTCAAACCGCTCGTGAATATTCGGAAAAATTTATATATGAACCTACCGGGATTTTATTTCTGGCCTTTAAATCTAAAGCCGGAAAATATTATAGTTATGTGACAGCCGCCGGGTGGATCGGATACGCCGAACAATCATGGAAAGCTATGAAAGAGCCGATCTGGAGCTTTAACCTCTGGAGCACCGACGAAAACGCTCTGCACGCGGCCAGGATATCATTTAAATTTAAGAACCGGGAGGACGCGACCGCCGCGGTTAAACTAGTCAATAACGTTGTTTCTTCTTTGATAATCGGCGATCCGGAAAAAAGACCGGAAGAACTGTTAAAACTTGCGACGGCTGAGATCGAACTGAAAAACTATGCCGCTGCGAAGACTTATCTTGCCGATGCGCTCGCCCGAGACTTTAAGAACGCTGACGCGCATTACTATATGGCTTTATGCTTGTATTCGGGAAAGATCGTCGATACGGCGGCCGTTGAATTTCACAATTCGCGCGTGCTGCAATTGGACCCGGCCCACGCCGGCGCGACAGGTCTCGGATCTAAATTGACGAAGTAAGACGGCCGGCCGGGATCGAATAACATTTAAAGTTTTATATGATGACTCCAGGCCCGCTGCGTGGATTTATGGATTTTCCGCGGGGATCTTTGAGCTCAAAGTGAAGGTGCGGACCGGTGGTTTGCGTGCCGGTATTATTCGTGTAGCCGACCAGCTGGCCCTGTTTGACCCTGTTGCCGGGACTTACGATTGCCTTCTTACAATGCATGTAAATGGAAGTATATCCGTTGTCGTATTTAATTTCGATGATCTTTCCGCCGCCGGTGTAAAAAGCCGTCGATATGACCGTGCCGCTGCCGATGGATTTTAAAGGAGTTCCGGTCGACACGCCGATGTCTATGCCGTGGTGGTAGGTTCCGCTTCTATTGCGCTCGTGGAATTCGCCGGTTACGGAGCCTCCGATAACCGGTCTGCCGCCGAAATTTCCGCCGCCGGAAGCAGCCGTTTGAGGGGCCGGGATTTCATCTTTCGGCGCTGGATAATGATCCGGCGCGGGTTTATATTTAAAAATAAAATTCGAATGGGCGTAAGCTTCGTCGTTATTATATTTTATCTGATACCAATCGCCCTGCTTTCCGAGGATCTCGATCGTATCGCCGTGATAGAGTTTTCCAATTATATCGCCGCGGGGGCCGTTCCGCACGTTCAGATATGAGCCGGAAGCATATACGAAGGCGTCATACGCCGTTGCGGGCGCGTTCAGCGTTTCCACGTAGCCGGAATGGACCAAACCCGTTCCGCCGTTAAAATTGATCTTGAACCATACGCCTTCTTTTGTTATGATATCGACGTTTGCGTCCTGTTTCAGCGTGCCGATGATTTCACCCCACGGGCCGTTTCGCACGTTTAAAATGTCGGTCCTTACAATGCCGGAATAATTTTTTATTACGGCTGTTTTTAACGCCGCGCCCAAACTCATTGAAACAGCGGAGGTTTCTTTATCGATCGATTCCATTATCTCGCCTGCGGCGCCGCCGGAAGAATAAAATGAAAGCGCCGTGAAAACGGCAAAACATTTTATTGAGAATACTTTTATGGATCTTCGATTCATGAATGTCTCCCTTTTTATCTTATTAAAACGGCGTTTTACCCGCTGGAAAGCTGAACTTTATTATACTATATTTCTTAAAAAAAATCTCCCTGAAATTAATTTTTCCAGGGAGATTTTTTTATGCGATTGTTAAAATTATATTTTTATTCAGTTCTATTAGGGTGCCTTGAATTTATATTACGACTCCGGGGACATCGCGCGGATTTAAGTAATTTCCGCCCGGATCTTTCATGCCGAAGTGAAGATGAGGTCCGGTGGTGTACGCGCCGGTGTTGTTCGTTGTTCCGACCTGTTGTCCCTGGCCTACTCTCTGACCCGCTGATGCCGAGAAACCCTGCATATGGCAGTAAACTGAAGTATATCCGTTGTCATATTTTATTACCATTGTATTTCCCCCGCCGTAATCCCAACCCGCCGATACGACCGTTCCGGCCCCGATAGAATTGAGCGGAGTTCCGTTTCCAACGCCGAGGTCGATGCCGTGGTGGAAGTTTCCGTATAGTTCACGCGGGCCGTATTCTGAAGTTACAGGGCCGCCCGCGACCGGCCTGCCGCCGAATCCGGCTCCGCCTGAAGCCGCGGCAGTAGCAGGAGCCGCAGCGGCTGGCGCTTCTTTGGAAATATAATCGGAATGGACATAAGCTTCTTTGTTGTTATATTTTACCTGATACCAGTCGCCTTCTTTTCCGAGGATCTCAATGTTCGCGCCGTGTTCGAATTTTCCTATGATGTCGCCCCAGGGGCCTGTCCGTACGTTCAGATATGAGCCGGGAGTGTTCACAAAAGCGTCATATGCCGTAGCAGGAGCGTTCGCGGCTTCCACGTAGCCGGAATGGATGAAACCCACGCCGCCGTTGTAATTGATCTTATACCATACGCCTTCTTTTCCGATGATCTCGACGTTTGTATCCATTTTTAATCCGCCGATGATATCGCCCCACGGGCCGTTTCTAACGTTTAAATAATCGGTCTTTACGACGCCCGGGTAAGTTTGCGGCGCCGTCACGGCAGCAGCCGCCGCTGACGAATTCACTGAAGTTGCGGTTGCGCCGGTGTCTATAGATTTCTTGACCTCGTCCACGCTGCCGTATGAATAGGATGAAAAACCGGTGAATGCGGCGAAGCTGATTACTAATGCCGCCGTTGCGAGTTTTCGGTTCATAAATATTCCCCCCTTATTTTATTACCAGGGTTTTATTTTAAAATAACTTTTCAATTTTGTTATTATACTATAATTATTGAAAAAAGTTCCCTGAAATTATTGTTCTCAGAGAACTTTTTCGCAAATTATACGCATCTATCAAGACCGGATCTGTTGTGATTGGTCCGTCCGATCCTTTTTGAATTTTGCGGACGGTCCTTAAATTTTGTATTTTTAGTTTATATTATACCGAAAACTCTCTGGACCTCTTCGAACGATGTGACGCCTGCTTTGACGAGTTCTATCGCGCTTTTTTCGAGCGAAGTTTTTATCAGTTTTTTGAATTCGGTCATGTTTTTCGCGGCTATGGCTTCTTTCATGTCGCGGTCAAAGGTCACGACCTCATATACCGGTATCCTGTTTTTATAACCGGAATTGAGGCATTTTTCGCATCCGGCCGACTGGTATATCGTTGAAAGTCCCTGTTTTTTCGCGGCGGCCGGAACTGTTTTGACCTTCTTTTTGCAGTCGCAAAGCTTGCGCAGAAGCGCCTGAGATATTGCGCCGTTCAAAATATTGGCGAGCATCGACGGCTCCACGCCTTCCATTCTGACGAGCATATCAATTAATTCGAATATATTCTGCGAGTGGAACTGGCCTATCACGATATGTCCCGTTTGAGCGGCTTTAAGCGCGAGATCGACGACCTCTTTATTTTGAAATTCTCCGACGAATATGACGTCCGGGTCCGTCCTGAGCGCCGTTCTGATGGCCGCGGCGTAATCCAGCCCTATCGACGGGTCCAGCGCGATCTGGGTGGCCCCGTTTATGAGCATTTCAAAGGGCGCTTCTATGGTTACGACGTTCACTCCTTTTTCGATATATTCATATAACATGGAATAACATGTCGTCGTTTTTCCGGAGCCGCTTCTGCCGGTTACGGGGATGAATCCGTAAGGTTTGGCTATCATTTTTTTTATGGATCCCATTTCTTCTTCGGAAAAGCGCAGTTTATCGAGTCCGATTATCGTTTCGGTCTTATTGACGAATCTTATCGTTATTTTTTCACCGAGAAATACCGGTACCGTCGAGACCCTCAGATCCAGTTCTTTTCCGCCGACCTTGATGAGCATTCTTCCGTCCTGCGGGAGTCTTTTTTCGGCGAGGTCCAGGCACGCCATGAATTTTACGCGGGCCGTGACCTTCGCGAGCATATCCCTGTCTATATTTGAAACTTCGCGGAGTATTCCGTTCACTCTGTATTTTATCTGCGCGCCCCAGCCCTTGACCGGGATCACATGGAGGTCGCTGGCGTCTAACGCGGCGCATTCCTTCAGCCATTTGTCCACGACTGATATGACCTCGTCGTCTTTGGCGTTGATCTTGAGTTCTTCCGATCCCGCGATCGAAAGTTCGAGCGCCGGGTCTGTTTTTGCGTCGGCTTCAAGGGCTTTTGAAAGCTCTTCCGTCATCTGATCGAGCCTGCCTTCCCATTCGCCTTTATTGAAATATCCGATGTAATCGCGCGGAAATCCTATGTCTAAAAGCGCCGGTCCGAGATTTTTTCCGTCGCTGACGGTTTTGATCAGATAATCTACGAAATTCGTATCGTCTTTCATATAACTATGTTTTCTGCACTTTTTAAGCGCGTCGACCAGCTGTTCGCCGGACGCGAGAAGCTGAGAGAAATGCCTGAAGAAATCGGCGAGTAATTTTTTATTCATAAAATTTCCTCCTTAAAATTAACTGTTACCGGTCATTAAACCACGCTGAGCCAGAGTTTCGGAGAATCGTCCAGGTCGCGCAATGCCTGTTTCGGCATAACCGGATTTTTCTCACGGATCTCGAGCCATTTTTCAACCGAGCTCCTGCGGAACCTGATCTGGCCGGCCAGGGTCAAATAAGGAATGTCGGATAGAAGATCATATATGCCTTCGAGCGGGATCTTTAAAAAATCGGCGAGTTCGCCGGGCGTCATTATTTCTGATATTACTGGTGCTTCATCTTTTATATTGGATGTTTTTTTATTTGAGTTCGCCTTAAATGTATCCGATGATGCATTCGATTTAGTCCGGCTGGCTGTTTTGAAGTTTGCGTCTTTTTTACCGGATGCTATACGGGATCCGCTTTTTAAAATTTTAGTGTTATTGGCTTGATCAATATTTAATCCTGCGCTTGCGGAGGAACTATTATCACCGGATATGCATTTGCCGGAAAGGTCTTTGTCATTTAAATTTTTATTCTTATTTATTGTATGTCGCCTATCGTTTTCAAATCCTGCGGCGATCTTATCAGCCAGAAAAATTGGCGTTTCCTCGTCTTTAAGTCCGTTCACGGCGTTTATCGTTTTTTTCATGGCGTTTATCTTTAACGCGCAGTCCATGCATTCGGCCATGTGCGATCCGATCAAACGGATCTCATCAGTTCCGGCCTCATTGTATAAAAAAGTTATTATTAATTCATCGGAAGGATGTTTCATGATTTTTCTCCTTCAAGTATCTGTCTGAGTTCTGAAACCGCCGCGAACATTCTGGATTTAACAGTTCCAGCGGGGATCTTCAATATTTCTGCTATCTCGTTGAATTTAAGGTCCTGAAAATGTTTCAGTTCAAATACTATCCGTTTTTCGTCTGATAATTTAGAAAGCAAAGCCGTGACGGTATTTTCATCATCCATCGGTTTTTCTTTCGCCGCGATCCAGGCGTGAAGCGGAATGATCTTTACCCTGCTCGCGCGGTCATACTCTTTGAAATAAATGTTTCTCGCGACCGCGTATGCCCAGGGCATGAAGTCCCGCTCCCGCGAATAATTATGGTTGAACCTGTGTATATCGAGAAAGAACTGCTGGCAGAGATCCTCGGCGTCCGCCACGTCCGCTCCGAGATGTCTGAACATTCTATAGAACCTCGGGGTTATAAGTCTCACGAGTTCTTCAAAATCGCCGGGCTCTCCGCCGATATATCCGAGATATAATTTCTTCGCTTTTTCTTTCATGCCATACATTATCCCAGAAAACGGCAAAAGGTTCAAATTATTTTTAAAATTTATAAAAGTGTTTGTTTATATTTTAAGAAATTTCATGTTTGTGTATAAAGATTTTTTACTAATGCCCGGTTATTAAATATCATGGTCCCTCTTTTTTCTAAAAATATTATAAAAGGTTTTGCCGCGTTATGTGTTTTGAGTTCTAAAGAAAGCGAGGTGCTATGAGTCAAAACTAATTTTTCCATCCCAAATTTATAGTATCCGTAAGTATAATCTCGGAGGTATCCGCGGAGATCGTCACAGCCAACAATGCGAAATTCAGGATCTTATTTGAACGGCCTGAACAAACCGCTGAATTTATAAACGCGGCGATCGGTTTAATAAAGTAGGAATTGCAGGCTTAGCTTCGAAAATAATATAATTTAGATTATAATAAATGAATTTATATTAATGTCGGGAAGGAATTTTATGTGAGCAGCTGCGCGGGTTATTGCTGCGATGAGATCGGCACATATTGTAATGGCGGCTGTGGAGTAAATATATGCGCGGTTTCGCACGCCGATTTATAAACGCTTATGGAACGAAGCGCGATAACCGGCGGCTCATAACTTAATATATGGAATAAGGCGTTTCAATTCCTCATAAACGCTTTTTCGATGGCCGATCTTGATAAAGAGAACGAGCAATCGTAAATCTTCATAAACGTATATGATGCGATAATGTCCGACCGTCAGTTTTCTTAATGGTTTTAACGATCCTTCTAAAGGTTTTCCAAGTTCCGGGTTAGTTTCCAGCTTGTCTATGGCTTTAAATAGCCGCTCAATATCTGCTTTCGGTATTCCCTTGATATCTTTATAAACCCGTTCGTCGATCTTAATCGATACCGATTTGTTTTTTAAATTTTTCATAGTCTATGTAATCCGCCTTCTTGTCTTCATAGCGTTCCTTGGCTTCCGCGAGAAATGCCATTTCTTCGATAAAAGATTCAATGGCTTTACGGGCGATGTAGCTTTTAGAGCGTTCCATAAAGCGGCCCACTTTCTCAAGTTTTTCGGAAAGTTCATCGTCTATTCTAAGTGAAATAGTAGTCATAATTATCACCACCTTGTAATACATTGTAATACAAAGTATTATAAATGTCAAGTTTAAAGATACCGCTCCGCCTCCGCTCGTGTAAGGATATCGGCTATATATCGAGTATCGATGTCCGGATATTTTTTACGATTTGCCTCGCCGGGCAGTCAAATTTTGCCGCGCGAGCTTGTTAAAACTCTTTGATGACAGTATTTTTATAAATATTCAAAAATATTAACTAATATTTATAAAGGTTAGTTGACAAGACAAAAATTTTATGCTACAATAAAATTAGGAAAGGTTAATGAAGAGTTTGAAAATTTTGTTAGCCGCAATAAAACCGCTGGAACGAAGAGTGTGTCTGAAATTTTAATATTATGAAATATTAATTAAGGGCACGAATGAAACAAAAATTTGATAAATAGCAATTGCAGAGTTAACATTAAGAAACTTGAAAACGGCAAGAATAATAATAGCTGCAAAAAAATAAGTAAATAGCAAAAAATATTGGCAATAAGTCCGGAAATTTGAAAACAATGAGAATACTGAAAACTGTTATGCTGCTGATAATGTAAGAGCGGCAACAATATTGGACCGGGTAAGAACAACAAAGGAAGTCGATCATGAAGATATTTAAAGTTATAGTTACGCTGAAAACTCCGTCCGAGGAAGGGTTGAAGGCTGATTTCCGCAGGAAGGCGAAAGACGTTTTTGAGGCGGCGGCGTTTTTCAACAACAAATTCGCCCGCTGGAACAAGCGCATATTCGTGAGTAATATCGAACCGAACAAGATATCGATGCTTCTGATCAAAGAGGTCATAGACGACGACACCGTGATATCGCCGCTTGAGATCGGAATATTTTCGCGGTTTTTATACCACAACAAAAAATGGAGCGTCTATTCGCGCGAAACCTCAAAACTTTTCGCGTCCATCATGTTCAAGGAGATAAATAACGCCGACGCGATGAAAATAGTCACTGAGACCGAAGATAAGTCGGGCGCAAAAGACGAATTCGTCGAATTGATAGGAAGCGACAAGGGCAGCGTCTGCGAAGTTCTGCCGCCCGTCGGGATCGAAGCGGATAAGCCTGAAATTATGGACGGCGAGGCCGAAGAAAAAGTGAATTATGGAAACGCCGTCATCGCCGACGAACTTGCGATAAAAGCCTTTCAGTTCCTGCTCGATACGCAGTATATCGGAAAAACCAGCCTTGGAAAGAAAAAAGCTGTCGCGAAGATCAAAGCGATCCTTGTCGACTGGCTCGAGAATTAATTAAACGGATAAAGACCGCAACTTTATTTGATGGCGCCCCGCTTTCCGGCGGTTTTTACAAGGTTAACGCCGGGCTTGAATTGCGGCTGAAACTGTATGGGTAAAGAGCATGGTATTATGAGAGTTGCTGCGACCAAGATGGGCTGAAAAATTAAGTGTTAACTATTGATAAAAATTATTTATGAATATAAATATTAAGGAGTGATATCCATGAAAAAAAGCAATGAATCGCGCGGCCGGGAGATCGTAAGCGTGGGACCGCCTGAAATGGCGCTAAAGAGCGTTTCAATAAAAGGCTCGGTGATGGATAATTTCTCCGATATCACCCTCAAACAGGTTTATTTGAACGACATCTCCGAAAACATCGAGGCCGTTTACACATTCCCCCTGCCGGATAACGCTTCGGTGTACCGCTTCGTGGCGAAAACCCTTGGAAAAGAGATCGCCGGCACCGTCATGAAACGCGAAAAAGCGCTTCAGGAATACGGCGACGCGATATCCGCGGGCGACGGCGCGATGCTTTTTGAAAGCCACAGGCCGAACGTTTTTCAGGTCTCGCTCGGCCAGATCGGCGCGGGCGAAACGGTCGAGGTCGAAATTGGATACATGGCCGAAATTAAATTTAACGGAAATGAAATGAGGCTTTTGACTCCTCTTCTGGTTGCGCCGCGATATATCCCGGCGGGCAGCGCAATAGACAGGACCGGCACCGGTCAAGCGGTTCCTAATAGCAGAGTCCCGGACGCGGACATGATAACCCCGCCAGTCGGAAGAACAGGCTACAGAGTGGACGCCGAGATAACGCTTGATATAGGCTGCGGCGCGGAATCGGTAAGTTCGCCGTCGCATCAGATAAAGGCCGCGGAAGATGATCTCGGCTGGATAAAAGTGTCTTTTTCAGAGGAAAGCGTGAAAATGGACCGCGATTTCATTATAACCGCCAAATTTCCAAAGACGCGCCCTGAAAGATTTTTATCCGGCACGACAGCCGCCGGCGAGACTTTTTCATATATTTCAGTGAAGCCAGAGCTTCCGGAATCAGAGGATGAAGCGGCGCGCGAATATATATTTTTAATAGACGTTTCCGGCTCGATGTCCGGCACGAAGCTTGACGAGGCAAAGAAAGCGCTGAAAATATGCATGAGAAATCTTTCGGAAAAAGATACTTTCAATATAATAGCTTTCGAGGATATTCCGCACCCGTTCATGAAAAAAAGCGGCGTTTACGACCAGGCTTCGCTTGAAGCGGCTACCGCCTGGATCAACGGATTATCAACGATGGGCGGGACCGAAATGCTCGAAGCGATAAAAATGTCCCTTGCGGATAACGGCGGATCCGAAAAGATAGTCATGCTCATAACGGACGGCGAGGTCGGAAACGAGAGCGAAATTATATCATATATTAAAAGTTTCGGAAAAAACTCGAGATTTTTCACGGTCGGCGTGGACACCGCCGTCAACTCGCATTTAATAAACGCGGCCGCTGAAGTTTCAGGCGGCGCGGCTGAATTCGTATATCCGGGCGAACCTCTCGACGATAAGATCCTCAGGCATTTTTCAAGGATAGGAAAAGCGCGTATTGACGAACTGAGCGTGAGCGTCGAAGGACTCGATAATATAGAACTTTCGAAAAAGATGCCTCAAAAGATATATTCCGATGATAATTTATCGATGTTCGCGCGCCTCGCTAAGAAACCGGATGGCAAAGCCATCGTTAAAGGCCGTGTATGCGGCGCCGAATATATATATGCGACAAAAAAAATAGAAACGATCGAAAACGGAGAAATGTTCGCAAGGCTCTGGGCGATGGGCCGCATAAGCGAACTTACCGAATATGAAACAACCTGCAATAGGCGTCTTAAAGACGGAGTTAAAAACAATATAATCGAATTATCCGAAAAATACGGCGTGCTCTCTCAATACACGGCTTTTTTCGCCAGGATCACGCGCGAGAATAAACTTTCCGGAATGCCTGAAACAAGCGTCGTTCCAGTTGAAATGCCGTTCGGCTGGCAGATGGGCGGAGGCGGTAAATTTATGCCGTCGATTCCTTTCTTGGCGCAGGCTGTGGCACCGCATATATTAAATTGCTTCAGCCCCGGCCCGATCCCTTCAGGCGGCGCCATAAATACAAGCAATTCAGTTGATATGGAATATTCGCTCTGCGATAGCGATGGTTCAGAACTGCGTGAATTTTCGAAACCATCAATAAGCAGGAAAATGAAAAAAAATAATAATGATGATGATATGATTTATAACAAAATCCCCTGCGAAGCCGAAGAAACAGGAAAAGTCGAAATGGTCAATAAGTTCAGCGGCAGAGGATATGCGGGCGATGAAAACGACGGCATGAAAATTGACGTGCCCGAAGATATGATAGCGTCTAACTATCTGAAGGAACTTTCAATGACCCAGAACGCCGACGGATCATTTGGCGGAGTTTCTGACAAGATCGCCGCAAAAATAGAAAAGACCGTGGACGCCGTTCATAAATTTTTGAAAGAAGAAGAAAGCCTTGGCATTTACGCAAGGATAATCAATAAAGCCGTGAAATTCATTCTGGATAACGAAAACTCATACAAAGAAGATGCCGGTGTTTATGAAAAAATCAGGTCGATCGTTGAAAGCTGCTTGAATTTCAATGTTTTGAAACAATCGGTTAAAACCATGGCCGTAAAATTTTTGAAAAAACAATAGCAAAAAACGTCAAGAAAAAAACTTCGATATGAGGTATGATGTTAATTGAAGGCGGGTAAACATGGATTATTACGAATGCATTCAGAAAACGATAGACAGGATCGAGTCGAATCTGTCGGAAGATATCAGGCTCGATGAGCTCGCGAACGAAGCGTGCTTTTCCGTTTTTCATTTTCACAGGATATTTCGCGCGATAACCGGCGAACCAGTTATGGACTACATAAGAAAGCGCCGTCTCGCCCGCGCTGCTTCGGAACTTGTCGATACGGGCAAAACCGTGATAGATATCGCTTTCGAATATCGTTTCAATTCGCACGAGGTTTTTACGCGCGCTTTCAAAAAAGCGTACGGCATGACTCCACGGGAATGCAGGAAAAAATCCTTCAGGCCTGACCCGTGCGGCGTGTTCAACGCCTTGAAGATGAAAATAAAATTTATGAGCGGAGGGGTAATAATGGAACCTAAGATCGTTGAGAGAAAAGAGTTCAGGATCATCGGAATGGATTGCAGAACGACCAAGATAGACAACGTTACTAATTTTACGATACCGAAACTTTGGGGCCGCTTTATTCCAAGGTGCGAAGAAATAACCGGAAAATCCGAGCCGAAGGTCTGTTACGGCGTATGTGTAATGGAAGAAGGGTCGCCATTCACAGACAAGACAGAATTTTCGTATATCGCGGGTTTTGAGGTCGAAGCCGGCGCGAAAACCCCGAAGGGAATGACCGAAAAAGTCATTCCGGCGTCTAAATATGCGGTATTCACGCACAAGGGAAAGATAAGCGATATATATATAACTCTTGATAATATTTACGGCCGGTGGCTGCCGAATTCAAAATATAAGCTTTCAAGGTCCTCGTATGACTTCGAATTATACGACGAGCGCTTCATCGGCGGTGAAGATCCGAAATCTGAAACGGATATTTATGTTCCGATAATGTAATCAACCGGAAAATATAATTACCATAGCCTTCAATAAAAAAACATAAGCCTGTAAGATCATTTAATTTCGATCTTACAGGCTTGTTTTATATGTCGTCAATATTAACTATTTTATCAGCTCAAAACTCGCGATGATCTTTTTGAAATCGGCCTCGTATTTTTTAAATTTATCTTCAGGCGCGATGCACGCGAAGAGATAACCCTCGGTGTTTTGAAGAAGCATCGTGTTCTCGTTTATGAGAACCGACTTTATGATCATCCCGGCCGTCTGGCTGAATCTGACGCGCGCCGCGGCAATGCCGGCTATCTTTGCCTCGCTTTCGGATATCTTTTTGAAATCTTTCACCCTGCCTGAAATAGCTGAAATTCTTCCGTCCATGATGGTTTTTGGCGAAAGGCCCTGCGGCACGGAGAACATGACGAGAGCGAAATCGACCTCGTCGCTTCCTGCAGGTTTGGCGGAGAGCGTTATGATATTTCCGACCTTTTTTTCTTCGAGTTTCCAGCCTTCACCCGGAACGCTTATGCGGCAATTGTATTCGGCGCTGGTATAAGTATTTCCGGCGATCCCGGATTTAATATCCGTTCTAGCCGGTTCGTTCTCCATATCGAGGATTGAAATGTCAAGATTATCAATGAGTTTCATCCTTACATTCTGAGTGCCGTCTATCGTATCCGATTCGGTGAATTTTATATGCGTCATGCCGGAAACGAATTCGCCGGAACTTGCGTCCACCGCGATCCATTTTCCGCCGATGTAGACCTCGTTCCACATGTGTCCCATCCATACCGCCCCTGTATTCATAACTCCGAGCGAGACTTTTGCCGGGATTTTGAGCGAGCGGGCGAGCGCCGCGAATATAATTGAATTCTCGCTGCATTTTCCGCATTTCTTTTTAAGTATTTCAGGCGCTGAAAGGGTTTCGGCGATGAAATTCGTCTTTATATTGTCGTTGATCCATTTAAGTATGTTTTTAACGCTTTTTACGGCGTCTGACGGGCCGGCGTCAAGCTTTTTAGCGAGTTTCGCAACCGCTTTATCGGATGTGATTATAAATTCGTCTTCGCCCGTATATTTTTCCATTCCAACCGCTGGAGCGGCTATCGCTACTGGAACGGTATCCAGAGAAACTTTTTTCAGTTCGAGCGTCACCTCATAAACCCCGGCCGCGCATTTTTCGGATAAGACACTCTGGCGGTTATCTATGAGCGCGAAATCCGTCACGGGTATATTCATCCATTTTACCGCGACCCTGGCGGTTTTAACTTTATAGATGTTCCCGGTTATCTTATCGACCTTGATCGTCAGATCTGAATCGTCGTTCGCGACCGCTTTGATTTTTCCGGCGACCTTTTCGTCCGTCTGATATGTTTTGTTGTCGGCTTTATTTAAAGTTTCGACCGCTCTCACCGACCTTACGACCCGCCCGTCAGCGGTTATGGTCATAATTTCCGGCATGTTTCCGCGCGTCGCGACCTCGGCCTCGAGCGTCCCGCCGCCGGCTTTTATTATCTTGACGGCGACAGAGCGAATATTATGAAGATCGAATATATTGAAAGCGAAGTTTTTTTCAGAAGCTCTTTTTACTATAAGGTCAGCGACGCTAACTTCAAAATACAGATCGGCAGCTGGAAATGTCCTTTCGTTAATGCCGCCCGAGAGATCGTCGTATTTGACGTTCAGCTTTCCGTCTTTTACAGTTCCCGTGATCATTGATCTTTTAACCTTGTATTCATCCTTGAGCTCGAACGATACCGGGACCAGATCCTTATCGGTTATGAACACGCCTTTTTCCGATATGTCCTGCTGCGACACGCCTACAACGTCTATTTTATAGCCTCTTTCAACATCATATCTTAATTTGCCGGAGCCGTCAGCGTTCATTTTGATATGCTCATATCCGAATATAGTTCCCTTGCGTTCAAAAGCGAGCCAGCTTTCCTTTAATATTTCCGAGCCGTGAGCGGCGGCTGATATCATTAAGAAAAACAAGACCATAGTTATTACGCGAAAATTCTTTTTCATTGAAATTCTCCTTTTTATTCAAATGACAAATTACATGACTAAGCTTATTGCCGAGGGAATTGGCGGGAAAAACCTGTAAAGAGTTATCGCGTCGGCAAAATTATTGAAAAAACATGAGTTCGATTATATCATAAAACATGAAAAAATTGAAGCAGGCCCGAAAACATTAACTGTGAAGAACTCTGGCTGAAAAAAATTTAAAAATTGTTTGTTAATGACAATCATAAAATTTTATGATACATTAAGATAGCTAAAAATCTTATCAGGTATATCGCCTGCATTAAATGATCATTTGATTTTGAAGCTGCTCACAAATTAATTTATAAGGACTATAAAATGGCGAAGGGTTCGACGGGTTTGAAAAAAACTGAATATATTAAACTTTCACACTCCCAGCAGCGGGTTTATTATCTTCAAAACTATTATCATGGAACGACGATGTGGAATATTTTAATATCGGCGATATTTAAACATGCTATAAAAATTGATGTTTTGAAAAAAGCCATAAACCTTTTCATAAGAAATAACCATAACGCGAGAATGCATATCGCGGACAAAAAAAGCGGGCCTTTTCAATATATCAGCGAATATAAAGATGCCGGTATAAGCTATATTGATTTTTCCGGATCCGGCGGGGAAATAAAATTCAGCGAATGGGTCGAGATCCAGGCGAAAACTACATTCGAACCGTTTTTTGACGCCGACCTTTTTCAGTTCACTATAATAAAAACCGAGTGCGGCCGCGAGGGTTTTTTCGCGAAACTTCATCACATAGCTTTTGACGGCGCGGCTATGGTTGCGGTCGTTAATAAGATCGTGGAATATTATAATAAACTCGAAGCCGGCATGGAAACCGTCGACGAAAAGTTCGTTTCGTATTTTGATTATGTCAGGATCGAAGAAGAGTATATAAAAAGCGAAGATTTTAAAGAGGACAGAAAATACTGGAATAAGATGTACTCGAAAAAATTACCGCCTCTTGAAATGAAGCCTGGAGTCGAAAATGACGATTGTTCGATATCGCGCGTCTTTTATGAATTTCCCGCTGAAATTTCGAAAAAATTATATGGATACTCCGATGAAATGAAATGTTCCGCGTTCAAGGTTTTTATGTCAGCCATATACGCTTATTTATTCCGTATTTCGCATAACGAAGATATCGTCGTTGAAACGGCTCATCACGGACGGCCGCCGGAATTTAAAAATAACACGGGCATGTTCGTCAGTAATATCGCTCACCGTCTTGAAATATCACCGGATATGAATTTTTCAGAGCTTGTCGAAAAATTCATTTCGTCGTTCGGCGAAACCGTGAAACATCAAAGATATCCGCTGGATATTCTGATCCCTTATCTTATAAAAAAAGACCACGACATAAAAAATATGTTCACCGTCGCCATCATACAATATTATAAGAACCTCTACGCCGAAGGCGTCGATACTGTGTCGTATAATGCCAGCGAATCATCAAACACACTTGCTTTTTACATAAGTTATGACAACAAAAAAAAGGACAGGATAGAATTTTTCCTCGATCATAAGACCGCGATATTTAACGGATCTGAAATAAAAAAGATGATAGCCGAACTTATAGATCTGCTTACTGACGCCGTAACACATCCGGATAAAAGGATCGCGGATCTGAATTTATAAAAATCAGTTTTATTCCTTTGTTATTTAATTTCAAACTCGTTGGAATTGGAATACAGCCACATGTATTTACCCACGCCTTCCGCCGGCCTTATTTGATAAATTATTCTGATGCTGTATTTTCCGCCGGTTAATTTTTTTTGTGAAAACACGCCTTCGCTTATCTTTTCGAAATGCTCAGCCGTGCATTTGATCGTGAAAGTTTCGCCGATCTTGAATTCTGACGGCGGTCCGATATCGTAATCGATCCCCGGATTGCGGTATTTGAGTTCCGTTTTCGATCCGTCGGGATTATGGCGCTCGATGCAGTCGACGCATATCGTGCTGTTGGCATGAACATACGCGAATGCCGCCGAAGCGTTTTTTACCGAAACGCTGATATTGTCGGTGGCGGCGTATATGCTTTTATCGGTGGAAACTATTACCTCGCCGCTTGTAACGTTATATTCCTTGAGATCTTTTGTGTTTGCGGCCTGGCCCGAACCGGCATGGGAAACTGAAAAAAAGCCGTTAAATATGACCAGAGAAAACACAATTACAATTAAAAAAAATTTACGATTCATTTTTGCCTCCATAAAGAATTTCATGAAAATTTACATCAGGCCAATTCGCTTAAACCGTTCTCGTCCACTCAACGATCTGGCAGTCGCGCATTTCGCCTTCGTGCATCTCGTGCTCCCGAAGTATCCGCGTCTTTTTGAACCCGCACTTTTCATAACACGCGATGGCTCGAACATTGCGGGATTGCGGGTCCATCACGACCCTGTCCGCGCCGAGTTCTTTCGCCAGATACTCCGCTACGCTCTTTACGAGCAGAGTTCCGATGCCTTTGTTCCAGCGTTCCGGCTCGCCGATGAACTGGTCCATTCCGTATATCGTTTCACGGCTGCCGCCGTAACCGTATTCCCGCCGCTCGTCAATGCTGATGGGGTAAAATTGCGAGTATCCGATCGCGACGCCGTCGTATTCGACGATACACGGCGTTTCTTCGAAGTCGCGGTAAAAATTTTTTTCGATGTCGTCCATCGTTTGAGGCCGGTCCCTTCCCTCGTAAAACTCGAGTACCGCCGGATCGTTGAGCCATTTATATAAAAGGCCTTTGTCCGTGTCCGTGAGCTTGCGGACGGCCAGTCTGCCGTTTCTAATAATGATGATTTTCACCTCCTTGATCGATGTAAACTGATAAATTGTTTGCCGTGTCGCTTTTTACAGCGGCAGGAGTATCAGTAATATTTCTCCTCCAGCCAGACTGAAAAAGTTCGCAAGTACAACGCATATCAGGATTTTTTTATCTTCGATGACCGGCTTTTTTAAATCGGACAGATATTTTTTCAGAAGGAAAAATTCGGTTATCGTGACAATTATCTCGATTAAAAAATACATATAGTGCCGGAAAAAATGAAAATGATATTTGCGTATCAACAGACTCATTGTTTTGAAACCGCATATGGATGCTTGAATACTGTTGGACAGGTAGTTAAAAAAGTTTATGCCCGCGATTTTATCGACTGTCAGATATAATAAAATATCCGCGAATACAAAAGATGAAACGGTAACCATCGTTACCGCCAGATATTTTTCGAGGCGGTTCCATTTTAAGGCGTTTTTTAATTCGTTATAAAGCAGAAGGCCGGTTACAAATATCAGAAAAATCGCGAAAATCGATACGGCAAGCTCATAAGGGTATTGCCACCTGAAATTAGCGTTTATTGAATCGAAATAATACGGTTCGAGATAAATGTTCTCGTTGGCCTTAACTATGGCATAGTAAACCAGAACTATTAACTGCGTCGCCGGATATGTCATCAAGTTAATTTTAAAAACTGTTTTTATCAGTTCGAGTCTTGAAAAAACAGTTCCGTCAAATATAATATTGTACGCGATACTTTCCAGATATGCGGTTACAAAATAAAAAACGAGACAGGTCTGAATGAAATAGACCACTACTTCCGATGCGTCCGTAATATAACCGTAAGGCGGATATACGATGGGATTGGCATAAGACGCCGACGGCGAAAAAAATATAAAGAACGCCGTTAATGTAAATTGTAAAACGGTGTTTTTCATCAGGTCATTATAATAGTATTTTTGGAGTATGTCAAATAAAAAAAAAGATATGCTGTTCGCCTTGACGATACATCAATACTGTGTTATCATCGATCTTGAAAAATCGTGCGACGTCAACGCCAGACCTGACGGCGTTGATGCACGCAACCGTGGTATTGTTAAAATTTATTAAAACGGAGAACATAATAAGATTATGACGGCGAATGTATCTCATAACTTAAGCCTGATAAGCGATTATAAAAATATAGATAAGTACCGCGCGAGTTTTAATAAGCTGGCCGGCGAGGTTTTCGGCATCGATTTCGAGTCCTGGTATAAGGCCGGGTTCTGGAACGACAGATATATCTGTTATTCTTTTGCCGCCGGAGATAAGGTGGTTTCGAACGTTTCCATTAATAAGATGGACCTTGTAATTAACGGCGAATCTAAAAAGGCGATACAGATCGGGACCGTTATGACCCATGGCGACTATCGTAAAAAAGGGCTTTCGAAAGATCTTATGAATATCGTTCTTGGCCGGCACTCTTCAGAATGCGATCTTATTTATCTGTTCGCGAACGAGTCGGCATACGGTTTTTATCCCGGTTTCGGCTTTAATGAATTTTGCGAGGCCTCATTCGTTTTCGAGCCGCCGGCATTTGGCGGACTCAAAACTTTAAGCAAGGCCTGTCCGGCCTTAAGAAAACTTGATATCGATAAAGAAAAAGACTTTGAAATATTAAAAAGGCTCGCGCTTAAAAGGGTTCCCGTTTCAGATAAACTCGGCGTTATTAATGATTCGCACCTTATAATGTTCTATTGCCTTAAATTTTATAAAAATGATATATACTATATAGATGAGATAGATACGGCGATTATTTATAATATCGAAAGCGATTCGCTTTATCTGTATGATGTTATAAGCGAAACCGTCGCCGGTTATGAAATAATTATGTCCGCGCTCGCGAAAGCCATGAATGAGACCGCTGCACGCAGGATAGTTTTTATGTTCACGCCCGATCGTTTCAAACTTAATATAGCCGGAACAAAAGAAGAAAAAGACTATAAGTTTTTTGTGAGGCCGGCGGGATCCGAATTTACCGGCGAATTTATTTTTCCGCGGCTTTCCCACGCTTGAGGAACGGGCATTGAATAGTAGATCAGAACGGAAAAGCGTTAGATGCCAGACATATATTTGAGGCGAAGTTTTGAGAAATTTAAAGTAAAGAATTTTTTTCACGGGCGGACCTGAAAAAGAGAAAGAAGATTTTTACGGAGGCTGTTTATGGAATTTATCAGCGTAGTTATGGGTATCGGCCTTTCCGCCGCATGCGGTTTCAGGATCTTCGTGCCGTTCTTTATTATGAGCGTCGCGGTTATGAACGGCTATATGAAGCCGGCTCCGGGCTTTGAATGGATCGGCACATATCCGGCTCTGATATGTTTTTCGGCCGCGACCATCGTCGAGGTGCTCGCGTATCTGGTTCCGGTCGTGGATAATTTTCTGGATTCCCTAGCTACGCCTTGCGCCGTTATCGCCGGTATCTTATTATCGTTATCGTGTATCAGCGGAGTCGATCCATATATGAGGTGGGTTCTCGCGATAATAGCGGGTGGGGCAGCGGCCGGCGTGACTCAGACGGCTACTAGCGCTACGAGACTTGCTTCGACTGCGGCCACCGGAGGAACTTTGAATTTTCTGGTCGCTATTTTTGAAGCGGTAAGTTCGGCGCTTATGTCGCTCGCGGCGATATTTTTCCCGCTTATATGCCTTGGAATACTTGCGGTTTTTATAATATACGCTTTCGCGTTTATAAGGAAAAGAAAAATTGCCGTAACTGCCGCGGATGAAAATTCGCCGGTTTGTTAATATTAAAAAAAAATTATAATAATTTTAACAGCTCATCGAGGCTGATTCTTGCCTGGCGCAAGATCGATTTGAGAGTTTCCATTTTTAGATCGGAATTGTGCAGCGGAACCGTGGCCGGCAAATTGCCTTTACGAAACCGGGAATGGCTTTTCCGTAAAACACTTTATTTGAATTTTCAACCTTTTTGGAATCACGCAAAAATAATTAAGTTGACATCAGCCGTTTTTTGTGTTATTATAATTGCAGGTCATTGATCATTAAGACTTATTTTTATAAAGTTATTAAAATCTAATTTAATTTTTTCGGAATATTTTTATTTCCGACACTCTTTGTAAATTATTTGTTTTAATTTTAAAAACCCCGGTGGCTGTTTCTCTGCAAAATAGTTGCACAGCGCGGCTTTCCCTCTTCAGAGGCATCTGACGCATCAGCGTTTAGTGCTTTCGATAATTAAATCGGGGTTATGAAATCAAAATGTCTTTCCGTTGACATGAACGGGTTCACGAGCTTATAAGCCTGACCCTTTTCCTTTATTTCAAACAAAATTGACCTCGACCGCCTTCATGGGCGTCGATTATAAATTTCATGAAACATTCACGGGCTTTAACGGATCCCCGTGTGTGAAGTATTTATTTATAAGGTGAAAAAAAACTAATGAAAACAACCACATTCGAAGAACTTAATCTATCACTCAACATGAAAAGGGCCGTAACGGACCTCGGATTTTCCGAAGCTACTCCGATACAGACCGAAGCTATCCCGGTCCTGCTTAAAGGCCGCGACATCATCGGGCAGGCCCGCACGGGCAGCGGAAAAACCGCCGCTTTCGCTATTCCGATCATCGAACGCATCGACCTTACGAACAAGAACCTTCAGGCTCTCGTAATATGCCCTACAAGGGAACTTGCGATACAGGTCACTGAAGAATTCCGCAAACTCTTCAAATATTATTACGGCCTCGCCGTGGCTACCGTTTACGGCGGCCAGGAGATCAACCGCCAGCTCGCGGCCCTCACGAGAAGGCCCCAGATAATAGTCGGAACTCCCGGAAGACTCATGGACCACATGAGACGCGGCACCATCAAGCTCGATACGATAAGATTCGTAGTGCTTGACGAAGCGGATGAAATGCTTAACATGGGTTTCAGAAAAGATATGGAGACCATCCTCGGCCAGACGCCCAGAAACCGCCAGACGGCTATGTTCTCGGCTACGATGAACCGCGACATCATGAGACTTATGAATCAGTATCAGAATAATCCCGTTCATATCGACACGACCGACCACAAAATGGAAATACCGAAGATCGAACAAAAATACTGCGATATGCTCGAAACCGAAAAGCATGACGCTCTCTTAAATATAATCGACCAGAACGAGATCAAGATAGCTCTCGTTTTCTCGAACACAAAATCGAGAGTTGACCGCATCGTCAGAAAACTTAACAATGAAGGTTATCCCGCTGAAGGCATCCACGGCGGACACGATCAGAACAGACGCGAAAGAGTTATGAAATCATTCCGCACAGGCGTGGTCAACATACTCGTCGCAACCGACGTAGCCGGCCGCGGTATCGATATAAACAACATCGACGCCGTCATCAATTACGATCTTCCCAGAGACGACGAAGATTACACTCACCGTATCGGCAGGACCGGAAGAGCCGGAAAAACAGGTAAATCGTTCACATTCGTCGTAGGCGAACAGGTTTACGATCTCATGAGGATCGAAAAAGCCGGAAATTTCAATATCGAACGCATAGCCGTTCCCGTTTCGGCACCCGGCACGACAAGGGCCGCTCAGATAGAGCGCAGACCGGAAACGACATCGTATAATGATAACTTCCGTCCCGCGCAGCGCCCCCGCACTTCAAACCGCCCCGCTGAACGCTCAACCGGTTATACGGCTGAACGCCCGACTTTCCGCACGATCGACCGTTCCGCAACTGACCGTACGAATGAGCGTCCTTACGCTGAACGCCCGACTACAGGTTCGATCGACCGCACTCCCGCCCGTCCGTATAACAATAACCGCGGAACCGGCAACAGCCGTCCTTCTTCATCAGCCCCGCGCCCATCTTTTGACAACAACAGGCGTCAGCACTCAGCGCCCGCTGAAGTATGGATAACCGATTCAACCGGCTTCAGATACAAAGTAATAGACTAAGATATAATAGGGTTTATTCATAAACCTGCATATAAAAAAAGAGTCCCGTTAAAAACGCGGGGCTCTTTTTAGTACCTAACATTACAAAAATTCGAATTATCGTAACAAAATTTTTTTGATGGAACGCGGTCGCAAATTCCTCCTTGAATTTGCGCCGCTTGCCTCTCAGCGACTCTCGTCCATCCATGGACTTTGTCGCTTCCGAGACATCCCTCAAAAATAATTTTGTTACTTCTTATTTCGATGCGTTTTTTAAAACGTATTTAACTTTTGTTTTGCATATACTTTTCATAGAACCCGGTCACTAAGCGTTTAAGTCTGTCGTCTAACTTTTCGAGAGCTTTCGTTTTAATGTCATCTGGAATTCCCTTGTAATAAGCTTCCGCTATCCCTCCGGTTATGCAGGCTATCGTATCGCTGTCCCCGCCGATGGAAATAGCGAGCCGGACAGAGCTTTCAAAATCGGTCGATTCCAAAAAAGCCGTTATCGCCTGCGGAACGGAGCCCTGGCAGCTGACGTCGAATGAATAATGTTCGCGTATGTCGTCTATCGATTCGTCAAGGCTATAATTAAAGCTGGTTTCAATAAATTTTTTGATCTCGCTTTTTCCGCGGCCCGTGCGGCTCATAAATATAGCGGCTGCCACGGCCTGAGCGCCTTTTATGCCTTCGGGGTGATCATGCGTCGCGGCCGCGCTTTTTTCAGCTTCCGCCAGAACTTTTTCCAGAGTGTCGAAAGCATACGCCACCGGGCTTACCCGCATCGCCGAACCGTTCCCGTAACTTCCGTAAGGCTCCAGAGAATCAGAATTCGCCCATTTTTTGAACGCTCCGCCAAAACCGGCCTCGGGGTAATATTGATAATATTGCCTGTATTTAGAAGTGTAATCAGAGCCGCTCATTATCGCGTCCGCCGTCGCCGCAGTTAAAACGGAATCGTCCGTGAACCGGCATCTCCCGCTGAAAAGTTCAAACTCCGTCGTTTTTATGTTGTGGTGTTCATATACCGATCCGATTATGTCGCCGGCTATCGATCCAAGCATTTTCGCCCCCTTTATTACCAGTAATGGATTTTTTGAGCGTCGCGACATATTGGGTTTCAGCCGCTTTCAAAAAATCATATTCTTTTTTCATTTCAATACCTGCGCGTATTGCCGTGACTCGTTTTCGGCATCTTTACGCTTGAAAATGATCATGGACCACATTATACATACAAACCATTTTTTTATCAATATAAAAAGGATTTTGGAGTAAAATTGTCTTTATTGACATTACCTTCGTTTTATTTTATAATACGCCCATCTTTTATATACCGGTCTTGTTCTTTCGGTCCTGCTCTTTTTAAGTTTTCTGGTTAATTTAAATTTTCAAGGCGTGATGTTATGAATACGGTTGATATGTCAAATATAAGTTTCACGATAAAATTCCTTCTGGCGCTGTCGGCTTTCTCGCTGGCTTTCTATCTCGAAAAACTATGGGTCGTAATTTCTTTGAATAACAGGATAAATAATAATTTCAAGGCCCTGATCTCTCATATTTTTGAAAAAGGCGTGAGCATAGAATCGTTGTTTGAAACGATGCTCACCGAGAAAAGCATCCCTCTCAAGAAAAATATAAACAATTTAATTTTTAATTATAACGTTGAAACCGACGCTCTCATCGAAAAGATAAAAGCATCTATTTCAAAGTTAGGCTCCATCGCCGTCCTTTCGCCGTATATCGGTCTTTTCGGAACCGTTATAGGCATCATGGAAGCCTTCGCACAAATTGCCAGAAGCGGATCGTCCAATTTCGCTGTCGTGTCAAAAGGCATATCGGAAGCGCTTGTGGCGACGGCTGCCGGGCTTCTGCTCGCGATAATGGCTTCATTTTTATATAATCACCTCACTTCTAAAATAAAGGTCGTTCAAAGCGGCAAAGATGTGTATGTTGAAAAACTCAATAACGAGTTAAAGTATATTGAAACAGGCAAGTAATAAGCATTATAGCTATCAATAAAACAATATTTTGAATTTGCCGGAAGACAGTCTTGCTTTCCGCCCGCCGCAATTAGCATATAAATTGATTTAAACCTTTTGATATTAACTACATAACTATTTACTGATTAGATCTACAATTTTATAAGTTTAAAAAAATAAAACGGTTTCTTCAGTTGGCCTCAAATTTAGTTTAAGGGTTTACGCAAATGAGTAAAAAAGATAACGACGATTTCATAGTAGGCATAAACATAACTCCTTTCACGGACGTCGTGCTTGTGCTGCTTATAATTTTCATGGTCGCCGCGCCTTATATTCCAAGGGATAATATAGGCGTGACGCTTCCGAAAACGGCCGTCGGGAAAGAAGTTTGGGACACGAAAGATCCGTCCGTCCGCGAGATCATTGTTTTAGGATCGACCGAGATCATGCTCGACGGCGCGACGATGGAAATTGAACTTTTCCAAAAACATTTAAGCGAAAGAAAAGTTACCGCCACATCCGAAGTTTACGCCATTTCCGCCGACGCCGTATCGAATTATCAGAGCGTCGTAAGCGTTCTTGACATGCTCAAAAAAAATAATATAACCGAGGTCGTTCTAAGGACCGAGGCCGGAGCTTTGAAATGATCGGATATAGAGCTGATCCGGGTTTTAAATTGTTGATATATGTTTATTCTTTTCTTGCGCATATGCTTATATTTTTTTGCGCCGTAAGTTTCGTCCAGGGCGCCGGATCGGTAAAACCTGAGATAATAGACCTTAAAAAAAGTTCGAAAATGCCTTTTTCATTTAAAGTTTCGCTGACCGGCCGCAAAGGCAACACTTACGACGCCTCAAAAAAGATCGACGGCGCCGATATAGATAAGATCAAAAAGAATATATTCGATAATTTGAATTCGATGAAGCAAAAGTTCGATCTGGCGAAAGCTTCCATCCCTGAAGTTCCGAAGATAGCGGAAAAGCCGGACGAGAAAAAAATTGAAACGCCGGTTCCGGAAATGATCGAAAAGAAGACCGTATCGGAAAAGAAAGTTTTGGATGCTGAAAAGCCGGCAGAAAAACCGAAAAAAGCGGACAAAAAGAAGAAAGAAAAAACTGAATCGAAAGAATTGGCGGCTGAAGATAAGTTAAGGATAAAAGAACGCCATCCGGCTACTGAAAAAGACAAGAAGGATGAAGTCGAAAAAACAGCGAAAGATATTGAAAATAAAGAAAATATTGGAAATAAAACGAATGTTTCTGAAACTATGCCGCCGGCCGCAAGTAATAACAATGCAAATTCAGGTTCCGGCGAGGCCGGGTCGGCCGTTTACGGAAATATGTCGGGGGATAGAAATTCCGGGTCCGATATAGCCGGTTCGCCGGATGGAAAAGCCGACGCTTCGATAGAATTGAACCGAGTTGAGCTTTTTAAATCGCTTGTGAGCGAGAAGATAAAAAAAGGCGTGAAATATCCGGAAAGATGCAGAAAACTTGGCATCGAAGGAAAAGTGCGGCTGAGTTTCGAGATAGCCAGAAATGGAAAAGTATTAAACGCCGGCGTTAATGAGTCCTCCGGAAATGATGAGATAGACGCTTCGGCCATCGCCGCGGTCAGATCGGGCGAACCTTTTCTGCCGTTTCCACAGAACGCGGGCGGCGAAACGATAAAATTCGTGATACCCTTAAATTACGAATTGAATGAAGAGTGAAATAAGATAAACTGACCGGCAGTGGTGTGAAAGCTTTGATCAAAAATGCCGGCGCATAGAAACAAGCGTTACTCGCTCAGATCTTTTATCGCGTCCTCTTCCTTGTCGCATAACGTAAAAACATGTAAAAGTCCAGTCAGGTCGAACACTTCACGGACATGTTCCTGCATCTTCGTGAAGACGAATTTTCCGTTGACCGCCTTTAATTTTTTGGCGACCGCGAGAAAGACGCGGAGCCCGGCGCTGCTGATGTAGTCGAGCTTGAAGAAATTTATCATGAGTTTGCGCTCGCCGGACGCGATTATGCCGTTAAATTTTTCGTCGACCTCGAGATAATTGCTGGAATCGAGTTTTCCGGCAAGATCGATGACGACTATATCGTTTATTTTTGATATTGTAAGCTCTATCTTCAATTTATCGTCCTTTCAAAATTTCTGATAAAAGTTTGCTTTTCAGAATTATCGCGAAAATCAACTTAATTGCACTAAACCGTCGAACGATTCGATCGCCGATAATATTTCTTCTTTTTTGCGTTCGATGATCTTATTGCCGGTTTCCATTATGAGCGGGAGTTTTTCGACATCCCACATATTTATGACCTCTTCGAAATGGATATTAATTATTACGATCTCGTGATGGTGAATGTCTATCGCGAGCGCCATCTGTTTTTTCTGCGTCGAAGTGTAGCTGCGGCTGATGAAGTGGTGGAAATATTCGATGAAACTCGTTGATTTGAGCTTGACCTGTTGTTCGATCGCGACCGCGATTATTATATCCGCGCCTTTTTTGACCGCTTCTAAAACCGGGAGCGGCGAACTGTAAACGCCGTCCACCAGCCATTTTCCGTTGATGCAGTAAGGCGGAAAGAACGGGAATTGAGCGGCTGAGGCATAAACGGCTTCGGCTACGTCGCCTTTGTCTAAAATTACTCCCTCGCCCGAATCGACATCGGTGGCCTGAATGAAAGTGGGAGTTTTAAGCTCATCGAATTTCATTTCTTTATAAATAATTTTTAGAACTTCAACAAGATTCTGGGGTTTGAGGATGCCGCATGTCTTATTGAACCGGCCGAACGGAAGTTTCGCTATTCCGAGCAGCGTTCTGTAATCGACCTTCGAAAAAAGTTTTTTGCTTAAATATTTTGAAATGAGTTCGCGCATCTGGTTCCCGTCGTATCCCGCGCCCCGCATCGCAGCCACTATGGCGCCGCCGCTGCAGCCGAAAAGCCAGTCGATGTCTATTTTTTGTTCGTCGAGAAATTCAAAGAGAGGGATCGCGGCCATCGGCTTGATCCCGCCGCTTCCAATGACGACGGCTATTTTCGGGCGTTTTTTTGCCGTTTTCTTTTCGGCGTTCATAATATCCGGCATTTTACTTCACTTTTCTAAAATTGCTGTTAATGCAGCGGTTGGATTAAACAGACTATAATAATTATAACAAATTGCGATAAAAATAAAAAGTGCTTTGATCACAAAAGCACTTTTATTTTAAGAGTTTGCTTAAATTATATTTTATATTTTATAGTTTTGGAAATATGCTTCGCCGATATTTGTAACGCCGCCGTGATCGTTATAGGCTCCGGTTTTATGAGTTATGATATTTCCGTTGATGTTTTCATTTGCCGCTGAAATTTTTGAGAGGTCGATAGAAACTATTCCGGCGGATTTAAGTGAAACCAGCTGCTGGATCACTTGTTTATCTCTGTTCATTTTGTATTTCAATATTTGAAGTTTACTGAACGCTTCATCATTTTTGTCGATGACGTTATCTTTGTTGTCGTCATATTTTGAAAGTTCCTCGAAGCCGTTCTTAGATCCATTCTGATCGCCAAAAAGCTCTTTGCCGTTGTCTATTAAGCCATTTCCGTTTTTATCGAGAGCGAGCATTCCGTCTTCGCCTTTGGTCACGGCGGTCTTTTCTTCTTTTCCATCACCATCGATATCAAAAATGACTCCTTCATCCGCCGAAGTGAGATCAAAACCGTTTCCGTCGACATCGATTATAAGCGGATCGATAGCCTGGAACTCATGAGTTTCTGTTTTGCCGGTCTGAGCGTTTATTCGAACTGAAACTTGAGTATTTATAGATGCTTCGACTTGAACGACTGATTGATTTGTTGATTGGCTCATAGACTGATTAGCCTGTTGATCCGTGGCCGGTTGAATTCTTCCGGGTTTGCTTAATATACCGCTTAAATTTTGAGCAACTCCGCTTATCTGATTATTTGATAATCTGCCCAAATTTTCGGCAAGAGTGGAAAATAACTTATCGAATGATTCTTTCAGAGCGGGATCATCGTAGAAAGGTTCAAGAAGAGTGTATAATTTTTGAAGCTCCATGTCTAATTTAGGGTCGTCGCTGAATCTTTTCATGGCTATTTGAGCGACCTTGGGCGATACGCCGGCGTTTGAAAAAACGGTGTTTATAAAGTTCAAAGCTTTGGCGTGTAATGAAATTCGGGCGTCGTCTAAAACGGTAACGGCATTGCCTGAATTAGACCGGGCGGTCTCATCGCCTTTAGCGCGTGGGCCGTCAGGAACCGGTATTCCCTTTTGGATATTCATACTTGATGAAAATTGAAAAGACGCCGACATTGAAAAATTTAACTGAACCTGAGAAGTGATATTTAGTATTTCAGCCATAGAAATCGCCTCCATGCGTTCCCTATTTTATATATGAATTTTTTTCGTCCTTGAAAAAAATATTTCCCCTACTTCGTTATCGGCATAAAAAGCATTATACTTTAGCGTTATTTTAATATAAATTTTTTTTTTATTAACCCTTATCATACAATCGTGTATTAATAAGCATAACAATCTATCCTCAATATCAATTTTAATACATATCTTAATTTAAAGATAAACCGAGAAAAGATAAGAATTTCAATTACAGATAGTTTAAATAGATTTTAATGTTATGGATAATTTAAAGCCCTGATTTTATTGATGTTTTGCTTTGAAGCTCGGCAGTGTTAAAATACTCTTTTTAATATTCACCGTAATTTTAAGGAGACCAGAATGGAACCGCTGCATGAAAATAAACTTGAATCAAAAAAAAGTATTTTTCAAAAATTAAAATCGCTCATAATAGGAGACGCGCTTAACCCTCACGATCCGCATGTTTTTCACAATATATCGCTTATAGCGTTTTTCGCCTGGGTCGGTCTCGGCGCGGACGGGCTTTCATCGTCGTGTTACGGCCCGGATGAAGCGCTTCGAGCTTTGAACGGCCACTATCATCTGGGTATCTTCGTAGGCCTCGCGGCGGCAATAACGGTTTTTATAATAAGCGCGAGCTATTCGCAGATCATTGAATTGTTCCCGACGGGCGGCGGCGGCTATCTCGTCGCGAGCAAGCTTCTATCGCCTACATGGGGCATGATATCCGGCTGCGCGCTTTTAGTCGATTACGTCCTTACCATAACGGTTTCCATCGCATCGGGCGCGGACGCGATCTTCAGCTTCATGCCGGCTAAATATCTTCCTTATAAACTTGAATTTGCTGTTGTGGGCCTTGTCATACTTACGCTTTTGAATCTGCGCGGAGTTAAGGAATCCGTTATGGCTATGCTTCCGATCTTTCTGGTGTTCGTCGGTACGCATATGTTCGTTATTTTTTATGCAATTGGAATGAATATAATGAATTTAGGCGCGGTAGTTACGGACACAATGACCGATGTTAGTAAAACATCTGCGGAACTTGGTTTTTGGGGAATGATGCTTTTAATTCTTCGGGCATATACTATGGGCGCCGGCACATACACCGGTATCGAGGCCGTCAGTAACGGTCTTCCAATTCTTCGTGAACCTAAGGTCCAGACCGGAAAACGCACGATGGTTTATATGTCCGTATCTCTCGCTTTCACTGTTTTCGGATTGATGCTGGCATATCTTCTTTTCAAGGTGGTTCCAAAGGAAGGAATGACGATGAACGCCGTACTTCTTCAAAATATGACGGCCTCGTGGCCAAAAATGCTCGGCCTGGCATTCATTTATATCACGCTGATTTCAGAAGCAGCCCTTTTGTTCGTCGCCGCCCAGGCGGGTTTCCTCGACGGCCCGCGCGTTCTGGCCAATATGGCACTTGACAGATGGTTCCCCAATAAATTCGCCATGTTGAGCGATCGTCTCGTCAACCAGAACGGAATTTTGATAATGGGTATTTCCGCGCTGTTGGTTATGCTCTACACACACGGCCAGGTATCATTTTTGATAGTATTATACAGTATAAACGTTTTCGTGACCTTTATGCTTTCACAGCTTGGGATGGTCCGTCACTGGTGGCAGGTTCGAAATGAAGAGCCTAAATGGAAAGGAAAACTGCTTTTAAACGGCGTAGGCCTTATCATAACATCTTTCATACTCGTATCAGTCACGGTCATAAAATTCCACGAAGGCGGCTGGCTTACGCTCGTTATCACAGGCTCGCTCGTCGCGCTCGCGATCGCCATCAAGCGTCATTATAACGAAACTTCAAGGATGATAGGCCAGCTTCAGAATCTTTTAAAGGCAGCCGATATCACGCTTATCGAACACGATAAAGCGGTGGCTGAGAACAGGCTTCCCGTGCATAAATGCGACCCGGGCGCTAAAACGGCTGTGCTTCTCGTCGGCGGTTACAACGGAATGGGTCTTCATGCGCTCTTTAATATAATCAAGATATTCGGCGATACTTTCAAAAACTACGTATTTCTTCGCGTCGGCGTCGTCGACGCCGGGAATTTCAAAGGCATTGCCGAATTGGAAAAACTTAAGGACCACGCCCAGAACGAGGTCGATAAATACGTGAAACTCATGACGCAGCACGGATATTATGCCGAGGGAATTTCGGTCATCGGAACCGACGTCATCGAAGAAACCATGCATATGTCGGACAAACTCACAAAAAGATATTCCAACGCCATATTTTTTGGAGGCCAGCTGATATTTCCGGAAGCGTCATATCTCGCCGGAATGCTTCATAATTACACCGCTTTCGTGATACAGAGAAAGTTCTATTATAAGGGCATACCGATCGTCATCCTTCCTATAAGGCTTGTTGAAGAGACCGCGAAAAAAGCCGCTTGATAATATCGTTATTAAATATTTTCATCTAAAATATCGCTTTACCTTTCAACCGCATTTTGTTATATTGTAATGCAATTTGACAAAATGCGGTTTTATTTTCGTCATCAGAAATAAAAGGAACAGGGAGATAATAAAATGATAAATAGCGGCGGCGGATGGACCGGTTTAATAATATACTGCGCTTTTTTTATGACCGGGGCGGCCGGCATAATCTATCAGGTGGTCTGGACGAAGCTTCTTCACCTTGTTTTCGGCGTTACGCTCTACGCGGTGACATCCGTTTTAGTGGCTTTTATGGCCGGACTCTCGGCCGGGAATTATTTCGGCGGAAAATTCAACGATAAAATAAAAAGGCCGGCGGCCGTTTACGCGGTTATCGAGATCATGATCGGCGTCCTCGGCATGCTTTCGCCGTTTTTAATAAATTATTTATACGCCGCATGGCCCGCCATACATCACACTTATTTCGGCGGCGCGGCCGGCGGCCCCGCGTGGTTCGCCGCGCGCTTTTTGATGTGTTTTGGCGTTTTATTCGCGCCGACCTTTTTAATGGGCGTCACGCTTCCCCTGCTTTGTAAATATCTATTGAACACCGGCTTATCGACCGGAAAGAGCGTGGGGATCCTTTACGGAATTAATACGCTCGGCGCGCTTATGGGGGCCGTCTGGACGGGTTTTTACGCGATAGAAAATATCGGGCTTTTAAGGTCCGTCATGGTTGCCGCGGCTATAAATGTCACGGCCGGCCTCTTTGTTCTATTGACCTCCCGCGGTTTGAAAAATATCGAAAATGTTGAAAACATTGAAAGTGCCGGCAAGCCGACCGGAAAAGATATCGAAGCCGTGAAATTGTCTGAAAAGGCTGGATCTAAGAATGCCGGAACAAAAGAATATATATTATGCTCAAAAATAGAAAATCCGATACTTCTGTTTGTCTTTGTATCGGGCTTTGTCTCGCTCGGTTACGAGATAATCTGGTTCCGCGTCATTTCGATGCTGTTTAATAACGCGCCGTACGTTTTTTCGTCGATGCTCGCGTTCTATCTGGGCGCGGTCGCTCTCGGATCGGCCGTCTATTCAAGGATATCGGACCGGATATCCTTCAGGGCGAAAGTGACGCTTCTGGTATTCTTAAATTTTACAGGCGTCCTGCTTGCCGCCTGCGGATATGGCATGATCTCTCTTTTTGATCTCAAACATGGCGTTTTCGCTGCGACATATAACTTTTCCGAATATATGCTTTTATTGATGGACGCCGGGCTTATAATTATCTTCCCTGTTTCGTTCGTCATGGGCGCGACATTGCCTCTTGCCATCGATATCATAAGCGGGTCGAGGCTTTTCATGGATACGGATGATCCTTCGTGCCTTGAACATGGAAATGCTGTCAACGGAGAACGCTTTTCATCCAAAATTGCCGAAATAACCGGAAGGATTTACGCGATAAATACGGCCGGCGCCATAATCGGGCCTATCGCCGCGGGTTTTTTAATGATACCGTTTCTGGGCCTCAATAATTCGCTGATCATACTTTTTTCGGTCAGTTTTTTATCGACGCTCTGGATATCCCTTAGAAACGATAATTTGAGTTTCAAACATAAAGCCGGTTTGGCTGTTGTCGCGATCGCAGCCGCGGTCTCGGTCGTAAATCTGCCGAACGTGCCGTATCATATTTCGGCTCAGAATATAAAGCTTTTCGGCGCTGAGAACGAGATCATATTTTACAGGGACGACGAGGTCGCGAGCGTGTGCGTCAATAAAACGGGGGAACTTCTAGTCGACGCGCATCTTATAACGGCGCATGTGGCGATAGTGAAACTCATGGCTCATGTTCCGATCACGCTCTGCGAAAAAAAACCGGAAAATATGCTCATAATCTGTCTGGGGGAGGGCGGAACGCTTAAGGCGTCCGTTCTGCACGAAGGGATGAGCGTCGAGGTCGTAGAGTTATCTCCCGGCGTTATCGAGGCTTTTAACAAGATCTATTCGAGGAACGAGCCGCTTTCGCGTAACGCTAAAATAATAGAGAACGACGGGCGCAATTTCGTGCACCTGGCGTCTAAAAAATACGACATCATAACTATCGACCCGCCGCCGCCGTTATACGGAACCGCCGCGATCAATTTTCACACGGTGGAGTTCTATGAAAAAGCGAAACTTATAATGTCCGACGACGGCATAATAAGCCAGTGGATACCGTATTATTACACGGACCGCGTTTCATTTCTCTCATCGCTTAAAAGTTTCGCGAAAGTGTTCCCTGATTGCCTTGTCATGGCGTCGCCCGAGAACGTGGGCATTTTACTGCTGGCTAAAAAGAACGGCGGGATAACCGTCGACGCGGCTAAATATATGAAAATGTTCAAAGACCCGAAAATTGAAAAAAGCGTGAATGAATATTCGAATCCCCTGCGCGCGAAATATTTTTCGGACCCGTATTTCCTGCTCTCGCTTTTTATCAACGACGGCCGCGGCATCCTGGAACTGGCCAAAGATATTCCTCTTTTAACGGATGATCTTCCTTTTATGGAGTTCTCATTCACTAAATATTGCGATGAATTTTCCGAGCTCAATAAAATTTACGATAACGATAACTATACCGGCGGTTCGTTCGATATCACAAAAATTTGCAAAAATTTTAAAACGGTCCTTGATTCCTCGAACGATCCGGTTTCAAGATTTTTCGCGGCTAAAATTTATATGAAGAATAAAATGGTCAAAGAGGCTTCGGAAGAGATGGAAATATTGAAAAAAATTGCGCTGCCGCCTGAATTTGATATCAGCGATTCAGGGAAAAAAATACCGGATTTCAATAAGAAAATTCCTAAAAAAAAGCAAGAATAAAAAAGGGTTATTTACTCTTACCGATCATCAATTCATACATTGCCAGGAATTTATCGGCAAGTTCGCGCTCGGCCATGGCCGAATACGCCATATAGAAAAGCCTGTAAAGCTCGGCGCGATCGGGGGCGGTTGAGACGAGTTTCTTCAATTCGGCGACCGCCTCTTCATTTTTTCCTGAAATTATAAGAGCTTCTATACGGCCGGTATCGCCTTCGGAGGAACTTTCATTATGGTCTTCTTTATGACCTGCCGGCCATATCTCCGTTAGAAGGGCTCTTATCTTATTCGCCGTGAAGGGTTTTTGAAGATATGCGACGGCGCCCATTCTGGTGCATTCGACGGCGTTTTTGATCGAAGCGAACGCCGTCATTATGACCACCGGTGTTTTCGATCCGTCATCCCTCATTTTTTTCAGAAGTTCGGTTCCGCTTATCTCGGGCATTTTAATGTCTATGAACGCGATATCCATTTGCGTGTTTTTTAATAATTCCAGGGCCACGGCCGCGTCGGAAGCCGTAAATACTTCGAATCCCTCAAGTTCAAGACAGGTTTTTAACAATACTCTGATATTTTTTGTGTCGTCGACAACGAGCGCTCTTTTTAAAGGCATTTTAAATACGGTCCTTTGCTAAGAATTTTTTTCAATGCTGTTAAGTTCTATCCTGTGAATAGGGATAGTGAAATAAAAAACGCTTCCATGTTTCGAACTTTCACACCATATCTTTCCGTGATGCGCTTCGATTATCTCCCGCGCGATGGAAAGACCGAGTCCGACGTTTCCGCCTGATTCGCCTTCTTCTTCGTTCACCCTGAAAAATCTTTCGAATATCTTTTCATGGTATTTTTCGTCTATTCCTTTTCCGGTGTCTTTTACGGAAAGAACGGCGTAGCTGTTTTCGATGACCGATTTCACGAGTATCTCTCCTTCGTCAGGAGTATATTTCAGGGCATTTGAAACGAGATTATTTATAACGCATACTATTTTATCCGGGTCGGCGTCGACCTTCGGCATAATTTCGGGAACGTGATACGCAAGGCGTATTTTTTTCGCGCGAGCTTGCTCGTAAAAGGGTTTTAGCGAATTTTGAATTATGTCGGATACGCCGCAGGCCGAGATATTAAATACGGATTTTCCGGATTCCAGGCGGGAAAGTTCTAAAAGACTATTTACGAGTCCCGTCAGTTTTTCTCCGTCCTCTTTGAGGGCTGCGAATATTTCCCTCTGCTTGGCGTTTAAAGGGCCGACGCTTTCGTCTGATAAAAGGCTTGTTCCCATTGTTATTGAAGTAAGCGGCGTTTTGAATTCATGAGAAATGACGTAAATAAAGTCGGTTTTGATCTTTTCGAGATTCTTGAAATCCGTGATGTTATAAAACAGGACGACTATGCCGATGGTGTTGGATTCGGAATCTTTGACGTCGGTCACGATGATGCTGAAAAAAATGTTTTTTTCGCCTGATTTTAACTGGATGATGGTGCCTTTCGATTTGTCCTTGTCTGAATTTTTGGCCGCGTTCGATATGATATCGAAGAGTTCGCCGTTTCTGATCGTTTCCAGAAAGTGGCGCCCGGACGATTTTTCTTCATCGATGTCGAAAAAATTCTCGCATGCTTTGTTTATCAATACTATCTTGAAGTTGTTGTCGAGGACTATGAGAGGGTCGGATATGCTGTGAACGATCGCCACCGACCTGTTTCTTTCGTTCATAAGATCGCCGATGGCGCTTTTTTCGAAAGCCAGGAGCCTGCGGGTCATGTTGTTGAATTCGCTCGCGAGAACGCCGATCTCGTCGTCGGACACCACTTCGGCCTGCTGGTTGAGATCGCCTGCGCGGAGTTTCTTGATCGTTTCCGTCAGAAGATAGACGGGCCTGAGAAACATATCGGTGAAATAGCCGGAAAGAAGAAATCCGCCGATTATGGTGATCGAAAATATCAGAATGAGAGCGTTAACCGTCCTGGCGGTCTTTTCCATGAGTTTCGCCCGTCCCATGAACATGGCCTTTTCATTAAGCGAATCTATATCAGCAAGTATGGTTTTAATTATTTTGAAATTGTTGTGAATGGTTTCATTATAAAAAGCTATAGCGCTGTTCACGCCTTTAATATTTTTATTCTCCTGAAGTTCTGAAAATAATTTAGAGTATGTCTGGTGTTGGAATCCGAGTTTATCGACCAGTTCTTTTTCGCCCGCTTCGGTAATATTAGTCTCTTCTATTCTGAACCATTTTAAAAAAAGATTTCCGTTTTCATGGAACAGTTCGATCCCGGCGGTTTTATCGATACTCAGATACATCAGCATGGCGCTGTCCTGGCGCTCGATGGCTTCCGACATTCTGTTAGCCATGTCGATGCTTTTGTAGTTATTGACCATAAGCCCTTCCATGGACTGATTGAGGCTGTGCAGATTCCATATTGAAATGCCGCCGATGATAAACATCGCGGCGACGAGCAGCGAATATATGAAAGTTATTTTACCTTTTAAAGTTTTGAACATTGTCGGGCCTTTAGCGTTGAATTTATATTATTGATTATAGACAAAGTTATATGTCTTGTCAATATATTGCTTGATAAACCCGAAAAAAACCTGTGCCTGCGCTAATAACTAAAAAATAAGAGATATTATAAGAAAAACACGCGTATTTTAAATATTCGAGTTTTCGAAGATTTGATAATTTCCAGCGGCCTTTTATTTGAAATTTCCTTTATATCAAGGGTTTGGTTATAATGGAAAATAGGAGGGGATAATTATGAGAACACAAAAAAACAGTTTGCTTCTTTCGCTGGCAATAGTCCTGTCAATATTTTTGGGAGTGGCGGGAGCGGTTGATATTCCGGCATATATGAAGCATGATAATGAAAAGAAAATCATGGACGACGGTAATGCTGTCGAAAACTATTATTATGGTTCCGCTGAAGTAAGAATAAAATATGCACCGGCTCATTTTCCCGGTCTTTTAAAAATGAAATGTTTCAGCAGAGGTCTTATTAGAGAACATTTCAGCCTGTATATTGAAAAGGTAAAACGCGTCAACGAATTGTTTGTAAAAACTAGTGAAACTCCGAACAAGCAATTCGGCTCGGAATTTTCGGCAATGAAGCTGCACGAATTATATTTTTCAAATCTTTGCGGGGACGGAGTGATAGAAAAAACTTCGGAGCTTTACAGCAATATTCGCAATGAATTCGGTAGCTACAATCATTGGAAGGAAAATTTTATTTCAACCGGCATGACATGCGGAGAAGGCTGGGTAATACTTTACAGAGACATACAGACCCAAAGCATTTTCAACGCATGGGTCGGCGAAAGCGATAGCGGAATTCCAGCCGAATGCACGCCGCTTATCGTGATGGATGTGTTCGATCACGCATATTTCAAGGATTTCGGCAAAGACCGTGAAAAATACATTAACGTTTTTATGGATAATATAAACTGGGATGAGGTAAACAAAAGGTATTTGAAAAAATGATTTGGAGGTATTAAAATGGATTTTGAAATGATACTGGCTCTGGTATCGACCGTATTGTTATTGTTTTACCTGACCTATTCTATAGTGTACCCTGAAAAGTTCTAAAGGAGCGAGACTATGAAAAGCCTTGAAATGATACAAATAATTATATATTTTGTTTTACTTGTTATGCTTTCTCCCGTCCTTGGCGGTTATATGGCGACGATATTTTCGGGCGGGAAAAACTTTATGACGATCGTGCTCGGACCTTTTGAGCGTCTGATCTATAAATTTTCCGGAGTAAAGCAGGATGAAGAGATGGATTGGAAGCGTTATACGGCATCGCTTTTATGGTTCAACTTTGGCGGTTTCGCGGCGCTTTTTCTTATGCTGATATTTCAGGATGGTTTGCCGGTGAACCCGCAGAACCTTCCAGGGCTTTCATGGCATCTGGCGCTTAACACGGCTATGAGTTTCGTGACGAATACCAACTGGCAGAGCTACGCGGGCGAAGTTACATTGAGCCAGTTTGTTCAGATGGCGGGACTCGCATTTCAAAATTTTGTCAGCGCCGCGACAGGCATTGCCGTGGTTTTGGCGATGGTAAGGGCTTTTACGAGACGCGAGAGCGCATTGATCGGAAATTTCTGGGTCGATCTGGTTCGCTCTACGCTGTATGTTCTGCTTCCGCTTTCTGTCGTTCTTGCGCTTACGCTGGCCCAGCAGGGTGTTGTACAGAATTTTTCATCTAATATGATAGTTAATACCATCGAAGGCGGAACGCAGGAGATCTCTTTCGGCCCGGTGGCTTCGCAGGTCGCCATTAAACAGCTCGGATCGAACGGCGGCGGTTTCTTTAATTCCAACAGCGCGCATCCGTTTGAAAATCCTACGCCGTTCACGAATTTTCTGGAAATGTTCTCGCTTTTATTTATCGCCGCTTCGCTCGTCTTTACATATGGTAAAATGGCGGGATCAAAAAGGCATGGCATGGCTATTTTTGTTGCTATGTTAATTCTTTGTATAACTGGTCTTGCGCTGTCTCTGTACTCGGAATTTTCCGTTAACCCGAACTTTAAAACAGCCGGGGTCATGGAAGGAAAGGAGACGCGCTTCGGAGTAGCCAACAGTGTTTTGTGGTCGGTTGCCACGACCTCCGCTTCAAACGGTTCGGTCAACTGCATGCATGACAGCTTTATGCCTTTGTCCGGAATGGTAGCGATGTTAAATATCATGCTGGGCGAGGTAATATTCGGCGGTGTCGGAGCCGGGCTTTACGGAATTATAATGTTTATTATTCTAACCGTTTTTATAGCCGGGCTTATGGTCGGAAGAACGCCGGAATATCTCGGAAAAAAAATAGAAGCTTTCGAGGTGAAAATGGCGATACTCGCGGTTCTTGCGCCATGCGCGACGATACTTATTTTCACCGCGATAGCATGCGTTACGAAGCCGGGTCTTGAAAGTCTTTGTAATATTGGTCCCCACGGATTATCGGAAATGCTGTATGCTTTTTCGTCGGCCGCCGGCAATAACGGCAGCGCATTTGCGGGCCTTAACGCGAATACTCCTTTTTATAACACGCTTCTTGCCATAGCTATGTTTATAGGCCGTTTTGCTATAATAATTCCTGCGCTCGCCATATCCGGCAGTATCGTGATCAAAAAAATAACTCCGCCTTCGCCCGGGACTTTTCCTACCGACAGCGGAGCTTTTGTGGCCCTTTTAATATCGGTAATAATTATCATAGGCGCTTTGACGTTTATGCCCGTTCTGACGCTCGGACCCGTGATAGAACAATTTTTGATGATGTCGGGCAAGGCTTTTTAAGTTTTTTGCGCTTTGGAGGAGTTTATTATGAATAAGAAACAAAATTCAACGGAAATAGGCGACATAATTAAAGAGGGAATACTTGACTCGATCAATAACAAACCGGCTGAGACCTCTGACTGGCCAATGAGTTCGTCCCGTTCGGGCCGAAGCGGGAACATCTTTAAAGGCGATATAATAAAAAGAGCCGTAATAGATTCATTTTTAAAACTTTCACCGCACCTTCAGCTGAAAAATCCCGTGATGTTCGTCGTGAACGTATGCGCTCTGTTATCAAGCATAACCTGCATTCATGAACTTGTATCCGGTAAATTTTCGAGTTTTAATCTTCAAATTACAATATGGCTGTGGGTGACCATACTTTTCGCGAATTTTGCCGAAGCCGTCGCCGAAGGAAGAGGAAAAGCCCAGGCGGACAGTCTGAGAAAAACAAAAACGGATAATTTTGCGAGAAAGATAGTCAACGAAGTTGAAACACGAATTCCGGCCGTGGAATTGAAAAAAGGCGATATCGTGGTTTGTGAGACCAACGATGTCATTCCCGGCGACGGCGAGGTCATTGAAGGTATAGCAAGCGTCGATGAATCGGCGATAACCGGCGAATCCGCCCCGGTTATCCGTGAAAGCGGCGGCGATCGAAGCGCCGTAACCGGAGGAACAAGGGTTTTAAGCGATCGAATAGTCATTCAAATCACTTCGGACGCCGGCAATACCTTCATCGATAAAATGATCGCGCTCGTAGAGGGCGCGAAGCGCCAGAAGACGCCCAATGAAATAGCTCTTACAATACTTCTTTCCGGATTTACGATAGTTTTTCTACTCGCGGTAGCCACTCTCTATCCGTTTGCCGAATACTCCATAAGAGCGGCCGGTCAGATCGTGAACCCGCTCACGACGCCTATACTTGTATCGCTTCTTGTATGCCTGATACCAACGACCATAGGCGGTCTTTTAAGCGCTATCGGGATCAGCGGCATGGACAGGCTTATAAAAAGAAATGTTCTCGCGACGAGCGGCCGCGCGGTCGAGGCGGCCGGCGACATAGACGTTCTGCTTCTGGATAAGACCGGAACTATAACCCTTGGAAATAGAATGGCGAGTTCGTTCACGCCCGCTCCGGGAATAAAATCTGAACGTCTGGCGGACGCCGCGCAGCTCTCGTCGCTTTCGGATGAAACTCCTGAAGGACGCTCAATAGTAGTTTTTGCGAAGGAAAATTTCGGGCTCAGGGGCAGAAATGTCAAGGAATCAGGAGCTCATTTTACTGAATTTACGGCGCAGACGAAAATGAGCGGCGTCGATTTCCCTGCCATTGGCGGAAAACCTGCCAGGATCATCAGAAAGGGCGCGGTTGAGGCCGTGCGGGCATATATTGAAAATCTCGGCGGTAAATTTCCAGACGCCGTGCGTGAAACCGTCGATATCACTTCAAGGCGCGGCAGTACGCCGCTGGTCGTCACCGAAGGGAAAGAAGTTCTCGGAGTGATAGAACTCAAAGACATTGTAAAAGGCGGAATAAAAGAGAGATTCGCCGAACTTCGAAAAATGGGGATAAAGACCGTTATGATCACCGGCGATAATCCTCTGACCGCGGCGGCTATAGCCGCTGAAGCGGGAGTCGACGATTATATAGCCACCGCGACGCCTGAAATGAAGCTGAAAAGAATAAGGGAAGAACAGAAAAACGGGCATATGATAGCGATGATAGGGGATGGAACCAATGACGCCCCCGCTCTTGCGCAGGCGGATGTGGGCGTCGCCATGAACACGGGCACGCAGGCAGCTCGTGAAGCCGGAAATATGGTCGATCTGGACAGTAACCCCACCAAACTTATCGAGGTCGTAGAGATCGGCAAGCAGCTTTTAATGACGCGCGGCGCTCTTACGACGTTTAGCATAGCCAACGACGTAGCGAAATATTTCGCGATACTTCCGGCGCTTTTTGGAAGCCTTTATGCCGCGGCCGGGTCGGACGGACCGCTGGCGGCGTTGAACGTGATGGATCTTCATTCCCCCGAAAGCGCGATACTATCAGCCGTTATTTTTAACGCTCTGATAATAATATTTCTCATTCCTCTGGCTCTGCGCGGCGTCGAGTACAAACCATTGGGCGCGGCCGAGATACTCAAGAGAAACCTTTTGATATATGGGCTCGGAGGTTTGATAACGCCTTTTATAGGAATAAAAATACTCGATATCATTATCGTTATGTTGAAACTGGTTTGAAAAAAATTAAAATACCGGAACGTAAATATTCGTTCATGAAAGGCGGCAAAGTATGATCAGGGATATAATTACGGCGATCAGAATTATGATCGTGTTGACAATAATAACGGGATTGGTGTATCCTGTGTTTATAACCGCGTCGGCAAAAGCGATGTTCGGGGAAAAAGCAGCCGGAAGCCTCATGTTTTCGGACGATAAGAAGGTCCGCGGCTCGGAACTTATCGGGCAGAAGTTCGTTTCAGCCGAATATTTCTGGCCCAGGCCTTCCGCGGTCGATTATAACATTCCTTCCGGCGGAAGCAATCTCGGACCGACGAGTGCGTCGCTCGTAAAAACATTCAATGAGCGAAAGGCGAATATTTTAAAAGCGCATGGGTATGAGACCGTTGAAACTTCGGTAGAAGTTCCGCAGGAGCTTCTTTTCGCCTCGGCAAGCGGCATCGACCCGCATATCAGCCCGAACGGGGCGAAATTTCAGATAGACAGGGTATCTAATGCCCGTAAATTCGATGCTTTAAAGAAAAAACGGCTTGTAGAACTTATTGAAAATTCAATAGAATATCCTCAATTCGGCTTTCTTGGCGAACCTTCGGTCAATGTTTTGAAGATCAATATGGCGCTCGACAAAATCAGATGAATTTGAAATTACCTGCTGATTTAAAAGGATGAATTATGGTTGACGAACAAAGGCCTGATCCGGATGCGCTGCTCGAATCGATAAAAAAAGAGGAAGATAAAGAGAAGCGTGGAAAACTGAAGATATTTTTTGGAATGTGCGCCGGCGTCGGCAAGACCTACGCCATGCTCAAGGCTGCCCATAAAAAACGGGGTGAAAGCGCCGATATCGTCATTGGTTACGTTGAAACTCACAAACGCGCCGAGACTGAAGAACTTACATCAGATCTTGAAATGATTTCACGAAAAAAAATTGAATACAAGGGCGTGTGGCTCGAAGAAATGGACATCGACGCCATACTCGAACGCCGGCCTCAGATCGTCCTTGTTGACGAACTGGCGCATACCAACGTTTCTGGAAGCCGTCATCCCAAACGATATCAGGACGTACTTGAATTACTTGACGCCGGAATTGACGTTTATACCACGGTAAATGTTCAGCATCTTGAAAGCCGTTCGGACACGGTGGCTCAGATCACTGGCGTCATCGTGCATGAAACGGTTCCTGACAGTATTATCGATCGCGCTTTCGAAATAGAGATAATAGATATATCTCCGGATAACCTTATAAAAAGGCTAAATGAAGGAAAGGTTTATCTGGGCGCTGCCGCCGGCCGCGCGCTTGACAACTTCTTCTCACCGGCCAATCTCACGGCGCTTCGTGAGATGGCTTTGCGTATGACCGCGGAACGCGTCGATCATGACCTTCAGGATTACAAAAAAGTAAGCAATAAATCCGACGCATGGAAGTCAAGCGACAGGCTGATGGTCGCGATAGGCCCGAGCCCTTTTTCGGCGCAGCTCATCAGATGGACCAGGCGCATGGCTTATAACATGAACGCGCCATGGATAGCCGTTTATATTGAAACAACGAAAGACCTCGGTGAATCCGCGAAAGCTTTGCTATCGCAGAATATTTCACTGGCCAACGAGCTCGGCGCGGAAGTTATTACAAAGTTCGATCAGGACATCATACAGGGCCTTATGAGGGTCGCCAGGCAGAGGAACGTCACTCAGATAGTCATAGGCAAACCTCTCAGAAGCTGGTTTTCGGAAGTGATAAGCGGCGGTTCGCTCGTTGACCGGCTGGTCAGGGTGAGCGGAAACATCGATATATATGTGGTCAGAGGCGAAAAAACAGAAAAAAGAACGGCCGCGGGAATAACTGAAAATCCGAAAAAGAAAAGATCGGATATTGATCATTATTTAGTCGCGATAGCGATCATTGTCGCGGCAACTCTCGTTAATTTTCTTATAGAAGATATGGTCGGTTACCGTTCGATCGCGCTGATATATTTTTCAACGATAATGGCAATGGCCCTTTTCTTCGGCCGCGGGCCGCTTTTCGCGGCGTCAGCCATGAGCGCGCTTATCTGGAATTATTTTTTCATACCTCCTAAATTCACATTCTATATTCATAATATTGAAGATATATTGATGTTTCTGATGTATTTTATCGTATCGACGTTCACCGGCAGCGTTACATTCAGAATGCGGGAACGGGAAAGGGAGCTCCGTTTCAGCGACGAGCGGACGATGGCGCTCTACGCGCTGGTAAGAGATATTTCCGGCGCCGCGAACATCGGCGAAATATTGACCGCGTCGGTAAGACAGATATCTAAAATATTCAACACGGACGTGTTATTCTTCATAAAAGACCGTTCTGGAAAGATGTCCTCGAAGCCTCATCCCGCAAGCACTTTTGAAATAGATGAAAAAGAGGCCGGCGTGGCGATGTGGGCGTTTAAAAACGGAAAAGCGGCCGGAATGTTCACCGATACTCTTCCAACGGCGTCCGCGGTATATTTTCCGCTTCATGCGTCTTCCGGCGTGGCCGGAGTTATGGGCATCAGATTCAGACAGGGCGAAAGCATGAGTTTCGAGCAAAAAGCACTTATAGAGACTTTCGCCAATCAGATCTCCCTTTCGCTCGAGCGGGAAATGACCAATTATCAAAACGCCAGAAACGACGTGCTGGATCATTCAAAAAAATTCTATCAGCTTATATTAAACCTTTTTTCAACCGAGTTCAAGGAACGCATCGACGCCGTTAAAAGCATACTTAATTACTCGCCCGAAGGCGTTGAAAAATCCGAATTCGTCGGAATAAAATCTTATATGATCGATATTAATGAGGAGCTGGAAACGCTTAATGCGGATCTAAAAAATCTCATAGAAGTGATAAATCTGAAGTCGGGGTTTCTCAATTATGAACGCGAACCGCATAACATTGAAACTTTGATCAAAGGAGTGAGCGGATGTTTAAAATCCGCTGAAAGCGGGAGCGGGATCGCCCTGGAATTTTCGTTCGAAGCGCCAGAGATATTGATGGATATAAAACTGCTTTCAAAAGCTATTACAAAAATCTATGATTTCGTTATAGAGAATAAAGAAGCCCTTTCTAAATGTCGCATTTCCGTTTCCTCATACAACGCCGAAGTTATAATAACTCTTATGATCGGCTATCTTGACGATAAATCGATTTTATTGAAAAATATACTTGGAAACTTTTCATCATCGAAAAATTTCAGCCTGGATAACGTGATATTCGAACTTTACCTGAGCACATGCATTATTGAGGCCCATAGCGGGACGGTTGAAGTGGAGGTCGATGAAAAAGAAAAAATATCGAAGGTTGTTATTCATCTGCCGTTGATGAATTAAGTCCGGCCGGCGCTTGCTGAACAATGCGAATGTCAGAAATAAGATATTGCAGGCCGTCCCTGAAAGCTAAGATATCTTATAAAGTATCAGCGGCTTTTCTTTTCCCTTTACCGAGACGGGGTCGCATTTTTCAAATTTATTTGATGTTTTGATCTCATCGCCCGCGAGGTTAAAGGTTTCTTCGCTTATTAAAATATCCGATCTGAAAGACTTGTTCTCGGATTCTATGCGTGAGGCGACATTGACCGTATCGCCTATGACGGTATATTCGAGGCGGTCTTTTGTGCCGATGTTTCCGGCTACGAGGGTGCCAGTGTGAATGCCGATCCCGAATTTAACTTCGACCGCCGTTTTTTTAGCGGCGTTGAATTCCTCAAGGCGCCTTCGCATACCGATTGCGCTTTTTACAGCGTCATCGACATGGTTCTCCGAGCCCAGATGGGGGCTGTATATGGCCATGACGGCGTCGCCTATGAATTTATTTATAACGCCGTGGTTTTTCATAATAGGTTCGGTGATATAGGAAAAATATTCGTTCAAAAAATCGACGACCTCGCGGGCGCTCATTTTTTCGCTCATCGAGGTGAAATTTCTAATGTCCGAAAAAAGGATCGTCGCGCAGATATCCTCGCCTCCAAGATCTATATTATTGCCTGACATAAGATGTTTGGCTATCTCTATTGAAACGTAACGGCCGAAGGTTTCGCGCAGGCGTTCCCGTTCGCTCAGACCGTCGACCATGACGTTGAAATTATATTTGAGATTTCCTATTTCGTCGTCGGATAAGACGGTCGTTTTAACGTCGTAATCTCCGGACGCGAGCCTGTCCATTTTTTTTACCAGCTCGTCGATAGGCCTTTTGATGCTTTTATAGAGCATTTCGGTATAACCAATGGCGTAGATAAGCGAAATTATCGCGATGCCGAGCAGATTGACCTTGCTCATCATTAGAAGCATTATGGTTCTTTTTACTTCTTCGGATCCGGCTATAAATTTATCTGATTCGGGATTTATATTCGGTATCAGAAAGGCGTAGCAGATTATTATGATCATAGGGATCACCAGAAGGTTTAAAATGGTGAAGAAAAGCCTCGCGCCAATGCTCAGCGAAAGTCCTTTTTTCCTGGCATAGATGGATTTGTCGTCATAAAATTTATCGGCCAGCTTCGAAAAAAGAAACGGTTCGAGATATGCAATGGCGAAGTATATCGAATAATACGCTCCGAAAAGCGTTGAAGGCAGAAAATAATAAAAATAATCCTTCACCGCGCCGGCATTTCCGAACCGGCTTGCGATGAAATTAATATTTACGGTAAGCGTCGTGGCGATGAAAAAATAAGCTATGAATTTATAAATGTCGTTGTACCGTTCAGTAGCCAGAGCTTTAAGCTCTTCTTTTTTCTGTACCAGATAACCATAGATAGGCCTTATTTTTATATAAAAAATTATAAACCAAAAGATCTTGATAAGCTCTATTATATATTCATTTTTTCCAATTGACTGTTCGGATCCGATATTTTCGTACGATATATTCGACGAAGTCAGGCTTTTGAGCAATACATAAAACGATCCCTGATAAATACCGGATGCCATAGAGGCGAAAAGCATGGCGAATAATATGTGGCGGTAAAAAATGACCTTCTTCTTCCCTTTATCCATTTGAACGCTTCCTTTTAAAATGTATTATAAACATTCACAAAATTATATCAGATGCGCCGTTTTTTGTCAAAAGCGCCTTGCATCGGATTTGTTATTATAAGTAGTGTAAGTTGGTTAGCAGGGAATAAACACGGGCTTGTCCTTAATTGACATATCTGAAAGTAAAGATTAGGAGTACATTTTGAAGATAGAATTTAAGAAATATAAAACTGATACCGTTGTAAAATTTTCCGGTTATTCCGGTTCGATCTTTGACGAAAAACCTACCGGCAAAAAAAGCGATATTTTTTCATTCACTTATAAAAGTATCAAAAACTTAAAACTTCATTTAAGGAACATTCCTGACATTTTCAAAATAATGGTAACTTTAACATATCCTTTAGAGTTTCCATTAGACGGCAAAAAAGTTAAAGAACATTTACACAGTTTTCTGCGTACTTTAAGATTTAAATTTCCCGATCTCAAATATTTATGGGTACTTGAATTTCAAAAGCGAGGCGCTCCACATTTTCATGTTGTTTTTGATTCTCCATCAATAATGCTTTATAAGGGTTGGATTTCTCGCCTCTGGTATCGTATTGTAGGTTCACGCGATACAAAACATCTTCGGGCCGGTACTCGTTGCGAATTAATAAGGAAATCAGTTTTTAGTTATTTTTCGGATTATCTTAAAAAAATAGATCAAAAAACTGTCCCCACAGAGTTTAATAATGTCGGTCGTTTTTGGTCTTGTTCCCGTGGTATTTTAAAGCATGAAAGTATTTTTATTGAAACCGCTTCGGAAGATATTTTTTATGTATCTCGTATAATCAGAACTTTGCGAAAATATTATAAATCGCTTTGCCGTTCGTGGGGCTTCAAGTGGCGTTTCAAAAATGCTGGATTTCTATTTTCGCAAGGTTCCGAAAAACTTTTAGGTCTTGTCAAAAGATGCCTTGATAATTTCATTCCTGATATTCAAGCCGGTAAACTGGCATTAAGTTTTTGATATCCCTGCAGGATATAAAATAAAAAAGGAGTAGTGATTTTAATGTTCACTTCAAGTTCAATTCTCGTAGTAGTTGCTCTCGTCATGTTCCTCATGTCTTCTGCTTCAAATGTTTTCGCCGGCCCTATCGACAAAATCGACGCTGGTTACGTAGTAGTTAACGGAAAAGACGGTTCAACCCTGTTGAATGTCCTCCCCGAACTTTACCTTTCGGCTGATTCAGCCGCTGAAACTCTCGGCCCTCTCCTTGACCGTTTCGACGCAATTGCGACCCTTCTCAATGAAATCTATGCTTTAACCGGCACAGAAGTTAAAGTAACAAAGATCAATCTTCCGATGTACTCGCGCGTTGCAAACAATGTTCCCGCCGTTCCGGTCAATAAATGCGCGGTATACTGCGAAGTCCGTGAAGATAACGGACACATTAACCCGATCAAACAGTTATTCACATTCGTTGGCGTTCCGGATTCAAAAACCGATACCGAAACTTTAACTGCTATCGAAGCATACCTCAATATCGCCCTCGGCTATTGCTCGGAAGACGGCGCAACGCCCCTTAAAGATGCCGATGATAACGATATGAAGCGCTTCGTTCGCATAACCTCAAAACTCTTCAAAAAAGAGATCAAAGAGAAATAAGACCGAATAACGAATAACTGCAAAAATAAAATAAAAAAAGTGAGGTATAATCATGTCCATAGATATAAGAAATCTCGGGTACTCGGTCTCTAACGGTTCGGATGGCAAATCATGCCTTAATACCGCTGAACAGGTTCAGCTTGGTCTCGACGCTGAAAATATGACGCTTCCCGCGCTCCGTGACCGCGTAACCGCTATAGCCGATTTTCTCGACGGCATATATGGCAACGGTTCAGCCGGTCGCGATACCGCAAAAGTAACGGTTGGAAAAATCAATTTCCCCGCCTTTCTCGGCCTCGCTCCCGCAACGGAATTTAAGACCGACGTCAAAAAAGTTTCCGTTCTCGTTGAGATCAAACAGATCAAACAGAACGCCGCCGGCCTTCGTATAATACAGCCTTTCAAAGTACAGGTTGTTTTCGTTGGCGTTCCCGCCGATGTAACGCGCACAGACCTCAAACCGAAACTGGAAGCACTCTTTACCGAGTCTTTCGGTTTCTGCGATGATGGTACCACTCGCCGTTTCAACCGTATACTTTATACGGGTTCCAAGGGTATGACAAAACAGTAATAATTAAAATATGCGGGTGTGTTGTTTCGTCTTCACATCCGCATAAAAGAGGTATAACATGTCTAAGTGTATTAATCCCGTCTTTACATTTCTTCCCGATCCCGATTTTCCTTCTGTTCGTATTAAAACCGATCAGCCTATGCCGTGTACTTTATATGCTTCTACTGACGGCATTAATTTTGATACTTATGATACTATTGTTGTTATGACATTAGACCCTGCTATTTTAACAACAATTACGGCTTATGTCGTTGCTTCCGGTTTTGAAAATTCTGATACAATAGTCGATACCTTCGATTTAAACGGCTCTACAACCGGTGGCGGCGGTGGCGGTGAAACCGGTGGTGAGATTTTATCTTCTCCCGTTGTTAATCCTTCTTCCGTTACTCATTCTTCATCTTTTGACGTTTATTTTTCTTCTCCCGATTCTAATGTAGGATTTAAAATATCAATTGATGGCGGCCCTTATCTTCTTCACAATTTTCCTTATTATACTATTACCTATTCTATAACTCTCGGTGTTCTTTGTACTTCGAATTTGCCTGATGCTCGTGAAGATTCTATTCCCGTTATCAATACTTATACTATCGGCCCCTCCGAGCCAATTCAATTAGGTATTCCTACCGCCAGTCCTTTATCTGGTTTTTCTTCCGCCGTTCCTTTCGAAGTTGCTTTTTTTGCCTCTGATCCCGATGTTAATCTTGAAATTTCCGTTGATGGTGGCGGTTATGTTACTTTAGATGAACTTGCTCCCGTTTATTTCGTTACTCAATCAGTCAATTTAAGCGTTCGCGCTGTATCTCAAAATCTTTTTGATGGTCGTTTGCCTTCGTCTCCTTTGGTCTGTTCTTATGTTATTTCTTCTGGTGGCGGCGGTGAAACTGGCGGTTATGGTGGCGGTGCCGGTTCTGGTCAAGTCGATATTCGTGATCTCGGTTATGCCGTTTTTAACGGTTCCGATGGCAAATCAATACTTAATACGGCAAATCAAGTTCAACTTGGTCTTGACGCTGATAATATGACACTTCCCGCGCTCCGTGACCGTGTAACCGCTATAGCTGATTTTCTCGACGGAATATACGGCAACGGTTCAGCCGGTCGCGATATCGCGAAAGTAACGGTGTCCAAGGTTAATTTTCCCGCCTTCCTCGGCCTTGCTCCCGCAACGGAATTTAAGACCGATGTTAAAAAGGTTTCCGTTCTTGTTGAGATCAAGCAATTAAAACAGAACGACCCGGGCGAAAGAACTATGCAACCTCTTAAAATACAGGTTGTTTTCAATGGCGTTCCCGCCGATCTTACCCGCGCCGATCTCAAACCGAAATTCGAAGCCCTTTTTACAGAGTCTTTCGGCTTCTGTAATGATGGTATAACTCGCCGTTTCAATCGTGTTCTTTACATTTCTTCAAAAGGTATAACAAAACAGTAAATATAATATGTGGGCGCTTTCGGGCGCTCACATAGAATAGAGGTAGAAAAATGGCAACTGTTAAAACTCCGCTTTCTTCTCCCGATTCCGGTTCATATCTTGATTCTGTTCATAT